>DASSBZ010000208.1:0-23508 GCA_035698205.1 Gemmatimonadaceae bacterium | reverse complement strand
GGATCATGGCGATGCCCGTGCTCGATTCCAACGGGTCCATCTGCGGCGTGGTGCACTTGCACGATCTGATGCGGGCGGGGGTGGCGTGAGGCGGATCACGGTGGTGATTGCGGTCGCGGCGGCGGCCCTCGCCGGCGCGTGCAAGCAGAATGGCGCCGAGCCTCCGGTGGCCACTGATCTCGCGGCGGACAGCGCCGAGCAGGTGCTGTATGGGGTGCACTGGATGGTCACAGGCAACGGCATCGCCCGCGGGGAGATGTTTGCCGATACCATGTACACCTACGACGACAACACCCGCCTCGACCTCAGGCAGGTGCGCACGACCTTTTTCAACTCCGTCGGCGCGAAGGACGGGACGTTGACGGCAAAGCGCGGCGCCTACAACGTGCGCCTGGGTACCATGGAGGGGTGGGGCGACGTGGTCGTCATCTCCGAGGCCGGCCGCAAGCTCGAGACGCAGCAGTTGCGCTATGATCCTACCGCCAATGAGATCACCAGCGACAGCGCCTTCGTGTTCACCGAGCCGGGGCGCCGGATCGAGGGGGTGGGCTTCATCACGGATCCGCAGATGAACACGTTTCGTGTGCTGAGCGGAGCCAAGGGAAGCGGCAGCGACATCAGGCTGCCCGACCGATGAGAGTATCGCGTGCGGTTGCATGGGCGCTGGTTGCAGTGGCGGCCGGCGCGACGACCGTGGCGGCGCAGGCGACGTCCGGCTCCGGGCGGCGATGCAACTGGGACTACACCGGCGAGCGGTCGTTCAGCGCGAAGGATCCGGTCACGACAAAGTACAACACGTTTCTCGCCGGCGGCGTGCTCTTCACCTGTCGGGGGCAGGACATCACCATCCGCGCCGACAGCGCCGAACTCTACGACCCGAGCGGCACGTACCTGCTGATCGGCAACGTACGCTACCAGGAGCCGCGAATCACCATCGACGCCGCGCGCGCCACCTACACGCTCATCGACGAGAAGCTGGTGGCCGAACAGAACGTGCACGCGCGCAGCACGAACGGCTCGGAGATGCGCGGCCCGCGCGCGATCTACTATCGTGCCGTGGCGGGGGTGCGCGATGTGTCACGCATGGACGCCGAGGGTCGCCCGCTCTTCACGTTCATCGAAGTGGATTCCATGGGGCGGAAGTCCGACCCGGTCACCCTCCTGGCACAGCGCGTCACGAGCATCGGCGACAGCCTCTTTCATGCCGGCGGCCAGGTGGAGATCACCCGCCCGGACATGATCGCCCTGGCCGATTCGGCGTTGATGAACAACGAGCTCGAGTTCGCCCGGCTGATGCGCAACCCGCGTATCGTCTCCCGGGGCGAGCGTCCGTTCAACCTGACGGGGCGCGTGATCGACCTGTTCTCGCGCGACGAGAAGCTGGAGCGCGTGATCGCGGTCGACTCGGCGCACGCGCACAGCGACGACCTCGATCTCGTGTCCGATACGATCGACCTGCGCGTGGAAGAAGAAGAGCTCTCCCGCGCAATCGCCTGGGGGCCATCGCGCGCGCTGGCCACCACACCGGAGCGAACCATCGAGGCCGATTCCCTCGACATCTACATGCCGGGGCAACGCCTGCGTGACGTGCACGCCATTGGACGCGCCTACGCGGAAACGATTCCCGATACGCTGAAGCTGCGGAGCGACGAACGCGACTGGCTGCGTGGCGACACTCTCGTGGCGAGCTTCGATTCGGTCGCCACGGCAGACAGTTCCAGGAGTCCACCGCTGCGCGAACTCTTCGCGGTCGGCAATGCCGCGTCGTACTACCAGGTGCCGTCGGGTGATGGCCCATTGGCGCCCCCGTCGCTCAACTACGTGCGCGGCACGTCCATCACGGTCGCGTTCGGAGTCGGCGAAGTCCAGACCGTGACCGTTCATGAGCAGGCTGCCGGGATGTTCCTGGAGCCGGTTGCCGATACGTCAGCCGCTCGCCGTGACACAACCGCGCGTGACTCGACCGCCACCCCGCCCGACTCCACGGCTCCACCGCCGGTGAAGGTGCCGCCGCCAGCCCCCGCTCCGTCCGGACCACCCGCGTCACGATCGCCCGCCATGCTGCCGGCGACCGAGGGAGGGCGCAGTCGATGAACGACAGACCACTCCCCGACCGGGTGCGCCGGATCATCGACGAGTCCTCCGGCGGCGACCGCTCGGTGGTGCTCGCGCTGCACGCCATCGTGAGCGAGTCCGACGAGCAGGGAACCTCGACGCTCCATCAGGCAGCCATCCGCTATCGCGACGACTATCTGGCCGCCCTGCGCGCCGAAGGGCGCGACGTGGAGCGCGAGGCGGGGCGCCTCGGACTTGATGAAGTACGTGAGCACCTGGTTCGTTCGGTCCTTCCGCGGTTGCGGGGGCTCGGCCTGCTTACCGACGCGCCGCAGAACAGCGACACCGAGGTCCGCATCACGCTGGCGCCGTCGCTGTGGGCGGAGATCGCGCCCCAGCGGACGATCATCGCCAACGCGCTGCGGGAAACGGGGGAGCACGCAACGGTCCCCGGTACCGGTGAACGCCTCGCGGCCGCGCCCGCCACGGAGGCGGCCGGCAGCGTGCTGGAAGCCGAGGGGCTGGTGAAGGTCTACCGTCGCCGCCGCGTGGTCGATGACGTCGCTCTCAGCCTCCGGCAGGGGGAGATCGTGGGCCTGCTCGGCCCCAACGGCGCCGGCAAGACCACCACGTTCTACATGATCGTGGGGCTCATCCAGCCCCTCGAGGGGCGTATCCGGCTCGATGGGGTGGATATCACCCGGATGCCGATGTACAAGCGTGCCCGGCGCGGCATCGGATACCTTTCGCAGGAGCCCTCCATCTTCCGCAAACTGTCGGTGGAGGACAACATCAGGGCGATCCTGGAAACGCTGGGCCTTTCCGCGGCGGAGCGGAACCGGCGGCTGGAGTCATTGCTGGGCGAACTGAGCATCGGCCACCTTCGCGATGCGAAGGCGTTCCAGCTGTCGGGAGGGGAACGTCGCCGTCTCGAAATCACCAGGGCGCTCGTGACCAGCCCCAAGTTCATGATGCTCGATGAGCCATTCGCCGGTGTGGACCCAATCGCCGTACACGACATCCAGACCATCGTCGCCGGCTTGCGGCACCGGGGAATCGGCGTCCTCATCTCCGATCATAACGTGGAACAGACGCTCGATATCGTGGATCGCGCCTATATCATGTACGACGGTCAGGTGAAGGTGTCGGGAACGGTTCGCGAACTGGTGTTCGATGACACCGTGGCCGAGATCTACCTGGGGCCCACGCTCGCCGCACGACTGCGCGAGCGGTTCTCGGCGGTGGAGGGCACACGATGAAGACGGGCCTCGGACAGCACACGCACCTCCGCCAGGAGCTCAAGATCAATCCACGCCTGTACCAGGCGATGGATCTGCTCTACATGCCCCTGCTCGACCTGCAGCAGCACCTCAAGCAGGAGCTGCTCAACAACCCGTTCCTCGAGATGGTGGAGCCCGAGGACGAGGAAGAGACGGAGGCCGAAGCAGAGGCAACAACCGCCGACGAGGCCCCCACGGAGGCGGAGGACAAGAAGTCCGACGATGATCCGATCGATTGGGAGGAGATCCTGCTCGACGGCTTCGACGGCGACGGCGTGCGCGAGGAGCGCGAGGAGCGCGAGTACTACGAGCCCGTCACCATCGCCACCCGCGACCTCAGCGATCACCTGCGCGACCAGGTCCAGCTCCTCGAGCTGACGCCGCGCGAGGTCGTGCTGGCCGACGAGTTCGTGGGCAACGTGAACGAGGACGGGTACCTCGCCTGTTCGCTCGACGAGATCCGCGACGGCGTGAACGACATGGTCGCGCGAGCCGTCGCCGACCAGGAGCAGGATCACGGTGAGCTGCCGTTCTACACGAGCGACGAAGTGGAGCGGATGCTCGCGACCATCCAGTCGCTCGACCCGCCGGGGGTGGCATCGCGCGACCTGCGGGAATGCCTGATGCTGCAGTTGCGCGAGGAAAAAAAGGAGGAGACGCTCTCGTTTCAGCTCGTACGCGACTGCTTCGACGAGCTGATCAACCACCGATGGAGCGAGATCTCCAAGCGCTACGGAATCGCGCCGGCTGACGTACAGGCCGCGGCCGACGAGATCGCCAAGCTCGATCCCAAGCCCGGGCTGCGCTATTCCAGCGGTGGCGACAATTACATCATCCCGGACCTCGTGGTCGAGAAGATCGACGGCCGCTATCACGTGTTCCTCAACGACGCGAACCTGCCGCGGCTCAAGCTCAGTCGCGCCTACCAGGAGATCGCCCGCGACAAGAAGAAGTTCGACGGCGAGAACAAGGAGTTCATCTCCAACAAGCTCAACTCGGCGAACTGGATGATCCAGGCCATCGAGCAGCGGCGCCAGACGATGCTCAAGGTCATGAACTACATCGTCGAGCGGCAGCGCGACTTCTTCGAGAAGGGCGTGCAGTTCCTGAAGCCGCTCACGCTGCGCGAGGTGGCCGAGGTCATCTCCATGCACGAGAGCACGGTGAGCCGCGTGACGAACGAGAAGTTCGTCCAGACGCCGCGTGGCGTGCTGCCGCTGAAGTTCTTCTTCTCGTCGGGGCTGGCCACGACCGGCGGCGATGACGTCTCGGCGCGCGGCATCAAGGACCAGATCCAGAAGCTCGTGGAGAACGAGGACCCCAAGGCACCGCTCACCGACCAGGCGATCGTGAACATCCTGAAGCAGAGCGGTGTGATGATTGCCCGGCGCACCGTGGCCAAGTATCGCGACCAGCTCGGCGTGCTGTCGGCCAGGATGCGGAAGCGGGTGTGAGCGGCGTGCCGACGGAAGTGCCGATGGTGGCGCACCGGCCCGTTCCGTCGCACGACGTCGGCGGTCGCCGGGAGATCGATGTCTCGGTGCTCGTGCCGGCCAAGGACGAATCCGGTAACCTGCCACTCTTCATGGAGCAGGCGGCGGCCACCTTTGCCGCCTCGGACGTCCGATTCGAAGTCATCGTGGTCGACGATGGATCCGAGGACAGCACGTGGCGCGTGCTGCAATCGCTGGTAACCGAGTACGACTTTCTTCGCCTCGAGCGTCATCGCACGCGGCGCGGCATCGCCGAGTCGCTGCGCACGGGATACCTCGCGGCACGCGGCGACATTCTGGTGTTCTATCCCGCCGACCTCCAGTTCCACCCCGAGGACATTCCGCGCCTCGTCGCGCCCATCATGGACGGCGACGCCGACATGGTCACGGGGTTCAAGCAGGGGCACTACGAGAAGGCGTTCGTGTCGCGCATCTACAATGGCCTCAGCCGCGCGCTCTTTCACGTGCCGGTCAAGGATCTCAACTCGGTCAAGGCGTATCGTCGAGAGGTGATGGACCACCTCCCGATCCGTCCGGACTGGCACCGGTACATGATCGTGCTCGCGGCCGCACAGGGGTACACCGTGACCGAGGTGCCGGTGCCGCTGTACCCCCGTCACAGCGGCCACTCGAAGTTCGGCATCGGGCGCATCCCGGTCGGGGTGCTCGATATGCTGGCAGTCTGGTTCGAGCTGCGATTCGGGCAGAAGCCGATCCTGCTCTTCGGCATGCTCGGCGCCGCGCTGTTCGGCGTCGGCCTGCTCTCCGGCGCAGTGGCACTGGTTGCGCTCCTCGCATTCGGGGTGGGACTCCGCGCGGTATGGACCATCATCCAGACCTGCCTCATACTCGGATCCATTCTCTTCGCCACCGGGCTGCTCGGCGAATCGATCGCCCAGCAGCGCGCCGAGTTGCGCGAGCTGCGGCGACGTCTCGACGAACGGCCGGTGGCGGACGACCGCTGATCGACAGCGCATGCGGGTCCTGTTCGTCACGCACAATTACCCACGCTTTCCGGGGGACGCCGCCGGATCGTTCCTGCATACGCTCGCCGTGGCGCTGCGCGGTGCAGACGTCGAGGTTCGTGTGGTGGCGCCCGCCGACCGGGGCGAGGCCAGCAGAGCGGAGCTGGACGGCATCGCGGTGCAGCGCGTGCGATATGCGCCGGCAGCGTGGGAAACGCTCGCGTATACCGGAACGATGGCGGCGCAGGTGCAGCGCGGCTGGTCGGCGCGCGCGGCGATGGCGGGCATGCTGGTGGCGCTGGCGCGCGCCGGCGACCTGCAGGCGCGCCGCTGGCGTGCAGACGTGCTGCATGCGCACTGGTGGTTTCCCGCCGGACTCGCGCTCTCGATGCCGCTGGTGGGTGGACGCCGGCCGCTCATGATCACCATGCACGGAAGCGACGTGCGCCTTGCGACCGGCACGAGCTGGGCGCCGGCACTCATGCGACGAGTCGTTGCCCGCGCAGCCCGCACCGTCACCGTCTCCGGTTTTCTGGCCGATCGCGTGGCGCGCACCGGAGCGCCGCGCCCCCTCGTGATTCCCATGCCCGTCCGTGCCGAGCTCTTTCCGCCCCGATCGGAATCGGACTGGCGACAGGTGGTGCCCGGGCGCGTGCTGTTCGTGGGGCGGCCGAGCGCGCAGAAGGGGCTCCGCGATCTGCTCGGCGCCATTCGCCACCTGCCGCACTCCACGCTGGACGTGGCAGGCGACGGCCCCGAGCGCGCGACGCTGGAGGCGTATGCGCGCGAGATCGGTGTTGCCGACCGTGTGCGCTGGCTCGGCCATCTGCCGCAGCCGGAGCTCGGGGCGCACTACCGTGCTGCGTCGGCGGTGGCGATCCCATCGCGCGACGAGGGGCTCGGACTCGTCGCGGTTGAGGCACAGCTCTCCGAGGCGCCCGTGGTGGCGTGGGACTCCGGTGGGCTGCGCGACGTCGTGGAGCACGGCGTGACGGGATGGCTCGTGCCGCCTGACGACGAGACAGCGCTGGCGAAGCGATTGGAGGACGTGCTGTTCGATCCCGATGCGGCGCGCCGGATGGCGGGCGTTGCGAGGCGTAGCGCGCTGAAACGCTTCGGTGCAGAGGCCGTTGCCGCGCGCTACGCCGAGCTGTACGGCGATGTGGCCTCGGGCAAGCGCACCAGCGGCGAGGGGGAGGGGGAGGCATGAAACGGCGGTTGATCGTCGCGGCCGAAATTGTGGCCGGTGCGCTGCTGCTCTGGTTCGCGGCGTCGCGACTGATCGCGCAATGGGAACAGGTGCGTACGCAGGCGGCAGATCTCGATCTCCATTGGTGGTGGATCCTGCTGTCGTCCATCGTCGTGCTTGCCACGTGGACGCTGCTGATCGAGACGTGGCGACGCGTGGTGGAGGCGTGGCAGAACGAGCTGGCATGGATGACGGCCGCGCGCATCTGGTTCGTTTCGAATCTCTGGCGATACGTCCCGGGGAAGGTGTGGCAGATCGGAGCCATGGGTGTCATGGCGCAGCGCGCCGGCGTTTCGCCGGTGGCGGCGACCGGATCGGCACTGCTCGTCAACCTGGTCAGCCTCATTGCCGGATTCGGCGTGGTCGTTGCAACGGGAGCCGGCGCGCTGCTTCCGCGCGGCAGCGTCGTCGGCGTGGTGGCGGCCGTTGCAGCTATTGCCGCCACGCCCTGGTTGCTGCCACGGGTGGCGCGTCTCGCGTCGCGCGTGACCGGTCGCACGATCGCGCTCCCCGTACTGCCGGCGAGCGCCATCTGGATCGCGGTGGTCGGCAGTACACTCGCCTGGTTCACCTATGGCATCGCCTTTCGCGCACTGGCGGCCGGCGTTCTCCCGGGCGCTGCCGGAGGCGTGGCGACCGCGGACGGCCATCTTCTGCAGTGGATCGCGGTCTATTGCTTCTCGTACCTCGTCGGCTATCTCTTTCTTCCGGCGCCCGGTGGTCTCGTGGCCAGGGAGGTGGCGCTCGTTGCCGCCATGACCCAGCTCAATCTCGCCACCGAGGCCCAGGCGACGATACTCGCCATCGTGTCCCGGCTCTGGCTCACCGTGCTCGAGGTGGCGCCGGGGACGCTCATCCTGCTGGGCGGCGCGCTGCGCCCGGCTCCCTCCGACCGCTCGCGATGACGACGAACGACCGCCATTCCGCCGAACACACCCTCGTCCCCCCGGTCGCGCCGCGTTATGCGGTGCTCTGGGCGGCGCTCGCCTACGCCGTCGTCGTGCTCGCGCTCGCCTGGCCGGTGTTCGGCGGCGGGTTCCTCGTCAGCCCGCACAGCGACCAGTACATCGCCGGCTTCGCGTTCCGCCAGTTCGGCGCCGACGTGCTGCGTGAGACCGGCGCCTACGCCCAGTGGAACCCCTACCTGTTCGGAGGGATGCCGTTCGTGGCTGCCATGCACGGTGACCTGTTCTATCCGACGTTCCTGCTCCGAATGATCCTGCCAACGGATCTCGCGATGTCGTGGGGGCTGATCATTCACGTGTGGCTCGCGGGAGTGGGCACGTATCTGTTTCTGCGCGCATGGGGGTTCGGCTTCTTTGCCTCGCTCACCGGTGGCATGGCCTACATGCTCGGTGGCAACGTGGCCGGCCTGGTATCACCGGGGCATGACGGCAAGCTGTTCGTGAGCTCGCTGCTGCCGTTCACGCTGCTCCTGCTCCTGCGGGGCCTTCGCGATGGCTGGCGCTGGGTGTGGGGCGTGCTGGCCATTGTCGTCGGGCTGGCCGTGCTCAGCCCGCACCCGCAGCTCCTGCAGTACATGCTGCTCATCGGTGGCGCGTTCGCCCTGCTGCTCGCCTTCGCCGATACCGGTGGTGGCCGACTGCCGCGCGCCGTTGCGCTGCGGCGGCTCGCGTTCGGCGGGGGATCCGTGATGGTCGGCGGGTTGATCGGGGCCATCCAGTACCTCCCCGTGATGCAGTATGTGCCGTTCTCGCCGCGCGCCGGCGGGGCAGGGTGGGAGCACGCCATCTCCTACTCCATGCCGCCGGAGGAGCTGGTCAACATGCTCCTGCCACAGTTCACGGGGATGCTCGATGCCTACTGGGGGCGCAACGGCATCCATCTGCACAGCGAGTACATCGGCGTCGTCGCGCTGATGCTCGCGGGGCTCGCATTCGGTGGCGCGCTGATGATCCGCGCCCAGCGCCGCTGGGTCATGTTCTGGACGGGCGCGTTCATCGTCTCGCTGCTCTGGGCGCTCGGCGGGTACACGCCCTTCTATCACCTCGTCTATGCTGTCGTCCCCGGTGCGAAGTTCTTCCGCGCGCCGAGCACCATGCTCTTCGTCGTATCGTTCTGTGTGGCGATGCTGGCCGCCGTTGGCGCCGAACGTGCACTGCGCGGCCAGGTCCGCGCACGCCCGCTGCTGGTGTGGGTGTGTGTCGCGATCGGCATCGCGGTGCTGGGCGTCACCGGCGGGTTGACGAACCTCGCTCAGAGCGTCGCATCACCGGGCGCGGTGGACTTCGTGCTGGACAACAACGCGGCGCTCGCGGCCGGCTCGCTTCGTGTGCTGCTGTTCGTGGTGCTCGCCGCGGGCGCGATGTACGCGGCATCGCTCGGCCGCCTCACACCCGGGTTGATCGGAACGTTGCTCGTGGCGCTGTTGGCAGCCGACCTCTGGTCGGTCGTGCAGCGCTACTGGCTGTTCTCACCGCCCGCGGCGGAGCTGTTCGCGAGCGACGCCACGATCGACTACGTGAAGGCACAGCCGCAGCCGGGGCGGGTGCTGGCCGTGCCGGGGCCCGGCCCCATGACCCCGCGGGATCCGTATCTCACGGGCGACGCGCTCATGGTTCACGAAGTGCGTCAGGTGCTCGGCTACCACGGCAACGAACTCGGACGCTTCGACCAGCTCGGCGGCCGCGCGAACAACTGGATCCAGATTGCCAACCCGAACTTCTGGCACCTCATGAATGTGCAGTATCTCCTCGTCAACGCTCGCGAATCGCCCATACCCGGTGCGGAACTCGTGGCCGGGCCGGTGCGCAACGCCGTGGGCACCGAGGTTTCGCTGTTCCGCCTTCCAGGGGAGAATCCGTACGCCTGGCTGACGACGACAATCGTCAACGCACCGGACCAGCAGGTCATCGGCACCATCCTCGATCCGCGATTCGATGTGCGGACCGTGGCGCTCTTTGATACGTCGGCAACGGTGAAGGGGGAGTCGCTGCAGCAGTTGCCGGCGCCCCTCGACGTGGGCGCGACGGTCACGTCGTACGCCCCCGGCCGCGTGTCGCTCACGCTGTCGGCACCGGCGCCGGCCGGCTCGGCGCTGCTCGTCTCGGAGAACTGGTACCCGGGGTGGACGGCCACCGTGGATGGACAGCCGGTGACCGTGGAACGCGCGGACTACACGCTGCTCGGTATTCCGATGCCTCAGGGCGCCACGCGCGTGGAGCTCACCTTCGACAGCGCACCATATCATACGGGGAAGCGCGTGACGCTCGTCGCCCTGCTGCTCGCCGTCGTCGCCTCACTGGCCGGACTGGTGCGGCTGCCTCGGCGCGCCGAGGTGTCGCATGGCTGAACGCGCGCTGGTGATCGTGCCCACGTACAACGAACGGGACAACATCGAACGGCTGATCGAGGCGGTGCTGGAGCAGGATGATCGACTGGAGGTCCTGGTCGTCGACGACGGCTCGCCGGATGGCACGGGTGAGATCGTCGATCGCCTCGCGGCGGGCGATGCGCGGGTGCACGGGATGCATCGCCCAAGCAAGATGGGGCTCGGCACCGCGTACCTGGCGGGGTTCGCCTGGGCGCTGGAGCGCGACTACGAGTTCGTCTTCGAGATGGATGCGGACTTCTCACACGATCCCACGCACCTGCCGCAGTTTCTCGAGGCCATCCAGAACGCGGACCTCGTGCTGGGCTCGCGATATCGCAACGGGCGCGTCACGGTGGTGAACTGGCCGATGGGGCGGCTGATGCTCAGCTATTGCGCGAACATCTACGCTCGAGCTGTCACCGGCCTCCAATTGTTCGACGGCACCGGAGGCTTCAAGTGCTTTCGGCGGAAAGTACTTGAAGCGATCGATCTAAACGATGTGCGATCAAATGGTTATGCGTTTCAGATCGAGATGAGCTTTCGGGCCTTCAGAAAGGGCTTTCGACTGGTCGAGATTCCGATCGTGTTCGTGGATCGCACCGAGGGCGAGAGCAAGATGTCGAAGCGGATCGTTCGCGAGGCCGTTTGGATGGTCTGGCGGCTGAGATGGTGGGCGATGACCGGTCGTCTCTGAGCCATGACGAGCTATACACGGCGGTTCTACAAGCTCTCCGGCTCGGGGAATGACTTCATCTTCTTCGATGCTCGAACCGAGGCAGCAGGTGTGCTGGCGGAAGCCTCGACGGTTCAGCGGCTGTGCGCTCGCGGCACCGGGGTCGGGGCGGACGGCGTGGTGTTCCTGCTTCCGCACGACCGGGGGCCGTTCGCCATCCGGTACCTGAATGCCGACGGCTCGCTCGCGAGCCTCTGTGGCAACGCGACGCTGTGCAGCGCACGGCTGGCGGTGGAGCTGGGGCTGGCGTCGCCGGGCGAGTCGTTCGAGTTCGGCACCGACGACGGGATGGTGCGCGCGCGCCTGGTCGGGGGGGAACCCGAAGTGGAGCTGCGCGCCGTGGAGGAGTTGGCCGAGGTATTCACGCCGGCGGGCGAGCCCTACACGACTGGTCCGCTGGGGTTCGCTCGCGTCGGGGTGCCGCACCTGGTGGCGGCCGTGGAAGACGTGGAGGGTGTCGACGTGGAGGGGACGGGGCGCATGCTGCGTCGAGACCCCGGGCTTCGCGATGGCGCCAACGTCAACTTCGTGTCGCCGCTGGCCACGGGTGCCGGGTGGCGGATGCGGACGTACGAACGCGGCGTGGAGGCGGAGACACTGGCGTGCGGGACCGGAGCCGTGGCCACGGTCGCGGTGCTGCGCGCTTGGGGACTGGCGGGCTCGGAGACGCGGATCCAGACCAGCTCCGGGCGCTTCCTGACCGTGAGCTTGCCTGGAAACGAAGGCGACAGTGCGCCGCGGCTACGTGGCGAAGGACGAATCGTGTTCCGGGGCGAGCTGGCGGTCGAGGATTGATCGCGGCGGGAGCCCAGTGAGGCAGGTCCTGGCGCGCAACCGGATGTCAAACAATCACATGGAGAATCGATGGAGGGGCAGCGGTTGACTGGTTCTCCACAGTTCTCCACGAGCGTAGTTGACATAACATATATTATACGTAGTAGCCAGCAGCCAATCAGAAGGGCGACAGCCGTAGCCGTCGCCCTGTGATTGATGCCTCGCTTTCCTCGTCACTTCCCTCGCTCGGACCTCACGCAGTGCGTGAGGTCGGCCTGATTCCCGACCGAGAGGCTGCCTGTAATCAGGCGTGATCAGTTCGTGCCGGCCACCGTCGCGGTCAGCTCCCCGATGCGCACATGTGCCTCCGCCGCGTAGAACGACTCCTCGTCGTTGGCGAGCTCGCGCCAGATGGCAAGCGCCTCGTCCTTCTTGCCCGCCGTCGCCAGTACCCGCGCCGCCTCGGCACGGTAGCCATCGGCCACGCTCCCGGCTCCCGCCTTCTGTGCCGCCGCCTGGTACGCCGCCGCTGCATCGTCCAGCTTGTTCTGCGTCTCCAGCCCCGCGGCGCGCAGAGCGTCCACCGCCGCGCCCTCGGGCCCAGCGGACGTCATCTTCCCCAACAGCACCAACCCGGAATCAACCTGGCCGGCCTGATAGTGAATCTGCGCGAGCAGCAGTGAGGCCTGGTCGGCCGCCCGCGTGCCGTCATAGCGCGCAAGCATCTTCTGGAGGTCCGACTGGGCCAGCGGAAGGTTTCCGGCCGTGAACGACTGCTGCGCGGCGAACAGCGCCTGCTCCGCGCGCGTTTCCTTGATGGCCGCGGATCGCCTGGCAACGCTGATCCCCACGATGCCGGCGACAACCACGACCGCGCCGATGATGACGGCGGTCAGATTCTCACGAGCCCAGGTGAGCGAGGCGACGGCGCGATCTTCGACGGCGTTACCGGACGAAGAGCTTGCTCTGGAATGGGACATGAACCGAAGAAAGAAGTTGATGTGACAACGGCGAAATTACTGCAGTACAACAGATTGCAGAATCCATACACGAAACGACGTTCTCTGCACGCAATTCAGCGATAGTTCGGCGTCGGCGCCAACCCGCGCCGCAGCCGGCAGAGACGCCGCGCAGTGCCCCCGGCGCGACTCGAACGCGCGACCTGCGGTTTAGGAAACCGTCGCTCTATCCACCTGAGCTACGGGGGCGATACTGCAGGTGCTCCGGAACCGCCGGGCAGCCGACATGGCGACGCAAGCCCCACAAAATAACGAACTTGTCTCTTTCGCGCGAGTTCACTCGCCCCTGTACGGTACCCATCCGTCACCCGACTCCCCCGCGTCCGAATTCGCCTCGATTGCGCGGGCCGTGCCGATGCTTCACCGAAGGTACCCCTCCGTGAGCGCTGCCCAGTATGCAGCCCCCTTCGGCAGGTTGTCCTGGTTGAAGATGAACTGTGGGTGATGCACCATCGGCGTGTCGCCGTTGCCGATGAAGCAATAGGTTCCCTTCTTCACCTGCAGCATGAAGGCGAAGTCCTCGGATCCCAGGAAGGTCGGACCGGGGTACACCACCTGCTCGTCGCCGAACGCCGCGCGCGCGATGTCGGCGGCGCGAAGGGTCTCCTGCTCATCGTTGACGAGCACCGCGCCCGGGACCCCCTCGCGAATCTCCGACGCGCAGCCGAAACCCTCGGCGTGCGTCCTCACGAGGTCGCGGACCCGTGTGAGCACCAGTTCGCGATCGGCGGCCGTCTTCGTGCGGATCGACAGGCGCAGCGTGGCCGACTGCGCGATCACATTGCCCGCGTTCCCCGCCTGAAAGGCGCCAGCGGTCACGACCGCGCTGTTGTGCGGCGAAACGTTGCGCGACACGATCGTCTGGAGCGCCATCACCAGCGAGGCCCCGGCGACCACCGGATCGATGCTCAACTCCGGCATGGAACCATGGCCGCCCTTCCCCGTGAGTTCGATCTCCCAGTTATCCACGGCGGCCATCACGTCGCCATGCGCGAAGTACAGCTTGCCCAGCTCGAGCCCCGGCATGTTGTGCATGCCGAAGACGGCATCCACCGGAAAGCGATCGAACAGTCCGTCGTTGATCATGGCCGGGCCACCCTGCATGGTCTCCTCGGCCGGCTGGAAGATGAGGCGCACCGTGCCGTTGAATCGTTTTGTCTCGGCGAGGTACTTGCCCGCCGCGAGCAGCATGGTGGTGTGCCCATCGTGGCCGCACAGGTGCGCCACGCCATCCACCGTGCTCTTGTAGGCGAGCTCGTTGACCTCCTGGATAGGCAGCGCGTCAAAGTCGGCTCGCAGCCCGATGGCCTTGCCACCCGCCCCCGCCCTCATGGAGGCGACGATGCCGTGCCCTCCGATTCCTGTCTCGACGTCGTAGCCAAACTGGCGTACGACATCCGCGATGTATGTCGCGGTCTTCTCCTCCTGCATGGAAAGCTCGGGGTTTCGATGCAGCTCTTCGAACCACTCGCGCATCAATGCCCTGTCCGCTTCCAGCGCCGACTGGATCGTGCTCATTTCGTGTCCTCCCCGAATCTTCATGTGCAGGTCGACCGACAGGCGTCTGACCCCGGCTGTCAGCTGGCCGGCTTCTGCCTGGGGATCGTCACCATGATCGAGACGATCGCCGCCACTACCATCAGCAGGTTGATTGCCAGGGCGAAGAACGCGGCCTCGCGGACGGCGAGATTGTCCTGACGGCCGACGTAGGTGATCACCCCCTCGATCCACGCCACCGACCGGTTGCTGTCGCTCAGCGCCGTGAAGACGGTCGCGGAGATCGCGACGCCGAACGATGCACCCAGCGACGAGGCCATCTTGTAGATACCGGCGCCCGAACCTGCCTGGTCATCCGGCAGCGCCGACAGCGCGGCGTCGGTCGACGGCGTCGCATAGAAGGCGAGGCCGAGGCCGAACAGCGTGAACCCGACGATCGCGAGGATCCGGTAGCTGTCCAGCATCAGGTTGGTCGGCAGGAGGCAGGCGATGGCGGCGCCGACGATGACCGAGCCCCAGATCATCGGACGGCGCGGTCCGAACCGCTGCAGCAGCTTCTCGCCAACGCGGATGAACGCGACGATGGCAATCGCGTAGCCAATCGTGAGGAACCCCGCCTCCTGCGCGGTCATGTCGCCGCCGAGCTGCACCAGCATCATGGCCACGATGAGGATGCCGGCCGTGGCATTGAGCAGGAAGTTCGAGATCGTGGCGCCGGTGTAGGTCAGGTTCCGGAACAGCTTGAAATCGACGAAGCCATTCGGGTTGCGAGATTCAATCCGGAAGAACAGCACCGCGAACACGATGCTGGTTGCCATCAGCCCCAGGGCCGGCAGGCTGGTCCACCCGAGACTCGCGCCCTGAGTGGCGACGATCTGAAGTGCGACCATCATCACCATGAAGCTGAGCACGCCGGCGGTGTCAAACCGATACTCGCCCTTCGCCGGCGCCCGGCTCTCCGGCGTCCCCGCCACCATGATCATGCCAAGCAGCGAGAGCGCCGCCGCGGCGAAGAAGATCCAGCGCCAGCCAATGCTCTGCGCCATCAGGCCGCCGAACAGGGCGGCGAAGCCGGAGCCCCCCCACGAACCCATGGACCAGAGGGAGATCGCCCGCTGGCGTGCCGCCCCATCCCAGTACGCCTTCAGGAGGGCGAGGCTCGCGGACATGATGAACGCGCCCGAGAGTCCTTGCAGGATGCGGCCGAGCATCAGGAAGGTCACGGCCGATGAACCGGCCGGCGCCGCGCCGACCAGCAGCGAGCCGATGATGCTCAGCACGAAGCCGATCTGCACCATCTTCACGCGACCGAAGCGATCTGCCAGGCTGCCGATGACGACGATGAAGATGCCGGAGAACAGCGCCGTGATCGAGACGGCGATGTTCATCACGCTCGTCCGGATGCCGAGGTCGTCGGCCATCACCGGCGAGATGTTCAGCGTGGTCTGCGCAAACAGCCAGAACGCGAGTACGCCGAAGATGATGCCGAACAGGACGCGGTCGTTTCCGACGAATCTGGTCTGATCGCTCACCCGTCGAACATCGTCGGCCGTCGCCGGCCGGGCAAGCCGGATGCCGCGTCACCACCCCGGACCGCGGATGGTTCGCGGCAGGGCGCAGCCTGCCGTCGTCGCGTTCCGCGGGCGACCGCGCGCCGTCAGTACACGAGCAACGCGTGACGCCGGCGTCCGGCGATTGCTTCGCCCCCCGACAGGAAGCCGAGTTCAACCAGGAAGGAGCACCCGATGACGGTTGCCCCCAGCGCGTCGACCAGCCTGCACGTCGCAGCCGCGGTGCCGCCGGTGGCCAGGACGTCGTCGACGATCACGACGCGATCACCTGGGCGCAGCGCGTCGGCATGGATCTCGAGTTCGTCGCTGCCATACTCGAGCGCATAGGTCTCCCGATGCGTCACGTGCGGCAGCTTCCCCGACTTGCGCACGGGCACGAAGCCAGCGCCGAACCGGTGGGCGATCGGTGCGCCAAGGATGAATCCGCGGCTCTCGACCGCCACGACGTGCGTGATCTCCTCGTCGTCGTACGGTGCCGCGAGCGCATCACACGCCGCGCGAAAGAGCTCGCCGTCGGCGAGCAGCGGCGTGATGTCCTTGAACAGAATGCCGGGGCGTGGAAAGTCCGGCACATCGCGAATGGCGGCCGACAGGCGCTCGACCAGCGGCTCGGTCCCGCGAAGGGGCGTCATCTCAGCGCAGCACTGTGAAGGGATGCGGCAGCTCGGCCAGCGACTCGGTCGCGAGCGAACGCACTTCCGCGACGTGTGCGCCCGGGGGGCCGTGCCGGGCGGCGCGCGTCAGTGCATCCAGCAGCTCCACCGTGCCGGCGGCAGCGACTTCCACGGCACCGTCGGCGCGGTTGCGCACCCAGCCCGCGAGTCCGGATTGCCGGGCGTGCTCCCGGATGTACCACCGGAAGCCGACACCCTGCACACGACCGGTGATCACCAGATGCACGACCGCCACGAGGTTCAGTCAGTAGATCGTCCGAGAAGCAGCGAAGACAGCACCGCGGCCAGGACCGCAGCATCACCGCTCGCGGCCGTCCGGTCCGGCACGGGAATCTCGCCACCGCGAATGCGATGCGCCAGACGTTCGAACACGTCGGCCGCGACGGAACCTCGAGCTGCTTCGTCTTCCACGGGCGCGGCGTGGTTCGCTGCCGGTCGCTCCGCGGCGACCCCACTGGCCAGCAGCCCCGCCATCCACGGCGTGTCCCACTCTTCGTCGCTCGCGTCGTCCGCGCCCTGCAGTGCGTCATCGATGGCGCTCGCATCGCGGGCCATCAGCTCGTCGACCGATTCGGCGTGCAGTTCGAACGCCTCCATGGCCGACATGCTCTCGTCATCATCGAACGCGCTCGCGGCATCCGCCAGAAGTTCGGCGGAAACGGCGTCGATGGATGCAAGGTCGCCGGGGAGGGCCGGCAGGTGCGCACCTTCCGCGTCATGCGGGTCGATGGACATGTCATCGTCGTTCTCGAATTCCATGTACGCGGCTTCCGCGTCATGCGGGTCGACGGACATGTCATCGTCGTTCCCGAAGTCCAGGTGCACGGCTTCGAGACGCTCGCCGCCGGTCCGTCGGTCATCGATGGTCGCATCGTCCAGCGGCGACTCGATCCGGTTCGCCTCGGCGAGCAACACATCGCTGGCACCGGTCGGCGATCCGACAAGCGCGTCCGGCGTTCCACGCTCGAGCATCTCGAGCTCCGCCGAATGGCCTTCGTCGTTCGAGGACGCCCTGTCGACGACGAGCGCGTGGTGCGGAGCAACCTCGATGGGCGATGCGCCGTGGTGCATCGCGACCGGTGCGGCGTTCTCGTGGGTGCCGCTCCCGGTAACGGCCGATACGGGATTCGACTCCGGCGTCTCGCGGACGGCTGGGGGTGTCGGCGCCGCGGGCGTGGGCCAGCTACGAACGCGGA
The DNA here is from genome assembly GCA_035698205.1 of Gemmatimonadaceae bacterium. Classification (GTDB taxonomy): domain Bacteria; phylum Gemmatimonadota; class Gemmatimonadetes; order Gemmatimonadales; family Gemmatimonadaceae; genus DASSBZ01. The sequence goes on along the minus strand of DASSBZ010000208.1, from coordinate 5,668 downwards.
ACGGGGGGCGCGTCAGGCGTGCCGGTCGAATCTCGGCGGCCGCGATCGAGCCACGTGCACCGGCGGCGCCTGGGCGCACGAAGGGGCGAGCCGCACGAAGGGGCGAAAGCGGCGAATCGGAATCTCTGGAGTCTGCCATGCGATCGATTCTCGACGAAGTGACGCAGGTCACGCGTCGGGAGCGCGCATCCGGCGATCATCCCGTCCAACCATGCGTGCCCATCAGCGGGACGAATTTGACCGCGCCGATGTCACGTTGCTCCACCTGGTCGCCATGCCGCGTAAACAGCACAAGCGTCTGTTCGTCGCGGCCGCCGAGCGGGACGATCAGCCGTCCGCCATCGGCGAGCTGCTCGAGCAACGGCTGTGGCACGTCGGGGGCGGCCGCGCTCACGAGGATGGCGTCATAGGGCGCGTACTGACGCCAGCCGATGGTACCGTCGCCGTGCAGCAGCGACACGTTCGACACGCCGCACTCGCGAATCGCCACCCGCGCTCCCTCCAGCAGCGCCCCGACGCGCTCGATCGAGAACACCTGCGCGGCCAGGTGGGCGAGCAGCACCGTCTGGTAGCCCGAGCCGGTGCCGATCTCCAGGACCTTCTCATGTCCGGTGAGCTGCAGCGCCTGCAGATAGCTCGCATGAATGAATGGTTGCGAGATCGTCTGGTTGTTGCCGATGGGCAACGGCGCATCCTCGTAGGCACGGTGCCGGACGCCGCTGGGCACGAACAGGTGGCGCGGCGTCATCTCGATCGCGCGCAACACCGCGAGGTCACGAATGCCCTTCTCCTGCAGTTGCTCGACGAGCCGTCGTCGCGCGCCGCGATACTCCTGCCTTACAGGTTCCTCCACCAGTCCTCCCGGTTATCGAGCAGTTGGCGATTGGTGAGGTCGAGGTGCAGCGGTGTGACCGAGATGAAGCCGTCACGTATGGCGCGGAAATCGGAATCGGTTTCGCTGGCATCCCAGTTCGCGGCACCGCCGCCGATCCAGAATATGCTGCGCCCCCACGGATCCGTCATGGGGGTGAGCGATCCCGAATAGACTCGCCGGCCAAGCCGCGTCAGGCGCGTGCCGCGAATGCCGGCGCTCCGCGACGGGGGGAGGTTGACGTTGAGCAGCGTATCGCGTGGCAGCGACTCGAGCGTCGTGAGGTGCGCGATGAGCCGGGTGAGCAGCGGCACCTGGTCGTCGATGACGAGAGGGTCGGTGCGCAGGTCCCCGCCCGCGTACGAGAAGGCGATGGACGGGATGCCGAGCATCAGCCCTTCCATGGCCGCGGCGACGGTGCCCGAATAAAGCACGTCCTCACCCATGTTGGGGCCGTGATTCACGCCGCTGAGCACGAAGTCGGGGCGATGCTCCATGAGCGCTTCCACGGCCAGCATCACGCAGTCGGTCGGGGTGCCGTCCACCTGGTAGCGATTCGTGTCCCGCTGCACCGGCCGGATCGGGTGATGCAGCGTGAGTGAGTGGCTGGTGGCGCTCTGTTCGCGATCGGGGGCGACGACGAAGATCTCGCCGAGCGGCTCCGCCGCGCGGACGAGCGCTTCGAGACCGTGCGCGAGAAAGCCGTCGTCGTTGGTGACCAGAAAGCGCATTCAGCCAGTCGCCCCGGTTTCGCCGGTGAGGTGGCGGAGAATGTCCTCCAGCCCCGCCTCGAGTGTCTCCATGGTCTGCGCGTCCAGCGCCACGCGCGCGCTGGGCTTGAGGGCACCGCTGCGCCGGTGGGCGTCGACCTTCTGGCGGGCGCCGTCGATGGTGTACTTCTCGGTGTACAGCAGGTGCTTGACGAGCTGGATCAGCTCGATCTCGCGACGCTGATACACGCGGTTGCCCGACCGGTTCTTGGCCGGGTTGAGGAAGCGGAACTGGCTCTCCCAGTACCGCAGCACGTGGGGCTTGAGATCGGTCATCGCGCAGACTTCACCGATCGAGAAGAACTCCTGCACGGTGTGCGTGTTGGTCATTCGTCCTGCTCCGCGCGCAGCTCGCGCGCCATGAGGGCACTGATCGCCGCGCGCGGCGCCTCGCCGTCGAACAGAATCCGGTGGACGGCGGTCACGATGGGCATGTCCACCCGCTCGCGGCGCGCCAGCGCGCTGGCGCTTCGTGTCGTCCGTACGCCTTCGGCCACCGTGTCCTTCCCCGCCAGCGCGTCCGAGAGCGAGCGCCCCTGCCCCAGCGCCACGCCGAGCGCCAGGTTGCGGCTCAGCGACCCGGTGCAGGTGAGCACCAGGTCGCCAAGGCCGGCGAGCCCCGCGAAGGTCTCCGGCCGGGCGCCTAACGCGACGCCGAGCCGCGTCATCTCGGCGAGGCCCCGCGTGATCAGCCCGGCACGCGAGTTGTAGCCGAGCCCCACGCCCTCGGCGATGCCCGTCGCCACCGCCATCACGTTCTTGAGCGATCCGCCAAGCTCCACGCCCGTCACGTCATCGTGCGTGTACACACGGAACTGCTCCGAGCTGAGCGCCTCCTGCGTGCGCCGGGCCGCCTCGCCGTCGCGCGACGCCGCCACCACCGCCGTCGGCTGGCCGACCGCGACCTCGGCGGCGAAGCTCGGCCCCGACAGCGCGACGACCGGGCGCCCGGGCACCTCGCCCGCCACGACGTCGGTCATGATCGCCAGCGTGTCCTCCTCGATCCCCTTGCTTGCGACGACCAGCGTCGCCCTTGGACCGATGGCGTGCGAGACGCGCCGCGACAGCGCGCGCAGCACGTGGGAAGGCGGTGCAAAGACCACGAGCTCGGCCGCCGATACCGTCTGTTCGAGATCCGCGCTGGCGATCAGCGTGTCGGGCAGGTCGATGCCGGGGAGGAAGCGGTTGCGACGCTCGCGGTTGATGGACTCCACCACATCCGCCTCGTGCGCCCAGAGCAGCACCTCCCGGGCGCTGCCACCGCCGCGTGCGAGCACGGTCGCCAGCGCGGTGCCCCACGCGCCCGCTCCCACCACGGCCGCGCGCATCACGAATGCACCCGTCCCGTGATGCGCGCTTCCTCGCCGCGGCGCAGCCGGCTGATGTTCGATCGATGCGTCCAGAAGACGAACAGCGCGACCGCGATGCTGGTTACGAGCACGGGGGATTCATGTTGCTGCATGAGCACAATGGCGATCGGCAGCGACGCCGCGCCGAGCAGCGAGCCGAGCGACGCATAACGCGAGATGGCGACGGTGCCGGCGAAGACGGCGATGGCGATCAGCGTTGCCAGCGGAGCGGCCGCCAGGAAGACGCCCGTGGAGGTGGCCACGCCCTTCCCGCCCCCCTTCCCCGCGAGGTAGAGCGGGCGTACGTGCCCCACGATGGCGGCGAGGCCGAAGACGAGCGGCCACGCGCTGGTGGCATCGATGCCGAACCATCGCGCGAACAGGAGCGTCGGAACGGCGCCCTTCGCGGCGTCGAGGAGGAGCACCACCGCCGCCACGGGGGTTCCCAGCGTGCGCTGTACATTGGTGGCGCCAAGGTTGCCGGACCCATGCTCCCGCAGGTCGATGCCTCGCAACATCCGTCCGGCGACGTACGCGAACGGGATGGACCCGAGCAGGTACGCCAGCAGGACGGGTACGAGGTGGCGCATTCAGGCGCTGCGCGCGCGCAGCAGGATGCGGACGGGATTGCCGGTGAACCCCCACGCCTCACGAAAGCCGTTGTGGAGGAAGCGAACGTAGTGCTCGGCCACGAGGTCCGGATGATTGCCGAAGACGGCAAACGTGGGCGGCGCCGTCTCGACCTGTGTGGCGTACATGATTTTCACCTCGCGCCCGGCTGCCTGCGGCGGCTGCCGCCGACCGAGCAGCGCCTCGAGCGTGGTGTTCACCTGCGAGGTGGGAATCCGCTTGCGCCGCTCGGCGTCGACGGCCAGCAACGTCTCGAACAGGCGCGTGACCCGCTGCCCCGTCAGCGCCGACGTGAACACGAACGGCACGAAGGCCAGGAACGGCGCCTTCTCGGCGCACGCCTTCTCGAAGCGTGCCGCCGACTTGTCGTCCTTCTCCTTCAGGTCCCACTTGTTGACGACGACGATCAGCGCCCGCCCGGACTCCCATGCCAGGTTCGCGATCTTCAGGTCCTGGTTGTGCATCCCCTCCACGGCGTCGATCACGAGGAGGCAGATCTCCGAACGTTCGATCGCACGGCGTGCGCGAAGGCCCGAATAGAACTCGATGCCGTCGTCCACACGCGATTGCCGTCGCAGTCCGGCGGTATCGATGAAGACGATGGTGCGGCCGTGGTAGCGCATGGGCGTGTCGATCGCGTCGCGCGTGGTGCCCGCCATGTCCGACACCACCAGCCGATCCTCGCCGAGGAGTCGATTGAGGAGCGAGGACTTGCCGACGTTCGGCCGCCCGACGACCGCCACGTGGAGCGCATCCTCGATCTCCGGTGGCGCCGAGGGGATGCGATCGATGAGCAGGTCGAGCAGGTCGCCGGACTGCTTGCCGTTGCTCGCCGAGACTGGTACGGGATCGCCCGCGCCCAGCCGGTAGAACTCGTAGTAGTCAGTGGACGACGGGTCGTCGACCTTGTTGACCACGAGCAGCCAGGGCTTGCCGGCGTCGCGCAGCATGTCAACTACATGCGCATCGACGGGGTGGATCCCCGAGCGCGCGTCGACCACGAGCAGCAGGAGGTCGGCCTCGGCGATCGCAAGCGCCACCTGGCGCCGGATCTCGACGTCCATGGGCAGCCGCGAATCCGCGTTCACGCCGCCGGTGTCGACCAGCCAGAACGCCCGCCCGCCCCACTCCGTCTGCGCGAAGTGCCGGTCACGCGTGGTGCCTGCCTCGTCGCTGACGATCGCAGCGCCGCGCCCCACAATGCGGTTGAACAGCGCCGACTTGCCCACATTCGGCCGACCCACGAGCGCCACGACGGGAACGTTCACGCTGCCCGCGCCTCGTCCCCTTCGTGCAAGAGGACGTCGATGAAGTCGTACGATGGATAGACCGGCATCGGCATCGCTTCGCGGACATCCACGAACCGCGCGTCGTCGAGGAAGATGCCACTCTCGTTGATGGATTCCGCCGGAATCAGCGCGATATCGAGATCCGTGCGATGCTCCAGTGCGCCGCGGATATCGCTCCCCACGAGCAGGCCGGCCGCGGTCGTGGTCGGCCCGAACAGCGAATTGACCACCGGGATCAGCTCGAAGCGCGCGCCTGTCCGTGCGGTGAGCCGGTCGATGAGATCGGGCATGAGCGGCGCCATGGAGGTGCCCGTGACGACGCCGATCCGGCGCCCGTCGAGGCGCGGTAGCGATGACACACCCGCCCGCACCCGTTCGCGCAGCGCCGTCACGGCGCCCACTCCGTTCTCGATCTGCACGTAGTCGCCGTAGTGCGCCGGCCCGGGCAGCGGCGCGCCGGAGAGCAGGTACAGCTCGTCCGAACCGAACACCCAGGGGTGCCCGCGTTCGGTCCAGGCCCGTGCGGCCCAGCGCTCCGTATGCGAGAGCAGCTCGCGCGCGACCTCTGGGCTCATCGACTTCCCGGTATACAGATGCGAGAACTGCGTCAGCCCGACCGGTACGATCGCCACGCTGAGGCATGCGTCGCCGAATGCCCAGAGGTCGCTGAACGATCGCTCGAGAATATCCCCGTCGTTCAGCCCCGGCACGATGACCATCTGCCCGTGGAACTGGATCCCTTGGTCGGTGAGTCGGTGC
>DASSBZ010000207.1:0-4602 GCA_035698205.1 Gemmatimonadaceae bacterium | reverse complement strand
GACGATCGCGATCCCCAGCCGGGATGCGACCGCCTGGGTGATGGCCACGGTGGAACCGAGCTGCATCTCGGCCCGAATGGCGATCCCCGACGCTGCCAGTGCGTGCGCGGCCACGTCGCGGGTGCCGGATCCCGGCTCGCGGACGATGAACGGCTGGTCGGCGAGATCAGCGGCGCGCACGCGTCGCCGCCTGACGAGTGGATGGTCGGGCGCGGTGATGACGACCAGCTCGTCTTCGCGCCAGCGGAGCACCTCGATCCGCGGGTCGTCGACCGGCCCCTCCACGAGCGCGACATCGAGCCGGCGCTGGCGAAGCATCCGCGCGATCGTGCGCGTGTTGGCGCTGGTCACGCGCAGGCGGATGGCGGGGTGCGCGGCGTGGTAGTCGGCGAGCAAGGGCGGCAGCAGGTAGGTGGCGATGGTGGTGCTGGCGCCGACGTGCAGCACGCCGCGGTCGAGGCCGCGAATGGCGCGCAGCTCCTCCTCGGCGGCCTGTTCCACCGCGAACAGTTCGCGGGCACGATCCACCAGCGCCCGTCCGGCTGCTGTGAGGGTGATGGTGCGTGGACCACGATCGATCAGCGGCATGGCGACGTCGCGTTCCAGGCCGATAACCGCCTTGGAGACTGCCGGCTGGCTGAGCCGGAGCGCATGCGCCGCCTTCGTGAAGCCGCCGGCATCGGCGACGGCGACGAGGATGCGGAGCGCGTGCAGGTTGATTGCCATGCATGAAAGTAATGAATCCATGAAAACAATGTCTTTGCTTTATGGCAGACGATCGGCGAGGCTCCATGGATCATGCCTGTCGCCCGCTCGTTCGAGTCCGCCGTGCGCCCTGGTGCCGGCCCCTGCCCCCGGTCCACGGCTGTCGGGTTCGATCTCCGTCGGGCAACGCGATTCACCGCGTTGCTCCCCGGCGTCGCGCTCTGCGCCGCCATCGGCGTGGCGTCGGCGATGATCGCCGCTGTTGAAACGCGACTGCTCGGCCACCCCGTGATCGAGGCGCTCGTCGTCGCCATCCTGCTGGGTGTCGTCGTCCGCGCCGTCTGGCGTCCGGCGCCCGTGACCGACGCCGGCGTGGCGTTCACCGCCGGGCGCGTGCTCGAAGTGGCCGTGTTTCTGCTCGGCGCCTCCGTCGACCTGCCGCTGCTGCTTCGGGCCGGACCCGCGCTCGCGGTTGGCATCGCGGTGCTCGTCGCCGGCGCGCTCGCGGCGAGCTACGGCATCGGGCGGCTGGCCGGACTGCCGCACTCGCTGGCCGTGCTCGTGGCCTGCGGCAACGCCATTTGCGGCAACTCCGCCATTGCCGCCGTGGCACCGGTGATCGACGCCGATCGCGACCATGTGGCGTCATCGATCGCCTTCACCGCCATACTCGGTGTGGTCGTGATCCTCGGCCTGCCGCTGCTGGTGCAGCCGCTGGCGCTGAGCATGTACCAGTATGGCGTGCTGGCCGGTGTCACCGTGTATGCCGTGCCGCAGGTGCTGGCGGCGGCGTATCCGGTGAGCGCGCTGTCGGGGCAGGTGGGGACGATGGTGAAGCTCGTGCGCGTGCTGATGCTTGGCCCTGTGGTGCTGTTCTTCGCGCTGACGCATGGGCGTGGATCGTCGGCGCCCGGTGCTGGTGTGGCGCGTGCGGCGCGACCGAAGGCGTGGGCGATGGCGCGCTTCGTACCTTGGTTCATCGCCGGATTCGTCGCCCTGGCGGCGCTGCGATCGGCGGGGGCGATCCCGGAATTGCTGATCGGACCGGCGCGCAATGTTTCGACATGGCTGACCATTGCCGCGATGGCGGCGCTGGGGCTTGGCGTGGACCTCGGGGCGGTGCGGCGCGTGGGGCCGCGCGTGATCCTCGTCGTCACGCTCTCGCTGGGCGTGCTGCTGGCGTCCGGGCTGCTGCTGATCCGCATCGCGGGGGTGCAGTAGGGGATTTCGTCGCGGGGGGCGCCGCGCTCGATCCTGGAGGATGCGCGGCGATTATCGAGGCTCCCGCGCTTGACATGACGCGACGGTGGGCGCAGGGTGGAAAAGCGTTGCGGATTTCAGGCGCGTTGGATCGTTCTTCCACCACCATCACCATGGCCGCCCGAAGTGCATCACCGTTGCGGACGCGGATGCGGAGTCGTTGCGCATCGAGGATCCCGAGAATCACGGGATCGCTGGCACGGGTTTCGTGCCTTGCGGCGCTCGCGACCATGCTCGGATGCGAACGTGCCGGGTATGACGCAAGCGCCCCCGAACTCGATCACGCGTCGCTCGACGCGGTGTTGCTCACGGGCGAAGTGCTGACCGACGCGTCGACCATCGGTCGTCCATACGGTATGGTCGAATCTGGCGATGTCCTTTGGGTACGCGAAGGGGCCGGCGAGCCCTATCTGCATGCGATCGATGCAGGGAGCGGTGCGATCCTGGAATCGGTAGGCCGGGACGGACGCGGACCGGGTGAGTTCGACGGCGCACCCTTCGTACTCAGCGCGGACGATCTCGCCTCGGGTGCCGTGTGGGCATTCGACTTCACGCAGCAGCGCTTCACCTTGGTCCATCCGGACAGCGCGCCCGAGGAGAGCAGCGAGATCGTGCACCTCGATGGAACTCCGCGGGTGCTGAAGGCTGTGCGGCTGTCGGGCAACGGGTTCCTTGGTGTCACGGGAGATTCGAGAGCTCGGTTCGTGCGGTTCGACTCGACCGGCGCGCGGGTCACGCAGGTGCCCGGAAGTCTGCTGGGCGAGTCGTCCGCGCCACAGGAGGAACGCCGCAAGGCGACGATCTCCTTTTTCCTGCTCTGCCCGCATCCGACGGCGGGCTTCGTCATCGCCTATGGCACGGCGGGTCGCTTGGAGCTGTACAACGACTCGGCCCGACTCACGGACATGGCGTCGGTCCCGTTCGCGTCAGACGTCCGCTTTGCACGGGACGAACGCACCGGTCGAACGAGATGGGTGGACGACCGGTCGTGGTATCTCGACTGCGATGCGACGCGTGATCACGTGTTTATGCTGTTTGCCGGGCGTGCCCACAAGGATTTCCGACGCGCCGAGGCAGCCATCGGCCGATTCGTCCACGAATTCGCGTGGGAGGATGGAAGCCTGGAGCGCACGTTCCAACTCGACCCTCCGGTGAGCAGCATCGCGATCGATCCGTCGGGCACGACGCTCTACGGTGCGTCGATGGAAACCGCGACGATCTACAGGTTCCGGTTGCCGCCGATGCCGTAACCTGCAAACGCTCGATCATGGCACGTGACAGCGGCTCCGACGCCGGCCTGAGAGAATCCGGAGGCTTTGCATCCAGGCGGGCCAACCGCTTGATCCGATGCGCTGGTCGTCGTGGCTTCGAGTCATTACTGACGCACCGTCAGCGGCGCGGCGGCTGTCGTATCCACGTTGAACGTACCCCGGACTGCGTACACGCCGGGTGGAAACTGCAAGTCGAAGACGTCGCGTAGCACGGCGCTCGCGCTGATGCCCAGTCGCGGGGGCTCCGTGTAGTAGTAGGAGCTGGTCACGAACGATCCATTGCACCCCTCGATGCAACGGGCCGTGAAGCCGAACGTGCTGGCAAATGGCGAACCGCTTTCGACCGGTATGAGCGGAACCCAAGCCGCGGCCGAGCGGGGATTGCGTGCGGATATCACGATCGCGACCCAGCCATCGTCGAACGAGGCGGACGGGTTATACAGATCAAGCTGTATCTCGAGCTCGGAGGCGGGCAGCTCGGGCGCCGAGTCATCGGGAGGAGGGAGGCTCGCCGCCTCGGCTGCGCAGTCCCCGACACACGCGACTATACCCGCGCACAAATTGGCAAAGTATGGTCCTTCGTGCCCCGCCCCCAGGAGCGCGTGGAGCATCTCGTGCCGAACCAGGGAGCCCGAGAAGCGATCGTCATCAGCGAGGACGATCGCGTTGAATGCGCCGTACCAGAAGCCGTCGTATCGCTCTCCGCCCACGCTGAGCGAGTTGGCGCCCGGCACATAAAACAACCTCACAGCCGTGAGATCCCCCCGTCTGTGCGAGCAGGCTTCGGTCATTCGCCACCACGTGCTGTACACGCCGGGAACCTGCATGGGGACGGCGCCGGCAGGCCATGATGGTTCGATCGGGTCAACACACGAGCCAACTGACAGCACAGACAGGCTCAGGACGAGCGTCAGTTTGAGTCGTCGTGCGGCTCCCATCACCTCATGCCGTCCGTCGTCGGCCCACGTCCACCGGGCTTCAACCACTGGTCATACCACGCCACATACCGCTGCAACCGGTCCACCCTGAAGCTCGGAATCGTCAACCCGTGATACTGCCCGGGGTAGATCACCAGTTCGGTCGGCACGCCGATGCTGCGCAGCGCCTGATACATCTGCTCGCTCCCCGCGGCCGGCACGTTGAAATCCTTCTCCCCCACCATGAAGAGCGTGGGCGTGGTGATCCGGTCGGCCTGGAAGAACGGGTACGATACCTTGAGCCACCGGTCACGATTCTTCCACGGCGCACCGAGCTCGGTGTCGTACTGCAGCGTGTACTGGTCCGTGCCGTACATCGATGTCTGCAATGAACTGCCGGCCCCGCTTATTGCAGCCTTGAAACGCTGCGTGGTCGCGATCGTGTAGTT
>DASSBZ010000206.1:0-3940 GCA_035698205.1 Gemmatimonadaceae bacterium | reverse complement strand
GCGCTGGGGGAGCGCATCACCCGTGACGCGAGGACCATCGTGCGCGCGCTGGGCTATGACATGAACTCCATCGAGTTCGCCATCCGCGATGGCGTCCCGTACGCCATCGACTTCATGAATCCTGCACCGGACATGGACGTCAACTCGCTCACACCGGAGTACTTCGAATGGGTGGTGCAGCACATGACGGATTTCGCGATCGAGCGCGCGCTGGCGCCGCGCCCCGCTCCGGGGCCGGCCTCGTGGCGGGAACTCTTCGCACCGCCGCGCGCCGCAGGGACCGGCGTGTGATCCCCCGCGCCGGGAGGCGGTGATGGTCGACGACGACGCGCGAGACGGTTTCGTGAACGACGACGATCCCGTGCTCCACTATCACGAGCTGCTCGCCGACGACCAGCTCGCCGTCGACTCGCACGCCATGCTCGTCGCGCAGCTTCGCGAGCGCGACCTCGTGTTCGGTGGCCGGCCGCTGTGCACGGTGCTGCGTCCACGGTTCACGACGCCCGAGCGGCACCGGGCGCTCGCCACCGGCGTTCGCGACCTGATGCGGGTCTTTGCCCGGGCCCATGCGGCGGCGGTGGAACGGCCGGACGTGCGATCACAGTTCCGGTTGCACGACTGGGAGGAGACGCTCCTCCTGGAATCTCCGCCGGGGGTGCAACCCAGTCCGTTGTCACGTCTGGACGCCTTCCTGGGTGACGAGCCAGGCTCGTTCCGGTTGACCGAATACAACGCCGAGACGCCGGCCGGCGGCGCGTACAACGACGCCATCGCCGATTCGTTCGTGGACATCCCGGTCATGCGCGCCTTCGGACGGCGCTTCGAGGCGCAGGCGTTGCCGGCGCGTCACGGGGTGCTGCACGCCCTGCTCGATAGCTGGGAGGCGTTCCGCGGCATGCGCATCGCGCCACGGATCGGCATCCTCGACTGGCGCGGGGTGCCGACAGAACCGGAGTTCCGGCTGTTTCAGGCGTACTTCCGCTCGCGCGGCCTGTCGTGCGTGATCGGCGATCCGCGGCAGGCCGAGTATCATGGCGGCTCGCTCACGCTCGACGGTCGCCCGGTGGACCTGATCTACAAGCGGGTGCTGATCACCGAGCTGGTGGAACGGTGCGGCATGGAGAGCGCCGTGATCCGTGCGGTGCGCGACGGTGCGGTGTGCCTGGCGAACGGCTTCGGGTGCAAGCTGCTGCACAAGAAGGCGAGCCTCGCGGTGCTGAGCGACGAACGGAACGCGCACCTGTTCGACGGGGGCGGGCTGGCCGCGATCGCCGCGCACGTGCCGTGGACGCGGGTCGTGGAGGAGCGCCGGACCACCGCCGACGGCCGGGAGGTGGACCTCGTGGCACACATCCTGGCGGAGCGCGAGCGGCTGGTGCTCAAGCCTAACGATGACTATGGCGGCGCCGGTATCGTGCTCGGCTGGACGGTGGATGCAGCCGGCTGGGAGCAGGCGGTCGCGCGGGCGCTGGCCGAGCCGTATATCGTGCAGGCGCGCATTGCCATCCCGGGCGAGGTCTACCCCGCGTGGGTGGACGACCGGGTGACGTTCGCGGAGCGCCAGCTCGATACCGCGCCGTTCATCTCCCGCGGGGCGTACATGGACGGCATGCTGACGCGGCTCTCCACCGAGGCGCTGCTCAACGTCACCGCCGGCGGCGGCTCGCAGGTCCCCACGTTCCTGGTGAATCCCCGATGAAGGAACCCTCGCTGACCATCGGCGTCGAGGAAGAGTACCAGATCATCGACCCGAAGACGCGGGAGCTGCAGTCGTACATCACGCAGCTTCTCGAGCAGGATCACCTGGTGCTGAGCCAGGTGAAGCCCGAGCTGCACCAGTCGATCGTGGAGGTGGGCACGAACGTCTGCCGGACACCGCAAGAGGTGCGCACAGAACTCGTGCGGCTGCGCGGCGGCGTGATGGAGATGGCGGCGCGCAACGGCTACGCGATCGCTGCGGCCGGCACGCATCCGTTCTCCTACTGGGCCACGCAGGAGATCACGCCGATGGAACGCTACATTGGCACCCGCGAAGCCATGCAGGACCTTGCCCAGCAGCTGCTGATCTTCGGCACACACGTCCACATCGGGATCGAGGATCGCGAGTTCCTGGTCGACGCCGCCAACGTCGCGCGCTACTTCCTGCCGCACCTGCTCTGCCTGTCGACGAGCTCTCCCTTCTGGATCGGGAGGAACACCGGGCTCAAGTCGTATCGCAGCGTGGTCTTCCGGTCGTTTCCGCGTTCGGGGGTGCCACGGTTCCTGCCATCGTGGTCGGACTATCAGCAGTACCTGGAGACGCTGGTGCTCACGGGGTGCATCCCCGACGGCTCGAAGATCTGGTGGGACGTCCGCCCGCACTGGAAGTTCCCGACGCTGGAGTTCCGGGTGTGCGACGTATGCACGCGGGTGGATGAGGCGGTTGCGATCGCCGCGATCCTGCAGGCCATCGTCGCGAAGCTCTGGAGGATGCGCCGCGACAACATCACCTTTCGCGTCTACAATTCCGACCTGATCGACGAGAACAAGTGGCGTGCGGTGCGTTACGGCCTGTCGGGGCGGCTGATCGACTTCGGGAAGCAGCAGGAGCTGCCGGCGCGGGAGCTCATCCGGGAGATGATCGAATGGTTCATCGGGGACATCGTGGACGAATTGGGGAGCCGTGACGAGGTGGCGCACGCGTTCCGGATCCTCGACGAGGGCTCGAGCGCCGATCGGCAACTGGCGGTGTACGAGAAAACGGGCGACCTGAAGGCGGTGGTGGACCACCTGATCGCGGAGACGCGCGAGGGGGTGGTGCCGGTTGCCGGCATCGGGTCGTCCGTGGGAGGCGGCGGGTGAACGGCGACTGCGCAGCTGCGGATCGTACATTGACGGAGACGTTGGAAGCATGAGCGAATATCGGCGCCCCGTGATCGGCGTCACCACGCAGACGCTGCAGGCCATCGACGGCATCCCCGACGGGTTGCCGCATTCGGTGACGATGAACGAGCGCTATGTAACCGCGGCGGCGGCGGCTGGCGCGGTGCCGTGGCTGGTCCCGCTGCTCGACGACGACCTCGATACGCTGCGCGCGATCTACGAGCGGCTCGATGGCGTGCTCATTCCCGGCGGGGTGGACATGGATCCATCCACCTTCGGCGAGCCGCCCCACGAAAAGCTCGGTCGCATCGATGTGGCGCGCGATCGCGTGGAGCTGCAGCTCGTGCGGTGGGCCATCGACGATCGCAAGCCGGTGCTCGGGCTCTGCCGGGGGCTGCAGGTGATCAACGTCGCGCTGGGCGGGACGCTCTACCAGGACGTCGAGGCGCAGCTCCCCGGTGCGATCAGGCACGACTACTTCCCCAACTTCGGCTTCGCGCGCGATCACCTGGCGCACGAGGTGGAGCTGGTCGACGGCACGCGGCTTCGTGCGCTGGTGGGGCTGGAGCGGATTGCCGTCAACAGCATGCATCATCAGGGCGTGCGTGAGCTCGCGAGCACGCTCGTGGCTTCGGCGGTGGCGCCGGACGGGCTGGTGGAGGCCGCGGAGTCCGTGAACGGACAATTCCTGCTCGGCGTGCAGTGGCACCCCGAGGTGTTCGAGTTCAGCGACCCGCACACGCGCGACATCTTCCGCGGGTTCATGGATGCGGCGCTGGCGTGGCGAGCCGCGGCGATCGCGCTTCGCTGATCGCGGCTGCATCGCGCACTGTCCACGCAGTAGACTACCGCGGCCAGGACGGGTGAGCTGGAACCGGTTCCCCTCCACGGTCGTCACGGGATTCCCATCATCACATGGATGCCATTCTCCGGCTCGTCGACTTCATCCTGCACGTGGATGTGCACCTCACCGCCATCGTGCAGCAGTACGGCGCGTGGACCTACGGGGCGCTCTCGGCCATCATCTTCTGCGAGACGGGGCTGGTGGTCACGCCGTTCCTCCCCGGCGACTCGCTCC
>DASSBZ010000205.1:0-4714 GCA_035698205.1 Gemmatimonadaceae bacterium | reverse complement strand
AATATGCTTGATATGTAGCTCGTATATTTCTTGTTGTGGCGCAGTTACATCGTTGCATAGCAACCATTTTCGATATGCAGGATCGCAGGCAGCGAATCGAGGTTGAACTGGACGCGCGAACAGCCGGCACCTTTCCACAATGCACGCGCGGCGGCCGATTCTCGACCGCCGCACCGATATCAAGCTCGCATTCCGGCCTCTCGCACAGCCACGGCGCGGGCTTCAGCCCCGCCGCGCGAGACCCCTCCCCGCCCTGACGATCCGGCTCAGGCCGCCGTGGATCCGAACGGATTTTCCAGCGACTGGCTCTGCGGCGTGAACAGCTCCGCCCCCGCCTCAGTAATCACCATGTCGTCCTCGAGCCGGACACCGAACTCTCCCGGAATGTAGATACCAGGCTCATCGCTGAAGGTCATCCCCGGCTCCAGCAGCGTCTGGTTCCCCTTCACCAGATAGGGCCATTCGTGGCCATCCATACCGATGCCATGGCCGACGCGATGCGAGAAGAACTTGTAGCCAGGGCCGAAGCCTGCGTCGACGATCACCTTGCGCGCCGCGGCGTCCACCGCCTCGCACGGAATGCCGGGGCGTGCCGCGGCGAGCGCCGCAGACTGCGCCTGGTATTCGATCTCGAAGACGTCCTTCATCCGCTGGCTTGGCGTCCCGAGCACGAAGGTCCGGCTCAGGTCCGACTTGTACCCTTCCACGTCGCAGCCGCCATCGATCAGCAGGATGGTACCCTCACGCACGATCTGCGGCGTCTGCGAACCATGGGGCAGCGCCGAATATTGTCCAACCTGCACCCCTGCCGAGCCCGACCAGCCGAGCTGGCTGTGCGCCTTGGCGACGAGGCCGGCGAAGTCGTCCTGGCTCATCCCCTCTTCCAGCGCCTTCCAGGCTGCCTCGTACGCCGCCAGCGTCACCTTGGAGGCGTGGCGCATGAGCGCCAGCTCGTGCTCGTCCTTGACGCCACGGCACCCGGCCGTGACGGGGGTGGCGCTGGCGAAGCGAGCGGCCGGCGCCGACGCGGCGATGCCGTCGGAGTAGACGAACCGCACGGTCTCCTCGACGCCGATCCGCCCCGACGCGAGCGAGCGATCGCGCAGCCCCGCCGCCACGAGCGCGTACGGATCCTCGTCCTCCTCCCAGGCACGCACCTCGGTTCCCTCCCCCAGCGGCCCCTCGCGCACCTGCTCCATGGCGCGCTCCTCCTCGAACCTGGGGGTCACGAGGAACGCCGCCCCCTTTGCCGGCACCACGACGGCCAGCAGCCGCTCGCTCAGCCACCATTCGAGCCCCGTGAAGTAGCGGAGCGAGGTCCCGCCTGTGAGCACGATCGCATCGAGCGAATTGGCCGTCATGAGGCGGCGAGCCCTCTCCAACCTGCCCCGGCGTTCGTCGGTGCTGATGGGCACCACGCCGTCCTTCATGGGCGTCAGGGCGGCGAGCGAGGGCGGCAGGGAGTCGGCTGCATCCGAGCTGCCGGACTGGGAAGCACCGGAGGCGCGACAGGCGGTGCCGGCGATCGCCAGCGATGACACGCCGAGGAAGTTGCGTCGGGAGATCATGAGTCGATGAACGAGGTGGATTGATGAGAGGCGATCCAGCGTTGCAGCGCAGCGGATGGCGCGTTGCCGCACGGTCGCAGCGATTCCTGCGACGCCACGGCGAATGTTGCGATCAGCGCCGCGTTCCGCCAGTATCGTGCGCGGTTGAGTGGCGCGCAGCAGCGTGCCGAGCGTGCGTCGCTCCATTGGGGCAAGTACGACAAAGGGCCGCCCGCAGGCGGCCCTTTGCGTATCACCTTCTACCGCGTTCTCTATTTCCTGGCCTTGTGGATCATGATGTTGCCTCCGCCAATAGCGGTCACCGGGTCGGCAGTATCGCTGTCACCGGCCTGGTTGTCGTAGATGATGGCGTTCGTGCTGTCCCAGATCCGGATGCGGAACCGGTCGATGCCGCCACCGCCGTTGATCTCGCCATCGGTGGCGGTAAGGATGAAACGATAGTCACCGACGCCGTTGATGGTCCCCGAGCCTTGATACTGGGCGCGCGCACCCGAGATGAGCAGCCAGTCATAGCTGGTGCTCATGAAGTCGAGCCCGGCGGCCTTGAACTGGAAGGAGGTGTTCCCGGTGGGTTCGGCCTTGCCCTTCTGATACTTGGACACGAAGCCGAAGCTGGCGCGACCGGAGAGGAGCGGATCCGCCGCGTACGCGCCGGCGGGCGAATCGATCCAGCCGCCGCCGGTCACGAAACCCGCCGACGGATCGTACCACACCACCAGCGTGCAGCCCGGCGCGCCTTCGTTTCCGAAGGCATCCTTCGCGGTGAAGCAGACTTCCTTCACCGCTGCCACGGCCGACGCACCGACGTTGCCGACGACCGATACGGTGATCGCCGGCGACGCGACGAGCGCATCGGTGGCCTGCACGACGCCGTCGATGGTCCACGAATAGCTCACCACGTCGCTGCCGCCCGTCGTCAGCTCGCTGAACGTCGCCGTGACCGGAATGGCGGTATTGATGGGCGCCGGCGACGCATCGACCGTGCTGATCGGGCCGGACAGATCGCACGCACCGCTCGTGTTCGAGACGTGTGCAGACGGCTGGAATCCGACGGCCGGCGACGTATCGACGCCCGAGCAGAGGAACGGTACGAAGTCCACGTTCGCCGAGGCCGTACCGAGAATGTCCGGCTGGCCGCCGGGGGCAACCGCGGTGCCACCGAACATGACCGGGATCAGCGCGCTGTAGCCCGGCTCGGCGCTGTTGGCCACGGACGTGACGATGGACGTCGTGCCATACCAGTTGGACTCGAAGTTCTTCGCGTTCGCGCCCGGTCCGGGCAACGCTCCACCGGTCTGGCGGTCGACCACCTGCCCGTACCAGTTGCCGCTCAGGTCATTGCTGCTGAACGTCGAGTTGAGGGCGGTCTGCACCGGGACGTTGGTGCCGCTGCTCGCATCGAGGAACAGGACACCAACCGTCCAGTTGTTCGTGATGAAGTTGTTGACCACGACCGTGTTGTCGGTCTGGTTCCGGAAGATCATTCCGGTCCGGTTGTTGTCGATGATGTTGTCGTGGATCCAGTTGCCATTGCTGTTGTTGACATCGATCCCCGTTCGCAGGCCGGTGAGCTTCGAATTGCGCAGCTCGACGCTGGCCGTCTGCCCCTGCACCGCTACGCCCGCCGAGTTGAGCGCGGCGTTCCAGTCGGTCGGGTTGTTGCCGTCACGCGTGACCGTGAAGCCGTCGACGATGACGCCTGTGGCCGCAATGCGGATAGTGGAGACTCCGCCACCGATCGGTCCGGAGACGGTGGACACGTCGATGCCGGCACCGAGCAGGCTGAGCGCCTTCGAAATCGTGACGTCCTCGTTGTAGCTCCCGGCGGCCACGATGACCTGCCCGCCCGTGCTCACCGCGGAGACGCCGGCCTGGATCGTCTTCTTGGCCGTCGTCGGCGTATCACCGCCGAACGCATCGTCACCCGTGGCAGCGTCCACGTAGCAGGTGGTCGTGCAGGAGGTGGCCGGCTCGAAGTCGAATGACGTCGTCGTGCCGTTCACGCCCACCGCCAGCGCATCGGTATAGAAGAACGACGGCACCGACCACCCCGAGCCCGCCTTCAGAATGAGCACGCCGCCAGCGTTCGTGGGGTGGAAGCCGGCATCGGGATAGTTGGCCTTCACTTCGTCCCACGTGCAGGGATTGCCCTGCGGACACGGCAGCACCGCGGTCTGCTGGACGTCACCCACATAGGGCGCGCGCGTAGCGCTCGCGGGATTCGCCGTCTCCCACCAGCAGCCGGAATTGCCCGCCGAGTTGTCGAGCGTGTTCCACGAGTTCCATGCATCGAGCGGCATGGTGTTGCAGTGATACGGCTCGAAGACCAGGCGCCCCTGATAGCCGATGTACGAGTCGGTCACGTCGTAGTCGATGTTGAACTGCAGGGCGATTGCCTGGGCGGCGATCCCCGCCTGGCCGGATGGTGTGTACGTGGCGTAAGAGAGCGCGGTGATGTCGGCCAGTGGCGTCCCCGCGGCGACGGGCGGAACGGAGGAGGCGATCTCCCACCCGGTGTTCGTCTGCGGATACGTGGGCGCCGCGAGGTCGATGCGAAGGCTCCCGGATCCCAGCGGCGGTGAGGCGGGACCGGTGCCGATCACGGACGCGCCGTTGGCGCCGGTGCGATCGGCGAATCCCAGCCATCCCTCGGTGAACACGTTGGCCGTGGATGTCGGCTGCACGGTCACGGTACCCGGCGAATAG
Organism: Gemmatimonadaceae bacterium; assembly: GCA_035698205.1. Taxonomy (GTDB): domain Bacteria; phylum Gemmatimonadota; class Gemmatimonadetes; order Gemmatimonadales; family Gemmatimonadaceae; genus DASSBZ01. The sequence goes on along the minus strand of DASSBZ010000205.1, from coordinate 440 downwards.
ATCACGGGAGACGGCGCACCGATCTGGTCGATGGTGCCGGGACTCGTTGGCGAATCCGCATCGGTCGCGCACGCCGCGAGCATGCCGATAGCCAGCAGGGAAAACACGCTCGATCGCATCATGGAAACAGCACCTCGTTGTCAGGGTGAATCGCTCTCGAACCGCCGACGACCGGGAACGCGCTTCGGCAGTTGGGCAGTCTACGGGAGACCCCTGACATTGCGGACCGGCCTCACGGCCGGGGTGCCATTTCTCGTTGGATCGAATCCGGCGCGCTGACGGAGTAGTCACGTCGCGGATCGCGCTGTCGTGGCGAGCTCCTGCATATCACTGGCCACACTCGCCGCAACCGTCACGCGCGCGTCATCCGCATGCGGGGCCGGCAGTTGGCGGCAACGGCGTACGCCGCCGCACCTCCCGGCCACCGCGCCGTGTGGTGG
>DASSBZ010000204.1:0-18463 GCA_035698205.1 Gemmatimonadaceae bacterium | reverse complement strand
ACGATGCGCGTCCAGGTCACCTTCTGAGAGAGACCAATCATGACCATGAAGATCAGAAGGTCGCTCGGCATGATGCTGACCGGGGCGGCGCTGCTGTCGCTCCCGGCATGCGATTCCTTCCTCGAAGTCGATAACCCCAACAGCCTCGAAACGGAATCCGTGGATCCCGAGCGCGATGCGCGGCTGCTGTCGCAGTCGGCGTACCAGTCGTTCGTGAATTCGTACCGCGAGATCCCGGTGTATGCGGCGTGGTTCACCAACCACGCCCGCGTCGGGGACACCTTCCCCACGCGCAACAACTTCGGGCGCCGTCAGATCCCGGATAACAACACCCACACCACGGGCTTCTGGAACAACCTGCACGAGAGCCTGCAGTTCGCCCGGACGACCATCCGCAGCACCGAGGCCGCCGGGCCAACCGTCGACCTCACGCGGGCGTGGTTCGTTTCAGGCTACGCCATCCTGCTGCAGGCGGAGCTGTTCTGCGAAGGGACCATCGCTGAGAGCACGCTGATCTCGCGCGGCCCCATGAGCACCGTGGCGCTGCTCGATTCGGCCATCAATGACCTGCGCAAGGTGCAGGAGCTGGCCGCGCAGGTAACCGGGGATGGGGCGGCCGAAGCCGCAGACCTGGCGATGGCCGCGCAGGTCGGTATCGCTCGCGCGCACCTGCAGGCCGGGCGCGCGTCCGAAGCGGCTGCCGCGGCGGCAAGCGTGCCGGCGGACTACCAGTACGACCTGATTCACATCGACGAGTCCAGCCAGCGTGGCCTCGGAAGCGGGGTGTGGTCGTTCACGGAGTCGCGTATCTCGCTCGTCGTCGGTCCGGAGTTTCGCGCCATGGCGGATTCCGGCGACACCCGCATCGCCTACGTGGATGCGGGGCGCCTCTCGCAGGATGGCGTGCTCCAGTTCTATCGCCAGGACAAGATCAAGGGGTGGGGGGACTCGGATCGTTTCGCGTCGGGGCTGGAGGCGCGCTACATCATCGTGGAGGCCAACCAGAACGCCGACGCGATGCTCACCTTCATCCAGGAGCGCCGTGCGGCGGGGAACCAGCCGCCGTTCCCGGCCACGACCGACATGGACGTGCTCATGACCGAGCTGATGGTGCAGCGTGCCCGGGATTTCTGGCTCGAAGGGCGCGATGTCGCCGACCTCCGGCGCAATCCGCAGAACGCGCCGTACGTGCTGCAGCCGGGTGACAACTACTACAAGCCCGAACTCGGGCTCGTGTTCGACGAAGTGTGCTGGCCGGTGCCGCTCACGGAGAAGGAGCGTAACCTCGGCTGGAGCTGATGCACGACCGCTGCGGGCGGCGGTGAGTCGCCGCCCGTCGCGGGTTCAGGACCCGAACGACATGAGGCACGACGCGGAGCAGAGTTTGCTCGCGTCGTGCCTCATGGTTTCTTGGGCCGGCATGACCGCCTGCGGCGGACCCCCGCGTCCTCTGTGGTAGCGCCGCAGGCAACGGAGCCGGCTGTCAGGAAATCAGCGCGTGATCACCGTGACATCGATGACACCAGCCACAACGTCCATCCCATACCTGCTGGACGCCTCCGGCGCGCTCAGATACCGGATCTCGGAGATCGTGGTCGTCGAGATCGTGCGCAGTATCTCAACCCCACCCCGACGGATGCCGTTGATGAACACCGTCGGGCGCTGCAATGCGCCGAAGCCGGTCGGGCGCTCGCGCAGGAACTCCGGTCGCAGTCGCTGCACGGCGTCGTAGGCGTTGTCCACCGGCGTGGCGGCGATCTCCTGGCTCGTGAGAATGTCGCTCGAGCCACGCGGTGCGGCGGGCTGCGACTTCCAGTTGCATGCACACACCAGCGCCAGGCAGAGACCTGCGAGTATCCGGGACATCGGTCCTCCGGTTCGGACGGTGAACCAGCGCCTAACGATCGCCGGGCTCCCTGCCCGCGCGCGACCTCTCATCGGAATAGCCCTCGGGATAGCGCGAGCGGAGCTTGGCGAGATTCGCGCCCGCGACCTCATCGAGCGACACGCCAAGCGCCAGCGCACAGGCACTCAGACACCATAACGCATCGCCCAGTTCCGACGCCAGTGCATCGCGATCGAGCGCATGCCCCATGAAGGCGTGCTTGCGGACCTGGCCGAGCACCTCCCCGGCTTCCTCGGCCAGCCCGGCAGCCGCGTCGAGCAATCGGTCAGGATCGGAGAGAGCCTGATTCAGCGTGCGCGCGGCGGCACGCTGGTACTCATCGAGGGTCATCGTCACTCCCAGGCCACGCGCGGGTCCGCCTTGGCGTACGCCAGGTCGGTCAGCAGGTTCACGAGCACGAACACGCCGCTCAGGAACAGCACCGTGCCCTGAATGGCCGGCAGGTCGCGCCGCGAGATTGCGTTCACCACGTAGCGGCCAATCCCGGGCCACGAGAAGATCGTTTCGGTCAGGATGCTCCCGGTGAGATACGAGCCGAAGTCCAGCCCGAGGACGGTCAGCACGGGGATCATCGCGTTGCGCAGGGCGTGGCGCAGCACCACCACGCGCTCGGCGAGTCCCTTCGCGCGCGCCGTGCGCACGAAATCGCTGCCGAGGACGTCGAGCATCGACGAGCGCGTCACCCGCGCCAGGAAGGCAATGGAGCGCGAGCCGAGCGTGAGCGCCGGGAGGATCAGGAACTCCGGCCTGCCGTACCCCGATGGCGGGAGCCAGCGCAGCGTGACGGCAAAGAGCAGGATGAGCAGCAGCCCCACCCAGTACACGGGGAATGAGATTCCCAGATAGGCAATGCCGAGCGACAGCCTGTCGATCCACCCCCCCGGATGCAGCGCGCTCAGCACGCCGAGACTCACGCCGGCCAGCGTGGCGAACGCCATGGCCGTGACGGCGAGCAGCAGGGTGCGCGGAAAGTGCTCGGCCACATCCTGGCGGATGGGGCGTCCGGTGATGTACGAGGTGCCAAGATCGCCCTGGACCACGCCTGACGCGTAGTGGCCGAACTGCACGTGGAGCGGATCGTCGAGGCGCAGCTCCCGGCGCAGCCGCGCGATCGTCTCGGCGTCGGCACGTTCGCCGACCATCTCCTGCACCGGATCGCCGGGGGCGACGAAGGTGAGCAGGAACACCACCACCAGCACCCCCGCGAGGGTGGGAATGGCGAGCAGGAGCCGACGGACGATGAACGTCAGCATGCGTCGTCGGCGGCCACGGTCACCAGGTCACTGCTCTGGCGTGCCCGGTGCAACCGGCGCGCCCAGCGTCACGGAGAGAAAGCGCTGCCCGTTGAAGATGGACGGCACGCGAAAGCCCCGCACCCACGGCTGCACGCCGTACAGCTCGTCGTAGAAGAACATCGGCACCATCGGCGCGTCGGCATAGGCCAGCGAATCTGCCTGACGAGCGAGGCCCGCGCGCGCCGAATCATCGAGCTCGCGGCGCGCCGCGGTGGCAAGCCTGTCGAATTGCGCGTTGGCGTAGAACGAGACGTTGCCCCCCGGGCCGGCGCTGCCGGAGTGCAGCAGCGGATACAGGAAGCTGTCGGCGTCCGGATAATCGGCGTACCAGGTCTTGAGGATGAGATCCGTTTCCCCGTTGCGCGACGCCTCACGCGCCGAGCTCGCGTCGCGCTGCACCAGGGTGGTACGAATGCCGACGGCATTGAGGTAGGCCTGCACCGCCTGCGAGAGGCGCGCGATCATGGCGTCCTGCGAGTGCCAGAGCTCGATGTCGATGCCGTCGGGGTGACCGGCCTCGCGCAGGAGGCGCCGCGCCGCGGTGGTGTCGTATGCGTATCGCGCGCGCGTGGTATCGGCGCCATCGAGCGAGGGCGGAATCACGCCGTTCGCCAGCTGTCCCCGTCCGCCGAAGAGCTGGGCGAGAATGGTGGGAACGTCGATGGCGTGGTTGATTGCCTGCCGAACGCGCACGTCGGCCAGCGGGCCACGGGTGACGTTGATGGCCACGTAGTAGAGCGCGAGCGCCGGCGCGCTCTGGAGCACCGCCTTCTTCTCGTCGGTCTGCTGCCAGTTGCGCGTCTCGCCCTGCGGGATGAGCAACAGGTCCACGCGCCCGCTCTCGAACTCCGCCACCGCGGTGCTCGGCTCGGGGATGATCCGGGCGATGAGCGTGTCCATGAGCGGCGCACCGGCGAAGTAGTCGTCGTTGCGCGCGAACTTGAGGTAGTCGTCGTGGCGCCACTCCACGAGCTTCCACGGTCCGGAGCCAACGGGATGCTCGCCGAAGTCGGCGGGGATGGAATCGGGTACCACCGACGTCGCCGGCATGGCAAGCAGCTTGGGGAAGAACGCGAGCGGTTCCACGAGCCGGATGATCAGTGTGGAATCGTCGACGACGGTCACGCCGGTGAGTTCGGTGGCTGTCCCCTCGGCAATGGCGCGCGCGCCGACGATGGGGAACAACGTCTCGCCGCGCCCGCCGCGTGTGGCCGGGTTCAGCACGCGCTCGAAGCTGGCCTTCACATGCCGCGCCAGCAGCGGGCTGCCGTCGTGGAAGCGCACCCCCGGATGGAGGTGGAACGAATAGGTGAGGCCGTCGGCGGCCACATCCCATCGATCGGCCAGCCCGGGCTCCACGCGCGCGTCGGGGGTGAAACGGGTCAGTCCGTCGAACACGTACGAGACGGCGCGACCGGTAGGCACGTCGGTCGAGAGCGCCGGATCGAGCGAGCGCGGATCGTAGGTATCGCGCGAATCGATGAGGGCGTGGCGATCCGGGAACGGTTCGCCGCCACGGCACGCCAGCGCCGGCAGGATCGCGCAAATCGCGAGGAGGTAACGACTTTTCACAGTTGACAGAGGGGGTGAAGCCGCGAGAACTTACCCCCTCGGGGATACATCGTCAATCGCGCCAACTTCGCTGTCCAATCGTGAGTTACCTGCTGTTCGCCGACGACAATGAGGACATGCGCCGGATGCTGCGCGACCTCCTGAAGTCGTCGGGGCACGAGGTCGGCCTGGCGAGCGACGGGGTCAGCGTCCTTCAGGCCATGAACGACCGTGAGCCCGACCTCATGATTCTCGACCATGCCATGCCCGGCATGTCGGGATTCGACGTGTGCCGGCGCGTGAAGGAGAATCCGTTCACCTCGCGCATTCCGGTGCTGATGCTTACGGCGCAGGCCGGCGTGGAAAGCAAGGTCGAGGGTTTTGCCGCCGGTGCCGATGACTACCTCGCCAAGCCCTTCGATCCGCGCGAGCTCCGCGCCCGCGTGAACAACCTCCTGCGGCTCGTGCAGCGCGAAGGGGATCGCAACCCCACCAGCGGGCTGCCGGGCGGCTGTGCGATCGAACGCGAGATCGAGCGACGCGCGATGGCCGGTCACCCGTTCGGCGTCTGCTATCTCGATCTCGATCACTTCAAGGCGTTCGCTGATTCCTTCGGCTTCAACATCGCCGACATGGTGATCCGCGGCATGGGTGCGGCGATGCTCGAGGCAACGCACAGCGTGCGGGGCGACGGCAACGGTGTGCCCGACTTCATCGGTCACATCGGCGGCGATGATTTCATCGTCGTCTCCACCCCTGAGCGCGCGCCCTCGGTTGCCAGCGAGTGCCAGCGACGGTTCGAGGCGGTGATCGAGCGTGCGGTGGGCGATGAGGCGGCCGCCGCCGGTACCTTCTCCGGCGTCGACCGCGACGGGACCGTGCGTCGCTTTCCACTCGCGCGCGTCTCGGCGGCGGTGATGATCGTGGATCCCGCCGAGTGGGTGAATCTCGCGCATTTCGGCATGCTCGCCGCGGATGCAAAGCGCCGGGCCAAGCAGCAGGGACCGGGGACGATTCTCGTTGAGACCGTCTAGCGCGCGCCGTTGGCGCCGCGCGGTTCTTCTGTTCGTCGCCGCCACGGCAATTGCGGCGCGCCCCGCGAACGCACAGGATGTGGCCTGCGGCGATCCCGATGATGTGGAAGTGCGTCGGCTGGAGTTCACGGGGAACGATGCCTTCCCCGATCGCGTGCTCGCCAACGGCGTGGTCAACACGTCGTCGTCGTGGCTGCGCCGCACCATTCGCTTTGCCGGCGCCAGGCGGTGCCTCGATCGCGAACAGATGCCGCTGGATTCGCTTCGATTGCTCCTGTTCTACCGCAAGCATGGCTTCCCCGCGGTGACCGTCGGGACGGAGCTGCGGCCGGTGGGGCGCGCCGCCATCGAGCTGACCTTTCGCATCAACGAAGGGCCGCCGCTGCTGATCGACCAGTTCGAGGTGGTGGGGCTCGACTCCGTGGCCGAGCGTGCACGGATCGCGCGCGATCTCCCGGCATTCGCCGGCGGCCGGTTCGACCAGTACGCCGTGGAAGCCACGCGCGACACCATCGCCAGGCGGCTGCGCGACAACGGCTATCCGCGCGCCGAGGTCCTGCGGTCATTCGTGACCGACACGATCGACCGCCGCGCGTCGGTGCGCTTCGACGTGGAGCCGGGGCCGAGGTCGCGCATCGGGACGATCACCGTCCGGCACGACGCGCGCACGCCGGGGGAGCCGGCGCGCGTGGACGAGGCCAACATCCGCCGGCTGCTCGGCGTGGAGCCGGGGGAACTCTATCGCGAACGTGAACTCGAGCAGGCCAAGCGCGCGCTGTACCTGAGCGATGCGTTTCGCTACGTGGACGTGAGCGTCGATACGTCGCGAGTCGATGCGGCCGATTCGCTGGTGAGCGTGAACGTCACCACCGCCGAGGGGTTCCTGCGATCGACGCGCGCCGGGGTGGGGTGGGCCACGCTCGACTGCTTTCGCGCCCAGGCGCAGTTCGCCGACTACAACTTCCTCGATGGCCTCAACCGGTTCGACCTGAATGCGCGCGTCTCGAAGATCGGCATCGGGCATCCGGTGGACGGCTTCGAGTCATTGTGCCAGCGCTCGGTGCGCGACGATCCGTACAGCGACACGCTCAATTACTATGTGGGCGCCACGCTGCGGCAGGGGCGCCTGTTCGGCCTGCGCACGCTGCCGGCGCTCACGCTCTACTCGGAGCGGCGGTCGGAGTACAAGGCGTTCCTTCGCAGCACCCCCATTGGCGCGCTCCTCTCGCTCGATCGCGAATGGTGGAGCGGCTATCCGGTCACGCTCGGCTACACACTGGAATACGGACGCACCGAGGCGCAGCCGGCCATCTTCTGCGCCGTGTTCAACGTGTGCGAGCAGCAGGCAAGAGATATCCTGCGCAGCAGCAAGCGGTACGCCGTCGCCAGCGCATCGATCACCCGTGGCCGCGCCAACGATGCGGTGAACCCCACGCACGGCACCCTGCTGCGGCTCGACGTGCGCCATGCGTCGGCGATGATCGGATCGGATCCCGACCTGCAGTTCAACAAGGGCGTGCTCGATGGTGCGATGTATCGTACCGTCGGTTCGTCGGTGCTGGTGGGGCGGCTGCGGATGGGCGCGGTGCTCGGCAGCAACCTGTCGCTCAGCGACGAGATTCCATTCGTGCCGCTGCAGGAACGACTGTACGCGGGCGGCCAGTCCACGGTGCGTGGCTTCCGGCAGAACGAGCTGGGCGATGCGGTGTACATCGTGGCCGGGTACGACACCGTGCCCGCGTTGATCCCCGATCGCTACTACTTCCGGACGGCCGGCGGCGATTCGGCGCGCGCGCCGCAGCGGACCGTGCCGTCAGGGGGGAATGCGATGATCGTCGCGAATCTCGAACTGCGGACGCGAAGTCCGGTGTTTCCCGACCTCGTGCAGCTCGCGTTCTTCGCCGATGCGGGGCAGGTGTGGACGCGCGGTCGCGGTGGTTCGGGGTTCGATCCGGTCAACCTGCGCGTGACCCCCGGCGTGGGCGTCCGGGTTTTCTCGCCCGTGGGACCGATTCGCGTGGACGTCGGATTCAACCCGTACCTGCGCGAGCAGGGCGCCGCGTACTTCGATGCGCCAGTCGGTGCGGGAGATGGGGGAGCGTCGCCGCTGTACTGCGTATCACCCGGGAACACGCTGCTGGTGACGCTGCCCGATCCCGATGGTCCAGCCCCGCTTTCGCCCGCGGTGCAGGAACCGGGCAACTGCCGCTCGAGCTTCCGGCCGCCGACGAGCCGGAATTTCTTCCGCCAGTTGACGTTCAACTTCGCCATCGGCCAGGCGTTCTAGCGCATGTCGCGACGTCGCGTCGTCGTGCTGTCCAGCGCCCTCGCCATCTTCGTGGTGGCGGCGCTCGCCGTGGGCGCGGCGGTGGCCATGACGCGCACCGACTGGGGGCGTGAGCGCATCCGCGCGGTACTCGAACGCGAGATCGCGCGGCGCCTGGAGGGGCGCGTCCACCTGGGTGCGCTGGGCGGCTCGTTCTTCGACGGGCTGACAGTCGACTCGCTGGAGATCCGCGACCCGGCCGATTCGCTGTTCGTCGCCACCGGCCGCATTTCGCTCAGCTACGATCCGCGCGACATCACCGATCGTCGCCTGCTGTTCCGACATGTACGGGTGGAGCACCCCGTGGTGCACATCCGCAAGGACTCAACCGACACCTGGAACTACCGCTACATCTTCCCGCACCGTGAGGAGAGCGTGCCGCGGGTGCTGCGCACGGATCGCGCGTTCGGCGACTTCGTGGTGGTGGACAGCGCCACGCTCGACGACCTGACGTTCGTGCTGATCAAGCCGTGGACGCCCGCCGATTCGCTGCGCGGCGCACGTCGCGACAGCGCCGTGGCGTGGAACCTCGCACGCGACGACGCCGAGATCCGGCGCGCCGGGAGCGGCTATTCCCGTACGTGGCGGTGGACCGAGGGGGAGATGACGCTGTCGCACGCGCGCCTTGCCGTTCCCGACAGCGCCGGCCAGCGCTTCGAGGTGGCATCGCTGGATGTGGTGGAGTCCGAGCCGCCATTCACGTTCAGCAACGTGCGCGGCACCGTGCACCTGCTGGGCGACACCATCCGTCTGGATGTGCCGCACTTCGACCTCCCCGGGAGCACGGGGCGCGGCAGCGGCCGCATCTGGTGGGGGAGCGACCTGCCCACTCGTTATGACCTGGACATCCGCGGCGACTCGGTGTCCATGGCCGACGTCTCGTGGGTCCACCCGGCGCTCCCCGTGACCGGTGGCGGCACCATGGACCTCCACATCGGCAACGACAGCCGCGACCTGCATGTGGTGGAGTACGCGCTGAGCAACCTCGACGTCCGGACCACGCGTTCGCGCTTGCGCGGCGCGATGACCTTCGGGGTGGGAGGCGCGGTGCTCGTGGTGAGCGGGGTGGACCTGCTCGCGACGCCGGCGAACTTCGAGCTGCTGCGCACGTTCAATGGCGGTCCGTTTCCATACGACTACCAGGGGACGCTCACCGGCATCGTACGGGGGCGCGGCGGGCCGGTAAACCGGTTCGTGATCGACACACTCGACCTGCGCTACGACGACGCCCACGTTGCCGGCGCGACCTCACGGGCGACGGCGAACGGCGTGCTCGACATTCTCTCGCCGTCGCGAACGGTGTTCCACGGCTTCAACCTCCGGCTCGTCTCGCTCGACCTTCGCACACCGCAGGCGCTGAACCCGCTCTTTCCGCGACTGGCGGGCACGGTGACGGGTACCGCGACGCTCGACTCCATCTGGCTCGACACGCGATTCCGGAATGGCGACCTGCGCTTCCACGATGGCGACGGACCGGCGACGCGCGTGACGGGGAACGGCCGCGTGACCCTGGGCGAGGACTCGCTCGTGTACGACCTGGCGCTCACCGCGCAGCCGCTCTCGTTCACCACGCTCGCGAGGTCGTATCCGGCGCTCGTGCTGCGCGGCGAGTTCACGGGTCCGCTACGCATCCAGGGTTCGGTGGAGGACCTGCTCGTCTCGGGGGACGTGCGCGGCCCCGGGGGCACGCTGGCCGTGGATGGACGGTTCGACGTCTTCGAGCCGGAGTATGCGGGGCGCTTCTCCGGATCGTTCGCCGCACTCGACCTGCGTCAGGTGCTCGACTCCGCCGACATGCCGGTCACACAGCTCAACGGCCGCGTGACGGGCGACCTGCGCGGCGACTCGCTGGCCACGACCGTCGGTTCGCTCGCCATCGAGCTCGATCGCTCGCTCGTCCATGGCGTGCGCGTCTATCCGTCGGAGGCGCGTGGCGCGTTCGCGGATCGCCGACTGCGCGTGGACACCGTGCGCGTGGAAAGCGCTGCCGGACTCTTCGCCGGGCGCGGCGCGCTGGGGCTGGATGCGTCGCGCACCGACACGCTGCTGTGGACCGCCGCGCTCGACTCGCTGGGGGGGCTGCGCCCCTGGATCGAAGGCGGGGATCCCGATGTGATTGTGTCCATCGGGGTACCGTCGGGCCTCGACTCGCTCGCCGGCATCGCCCGGCTCAACGGACGACTCAGCGGATCTGTCGGCGCGCTTTCCGCGTCCGGCTCCCTCGATGCCGAGGCCGTGTGGGTAGGCGACCTGCGCGCCCGCGCCGTGCAGGGAGAGTTCTCCATTCTCGACATGCCGGGTGCGACCAACGGAAGCGTTCGTCTGGAGGCCGACACACTGCGGGCCGGTCCGGTCGCGCTCGCGTCGGCGGGGTTGGCGTTCGAGCTGCGCGACCGGCACGGCGGTCCGTTCCGGCTGTCGTCGGTGAGCGAGAGCGGACCGACGGTATCGCTGGCCGGCGACGTGAGCGTGCGCGGCGATACGGCGGAGCTGCGGCTCGATTCGCTGAACCTCTCCACCGCTGCCAACGCGTGGAGCCTCGACCGTCCGGCGCTGCTGTCCATCCACGGCGGCGACATCCTGCTCGACAGGCTGAGCGTGCACGGCGATTCGGGTGGACGCGTCGAGCTCGCCGCCAACGTGCCGGTCTCGCGCCCCATCTCGATATACGCGCGCGCCGACAGCGTCCCCGTGGCGGACATCGGCGCCGTGCTGCAGGCACGCGTGCCGTACGATGGTCGACTGCGGCTTGCCCTCGACATCTGGGGGACGCGCGATGCACCGCTGGCCACCGCCCACGGTGCGCTCGAACGCGGCGCCTTCGGCGACGTGCGGGTGGATCGTGTGACGCTCGCCGCGCGGTACGGTGCTCGCCGTCTCGATGCGGACGCCACGGTGTTCCGTCACGACGAGCGCGCGGTGGACCTGGCCGCGTCGCTGCCGCTCGACCTCGCGCTGCACCGTGTGGATGATCGGCGACTCCCCGATACGCTGTCGGGCCGGATACGCGCCGACAGTGCGGACTTCGGTGTCCTCGAGGCGTTCATCCCTTCGGTGCGCGACGCTACCGGCACGCTGGTGGCCAACCTCGACCTCGCTGGTACGTGGGATGCGCCGCTGATCACGGGGAACCTCGGCGTGGTGGATGGCGCGCTGGGAATCGCCGCGCTCGGCGCCGTGCGGCTGCGGGACGCACAAGCCGATCTCGATTTCCACGGCGACAGCGTGACCATCCGGCGCGTGGTGGTACACACGCGCGAAGGCGGGCGTGCGGGCTCGCTCTCGCTGGCCGGCGGGGCGAGCGTGTCGGACCGCGACAACCCGCGATACGACCTGCAGCTCTCGGCGCGCGACTTTCACGCGATCGATCGCGACCGGGTGGCCCATCTCGACGTCTCGGCGGACCTGCAGCTCGAAGGCACGCGTCGTCAGGCAACGCTCACCGGCGGAGCCACCGTCGATCGTGGTACCGTCTACATCCCCGAGCTGGCGGCCAAGCAGTTGATCCGCCTCGACGATCCCGATCTCTACGATATTGTCGACACGACCGTCTTCACCAACCGGTCGCTGCTCCCCGAGGCGCCGCCGGCGTTTCTCTCGCAACTGGAGATCGACAACGTGCAGGTGCGGATGGGGCCCGACGTCTGGCTCCGGTCGGAGGAGACGAACATCAACCTCGGCGGCGCCGTCGACGTGACCGTCGCGCCCAGCAACGACCGTGAGCGCCCGTTCGCGCAGCTCGCGCTCAACGGCAGCCTGTTGACCAATCGCGGAACCTGGCGACTCAACCTCGGCATCGTGCAGCGCACGTTTGAAGTGGAAGGTGGCACGATCCGCTTCTTCGGCGACGCGGACTTCAACCCCGTGCTCGACATACGCGCGCTGCACACCGTGCGACCGTTCTCGAGTTCGCAGCTCGCGGTGCAGGACGTCCGCATTCGCGCGCGCATCGGCGGCACGCTCGCGCAGCCGCAGCTCGAGCTCTCGAGTGCCGACAGCCTGCTGCAGATCTCCGAATCGGACCTGGTCAGCTATCTCGTCACCGGCGCTCCCAACTTCGATATCGCCGCCACGGGAGGGGTCACGCAGGGTACCGTGTCGGTGCTGCTTCGATCGGGGGGCAGCCTGTTCGGCGACTACCTGCGCTCGCTCACGGGGCTCGACCTCTTCGACGTACAGTTCGGGCGGCAGGGCGGTCCCGGGGAGCAGCGCCAGAACGCCACCTTTGCCGACGTGCTGAGCAACGCGCGGTTCGGCGTCGGCAAGCAGGTGAACGACCGCACGTTCATCAGCGCCGACGCCGGCGTCTGCCAGGTGCGCTCGCTGCTGGGGTCGAGCACCAGCGGTCAGACGGACTTCTGGGAGGGGATAGGCGTCAAGGTGGAGACGCGGCTCGATGCGAACCTCAGCCTCTCGCTTGGCTACGAACCTCCGGCGAGCGCGCTGCTCTGCGGTCCCGGCGGCATTGCATCGCGCGGCTTCGTGCTCACACCACGCCAGTTCGGTCTCGATCTGTTCCGCACGTGGCGCTTCTGATCCGTTCGGCGCTGTTGATCGTCAATCCGGCCGCGCGTCGAGCCAGGGCGCAACGCGCGAACGCCGAGGCGGTATTCCGGCGCGCCGGTGTGCATTGCCCAGTGGTGGAGACGAGCGCGCCGGGGCACGCCGCCGAGCTGGCACGCGCGTGCCCCGCCGACACGGACGCCGTGTTCACGCTGGGCGGGGACGGCACGGTGATGGAGGTGCTCGGCGCGCTGGCGTGCAGCGGCATCCCGGTGGCGATCCTGCCGGGCGGCACCGGCAACCTCGTGGCTCGCACGCTCGGCATTCCGCGTAACGTGCCCCGTGCCGTCGAGGCCCTCCTCCAGGGTGAGCGGATCACCGTCGACATGGGTGCGATCGGCGGCCGGCGTTTCGTGTTCGCGGCGGGGATGGGCATCGATACCCGGATGATCGCCGGTACCACGCCGCGCATGAAGCGAGCGCTGGGCGTGGCGGCATACTGGCTGACGGCGGCGCGCGCGGCGCTTGCGCGGCGCGATTTCGAGCTCCGGGTGCGCGTAGATGAGCAGGTATTCATCCGTCGTGCGTCGGCCGTGATGGTGGCGAACTTCGGCACGATGTTCGGTAACCTGATCCACTTCGGGCCGGGAATCGGTGCCAATGACGGAAGGCTGGACTTGTGCGTCTTCTCACCGGAATCCACCGGTGACGCGATCCGGGTTGCCTGGCGCCTTCTGCGCAAGGATTTCCGGGACGATCCATGCGTCCACTACGCGAGCGGTCGGAAGATGCACATCGAGACGGCACCGCCGCAGCGGTTTCAGGCCGATGGCGAGCTGCTGGGCACCACGCCCGTTGAAATCGAAGTCGTACCCGGGGCAGCCACGCTGATGGTGCCACGCGGACGCGGCGCGCTCGCGCTGGCGCCCACCGGCGGCGCACGCCCGGAGTGCACGGCGTGACCGAGGGTCCACGCGCCGACTCCCTGCCGCCATTCGACGCCGAATCGCTGGAGCTGCTGCAGGAGCTGCCCCCCGAGTACGCCGCGCGGGTGCGGCGCTTTCTGCGCGAACGCGATCATCTGGCGCTTCTGCACGAGACGCTGGTACAGGTGGAGCACGCTCCCACCCTTGCCAATCGACTCACGACCTTCGTTCGGGCAATCGCACGGCTTGGCTATCGCCGGGTGGCGATCGTGCTGCGTGAGACCAGCGGCTTTGCCGGGATGTGCGTGCGCGACGGGTTCAGCGCCGGCGAGGGTGAGGCGCTCGTGGCGATCCCCGATGCACGCGACGACTGGGAGCGCCGTCGCGAGGCGTTCGAACGCTCGCGCGTAAGCCAGTCGTATCATCTTCGCGGCGACGACCCGTGGGTGCATAACGAGTTCGGTGACGCCGACCGGAGCCGGCTGCCGTGGGGGGAGGGCGATGTCGTGATCGTGCCGTTGCGCGGTCCTCGCAGCCGCCGCTTCGCCACGCTGTTCGTTGCCGATGCCGACGATGGCCGGTCGGGGGACGAGGCGCGCGTGCGTACGGTCGAGATCTTCGCGCAACAGGTGGCGTTCCACCTGGAGCAGGACCGGCTCACGGAGCTCGCGGATCGTCGCGTCGAACGCCTGCAGCAGTTGCAGGCGCTCGCCGACACCATCTCGCGTTCGCTCGACGAGCGCGAGATCGCCGAGGAACTCGTGCGTGGCGTGACGCGGATACTCGATGGCGACGGCGCCGTGGTGGCGCGCCCGGATGAAACCGGCGAGACGTGGACTTCGCTGGCGCGCCTGCCGGTGTCCGATCACCACACGGCGGCGGAGCCAGTGGCCATGGCCGACGGTGCCATCGCGCGTGTAGCCCGGTCGGGAGAGCCGTTCCTGGCGCGCGCCGGCGAGGGTGAGCGATGGGAGGCCGCGGCCGAGGTAATCGGCGGCGAGGGGGAGGCGGGCTCCGTGCTGGCGGTGCCGCTGCGCGTGGGGACCCGCCTTGTCGGCGTGCTCGCGATTCACCACTGGTCCACCGAGGCGTTCGGACCGGAGGAGGTGGACCTGCTGCTGACCATCGGGTCGCAGGCGGCGAGTGCGCTGAGCAATGCACGGCTGTTCGCCGAGAGCGAGCGTGAGCGGCGACAGACCGAGGCGCTGGCGGACATCGCCCGCGCGGTGAGCGAATCGCTGCGTACAGGCGAGGTGATGCGCCTCATCCTGCGTCATGCCATGTCGCTGCTGCACGCGGACGGCGCGCTGATTGCGCGGCGCAAGGATGACTACCTGCACGTGGTGGCGGCCGCTGGCACGAGCAGCGTGCTCGCCGGCCTGCATCTCCCCGTGAACTCGAGTATCACCGGGAAGGCGGTCCGCGATGCCTCGGCGGTGATCTGCAACGATGTGTCGGCCGATCCCGGGCTCTTCCGCGTTCCGCACGAACTCGTGCCGGTCGACCGGATGTGCGTGGTGCCGTTGATTGCCGCGCGAGGTCCGATCGGTTCGCTGTCGGTCATCAACCGGTCGACCGACTTCACCGACGACGACGCCCGCGTGCTGCACCGGCTCGCCGATCAGGTGGCGGTGGCGATCGTGAACGCGCGGCTGTACGAGGAGCTGGCCGAGGCATCGCGCGAGTGGACCGTTGCCTTCGACGCGATCGCCATCGGCATGGTGCTGCTCGATGACGACGGGCGCGTGGTGCGATACAACCCCCGCGCGCTGCAGTTGGCCGACTATTCCACGCAACGCGAGCTCGTGGGGCGGAATTTCTACGAGGCGGTGCTGCACGAGGAACGTGCGCTGGTGGAGGGGTGTCCGCTGCACCGGGCGCTGATCGACGGCGTGACCGGTCGTGGCACCGTGCGATCCGGCATGCGTGCCCGGCTGTTCGACATCGTGGCGTCGCCGCATCCGGATGGCGGTGCGGTCGTCACCTTCGACGACGTGACCGCGATGCACGGCCTCTCCGAACGCAACCGGCTGATCGTGGAGACGGCGAGCGACGCGATCCTCACGCTCGACATGGATGGCCGGATCTCCTACGCCAACCCGGCGGCGGCGGAGCTCATCTCGCGACGCGGTCCCCTGGCCGGAACCCTGTTCGGCGAGACGCTCCTCGAGGAACTCGCCGAGGAGGCGTCGGCACGCGAGCAGGACGCACTGGCGGGGAGCGCGCAGCGCTTCGAGAGCACCGTGGTGCGCGGCGACGGCGAACGGCGCATCATCTCGGTGAGCCTGGCGCCGCTGCAGGACGCCGAGGGCGTGATCGGAATCGTCGCGGCGCTTCGCGACATGACCGACGAACGGCGGGCGCGCGACGCCGTGGTGCAGTCGGAAACACGCTATCGCAACCTCTTCGACTCCGCGGCCGACGCGATCTACACCCTCGATGCGCATGGCTCGGTCACGTCGGCCAACCAGGCGGCAGTCGACCTGCTCGGCGTTCCGCGCGAAGAGCTGCTCGGTCGTGCGCTGGATCCGTTCGTGGCCGACATCGATCGCGGCATGATCGTCGACCGGTTCCGCACCGCATTCGAGGAGCGGGAATCGCGCTTCGAATGCACGCTCGTACGTCCCGACGGTGGAAGGCGGCTGGTGTCGGTGACCAACACTCCCATTCGCCATGGCCGGCGCGTCATCGGCGTGCTTGGCATTGCCCGCGACATCACCGAGCAGCGCGAGCACGCCCGGGCGCTGCAGCGCTCCGAGGCCCGCTTCGAGAACCTGGTGGAGTCGGCCCCCGACGGCATCTTCACCCTCGACGAGGAAGGGCAGTTCACCTCCGTCAACCGTGCCTTCGAGCGCGCGGTCGGTCGGATTCGCGCTGACCTCATCGGTACGCACTTCACCGCCACGATCGACCCGCGCGATCGCGACCATCTGTGGGAGGTATTCGTCGGTGCGCTCAACGGCCGCCGACTCAAGCGTGAGCTGCGCTACCTCGGCGCCGACGGGCGGTCACCCGAGGCGTCGGTGCAGGTATCGCCCGTGGTCGACGAGGGTGACCGGGTGACCGGTGTGCTCGGCGTGATTCGCGATGTCAGCGCCGAGAAGCGGCTGGTGGAACAACTGCTGCAGCAGGAGAAGCTGGCCGCGATCGGCCAGCTCGTGAGCGGCATTGCCCATGAGCTCAACAATCCGCTGGCCAGCGTGATGGCGTTCTCGGAGCTCGTACTCGCCGAGCAGCCCGACGGTGCGCCGAGCGACACCGGCGAGATGCTGCAGACCATCCACGACGAAGCGCGTCGCGCCGCGAAGATCGTGGCCAACCTGCTGACCTTTGCCCGCCAGCATCCGCCGCAGCGCATGGATTCGGACGTGGGCGACGTGTTGCGAACCGCGCTCGAGCTGCGACGCTACGCGTTGACCGTGCATGGCATCACGATGGAGGAGCATCTCGACGACGACCTGCCGCGCACGTGGGCCGA
Organism: Gemmatimonadaceae bacterium; assembly: GCA_035698205.1. Taxonomy (GTDB): domain Bacteria; phylum Gemmatimonadota; class Gemmatimonadetes; order Gemmatimonadales; family Gemmatimonadaceae; genus DASSBZ01. The sequence continues at coordinate 1,444 of DASSBZ010000204.1, read as the reverse complement.
TCCCTTCCAGTTGCAGCAGGTCTTCCTCAACCTGCTGTCGAACGCCGAGGATGCGGTGCACGATCGCGCCGGGCTTCGACGGATCGGCGTACGTGCCGAACGCCGCGGATCGCTGATTGTCGTGAGCGTCAGCGACACCGGCCCCGGCGTCGCCGCGTCCGAAACCGACCGCATCTTCAACCCGTTCTACTCGACGCGGCCGGTCGGAAAGGGAAGCGGGCTCGGTCTGTCCATCGCCGACGGGATCGTGCGCGAGCACGGCGGCCGCATTCGCGTGGAGTCCACCCCCGGGGGGGGCGCGACGTTCGTCGTGGAGCTGCCCCTCCGCCCGTCGCCGGTCACGGCGCCGGCAGCGCTTCCGGTCCCCGAGCCGGTGATCAGCACGGCGGTCCGTTCGATTCTCGTCATTGACGACGAACCTGCCATTCGCTCCGCCGTGAGCCGATACTTCGCGCATCAGGGACACACGGTGGAGGCGGTGGGCAGCGCTGCGGACGCGCTGCAACGACTGGACGAGAGGGAGTACGACATCATACTGCTCGATCTTCGCATGCCCGAGATGTCCGGCGACGCGCTCTACGAGCTGCTGCGTGATCGCGATCCGGTACACGCTGCCCGCGTGGTCTTTCTCACCGGTGACGCGCAGAGCGACGATGCGCGCGCATTTCTCGAGGCCAGCGGTTGCCCGACCGTCGGCAAGCCGTTTTCGCTCGAGGAACTCGATCGCATCGTGCTGACCCACGCTTCCGCCTGATGGCCAATATTCTCATCGTCGACGACGAACGACCGCTTGCCGAGGCGCTGGCGACCTTCTTTCGCAGGACCGGCGGTCACGCGACCACGTGCGCGCACACCGGTGCCGAAGCCGTCGAGCGCTACGAGGCCGAACGACCGGACCTGGTGCTTCTCGACTTCCGGCTCCCCGACATGACCGGGCTCGACGTGTACTCGCGCATTCGCGACTCGGACCCGGTCGTCATCATGATCACCGGGCACGCCGACGTGCCGCTCGCCGTCGAGGCCATGCAGAGCGGCGTCGAGAACTTCCTGATCAAGCCGATCGAGCTGTCGCACCTGGCCGTCGCCGCCGACCAGGCGTTCGAGAAGGTGCGGCTCCGCCGCCTGGCCGGCTATCTCCGCGATCATCACAGCAACCCGACCACGATTGCCATCGGCACGTCGCCGGTGATGCGCGATCTCGGCGCGCAGGTCGAGCTGCTGGCGCTGAGCGATCGCACCACCGTGCTCGTGCTCGGCGAGCAGGGCTCGGGGAAGGGGCGCGTGGCGGAGAGCATCCATCGCCTCGGGCCGCGCCGCGACCATCCCTATGTGGAGGTGAGCTGCGCGGCCATGCGCGGTGATGCCCTCGACTCGGAGCTGTTCGGCGCCGAGGCCGGTCCCGATGGCCATCGAACGACGCGCGCGGGACTCCTCGAGGTGGCGA
>DASSBZ010000203.1:0-5154 GCA_035698205.1 Gemmatimonadaceae bacterium | reverse complement strand
GATCGCGCCGCACTCGTCTACTTCGACGGTGGCGCCGTGGCCGCGACCGAGCTCACCACCGACCGGACGCTCCTGACGACGGCGCTCGACACCATCCGTCCCGGGCCGGGCGTCACGCGTTATGCCGCCGCCTTCAAGCTGGCGCAACGCATCCTCGGCGACACGGCACGCGCGCGGCGCGAAGTTGTGCTCATCTCCGACTTCCAGCGCGCCGGTTGGGATGGGCGCGATGTGCCGCAGCTTCCGGGCGGCGCGACCTTGCACGCCATCAACCTGGCCGACAGCGCCACCGCCAACGTGGTCGTCACGGCGGTCGACGTACGGAGGGAGCCGGGGGCGAACCGCGATCGCGTGATTGTCTCGGCGCGACTGACCAATCGCGGGGGCACGGCCGTGTCGGCACATCCGGTGGCGCTGGCCATCAACGACCGCGAGGTGGAACGACGGACCATCGACCTCGGCGCCAACAGCGCCGGGAGCGTGGAGTTTGCCACGGTGCCCGTGCCAGGCGGCGCCGCACGGGCGACGGTAAGCGCCGGCACCGATGCGCTTGCCGCCGACAACCTCTATCACGTGGCCATCTCGCGCGGCCAGTCCATCGATGTGCTCGTGGTGGAGCCGGCTGGTGCCCGCGAAGGCAGCAGCCTCTTTCTGGCGCGCGCCCTGGAAATCGGGAACCGGCCCGCGTTCAACGTGACGATCATCTCCGCCTCAAGGCTCAACCGCGCGATGCTCGATGGCGTCGAGCTGCTCGTGCTGAACGATGCCGGCATCCCCGCGGGGGAGACCGGTCGTGGCATCGTCGACTGGGTTCGCGAGGGTGGCGGGTTGTTGGTGGTTGTCGGCGATCGAAGCGCGCCGCGCAGCTGGCCGCCGCTCGCGGATGCGCTGTTGCCGCGCCCCGCCGACGCGCCGACCGACCGGCTTGCCGATCGTGGTGCCACGCTCGGCTATCTCGATCGCAGCCACCCCGTTTTCGAGCCGTTCAACGCGCCACGCAGCGGTGATTTTTCGGCGGCGCGCTTTTTCCGCTATCGTGCGGTGACGCCGACGGCATCGGATCGACAGTTGGCGCGCTTCGATGATGGCTCGGTGGCGCTGCTCGAACGACGGCTCGGTGCCGGGCGCGTGCTGCTGTGGACCTCCAGCCTGGACGGCATCTGGAACGACCTGCCGCTCCAGCCCGTCTTTCTGCCGTTCGTACACCAGGCGGCAAAGTTCACGTCCGGATATCGTGAGGAACCGCCGTCGATGACCGTAGGCCAGGTCGTGGATCCGGCACTGCTGCTCGGCGACGGGCGGCGAGTGGATGGCGACTCGAGCACGGCGCGCGCGCGCGCGGCCGAATCGTCGTCGCCGGGGTACGAGGTCACCACGTCGTCGGGGGTGCGGGAGCGGCTGGTGCCGGACGAAATGGCGACGAGCTTTGAATTGCGGGAGCCAGGTTTCTATACCGTGCGCCGCGCGGGATCCGGTACGGGGGCGGGGGGAGAGCGGGTCGTGGCCGCGAATGTTGACCGGGAGGAGTCCGATCTCTCGGCGCTGGATGTCGAGCTCGTCGCGACGGCGGTGCTGCCGCGGACGAGTGCAGCGGACTCCGGCACCACCGCGGCGGCGGCCCAGGACTTGACGCCTGAGCTCAGGGAGCGGCGGCAGGGGGGATGGTGGTTTCTGCTCGCGGCGGCGCTGATCCTGCTCGCGTCGGAATCGCTGCTGTCCAATCGCATGTCACGCATCGTACGTTGATCCTTCAGGCAGGCTGACGCGGGAGAGCACATGGCCAGTGCAATCGAGATGTCGGTGTCGCGAACGGCGTTGGACGCGGTCATCCGGCGTGTCCGCAATCGGTGGCGGCTCAAGCTCGCGTTACGCGGCCTCACGATCGTCCTGGGCGCCGCGCTTGCTGCCGCCTTGATCGGTTCCTGGGTCATGGAGCACTATCGCTTCGAACCCGGGGTCGTGATTGGTGCGCGGATCGCGACGTGGGTGCTGCTTGCGGTGCTCGCGGTTCGATATCTCGCGCTGCCGCTGCTGCGCCGCGTGAGTGACGAGCGTGTGGCGCTGTATCTCGAGGAGCACGAGCCGTCGCTCGAAGCGAGTGTGTTGAGCGCGGTGGAGAGCGCCCGCAGCGACGTGCCTGACGAGCGACGCTCAAGATCGCTCGTGAGCCGGCTGCTGGACGTGGCGGCCGATCGTGCCGCGGCGGTGGGAGGCGGCGGTCGACTCGAGACGCGCAGCGCGGGTGCTTCGGCAGGCATGCTGGCCGTGATGGCGATCGTCACGGCCCTCACATTCGGATTCGGCCCCGACTTTCTGCGTAACGGCACGCGCATGCTCGCCACGCCGTGGATCGATGCGCGTGAAGCGCAGCCGTACTTCATCGATGTGGAGCCTGGCAACATCGAGATTCCGCGAGGCGGTGACCAGGAGATCGCCGCCGAGCTGCACGGGTTCGACACCGACGCCACGGACCTCGTCGTGCGGCGCGGGGCGGCGACCGAGTGGGAACGCCTGCCCATGAGCGCCTCGGCCGATTCGGCCGTCTATGAGCTGCGCCTGTTCGACGTTCGCGAGCGCACCTCGTACTACGTGGAGGCCAACGGCGTCCGGTCGCCCACGTATATCATCGACGTCACCGACCTGCCGTTCGTGCAGCAGATCGACCTCGAATATCGCTACCCGGCGTACACGGGGCTGGCTGCCGAAACCGTGGAGGATGGCGGAGACATCGCCGCACCGAAGGGCACGGAGGTGGTCGTGCGCGCCACGACGACGATGCCCGTGACGGGCGGCCGGCTCATCGTCGATGGCAAGGCGCCGGCACCGATGACGCTCGGCACGGATGGCGTGCTGCAGGGCACCATTGCCGTGAGCGAGAACGGCTTCTATCGCATCGAGCTCGACGCGCGCAACGGCCGCGCGGTGGACGGATCGCTCGACTACACGATCGACGTGCTCGACGACAAGCTCCCGACGATCGCCTTCCTGCAGCCGGGGCGCGATGCGCGTGTGACGGCGGTGGAAGAGGTGTTCACTGAAGTCGAAGCCACCGACGACTTCGGCGTGGGCACAGTCGATCTCGTGTTCAGCGTGAACGGAGGGGAGGAGCAGGTGGTCTCCCTGCATGCCGGGGCGTCACGACTGAAGGAGATCGTCGCGGGCCACACGTTCTTCCTCGAGGAGTTCGGGCTGCAGCCCGGCGACCTCGTGTCGTACTACGCGCGTGCCCGCGACAACAACCGCGGCGATGGCACGCGTGAAGCACGCACGGACATCTACTTCATGACGGTGCGGCCCTTCGACCAGGACTACCGCCAGTCGCAGCAGCAGCAGGCGGGTGGCGGCGGTGGTGGCGAAGCCGATCCGGGGCAGCTCACGCAGATCCAGCGCGAGATCATTGCCGGCACCTTCAAGGTGGATCGCGACAAGGGCTCCATGACGCCCGGCGAGTTGAGCGAGAACTTCACCACGTTGCAGCTCTCGCAGGGAAAGCTGCGCGAGCAGGTGGAGACGCTCGTGCGACGGCTCGAAGAGCGGCGCATCGTCCAGCGCGACAGCGCGTATCGCGCTATCGCCGAGGAGCTGCCGAAGGCGCTGGCGGCCATGCAGGCCGCCGAGGAGGCGCTGGGCAACAAGAGCACGAAAGAGGCATTGCCACCGGAGCAGCAGGCGTTGCAGCGCCTGCAGCGCGCGGAGGCGGTCTATCGCGATATCCAGGTGAGCATGGGTGGCGGGCAGGGCGGCGGCGGCGGAGGGCAATCCGCGAGCGCGGAAGACCTGGCCGATCTCTTCGAACTGGAGCGCGACCAGCTTCGCAACCAGTACGAAACCGAAAGCCGCAGCCAGCAGCAGTCGGCGGACAATGAGGTCGATGAAACGGCGGAGAAGCTCCGTCAGCTTGCTGCGCGGCAGCAGCAGGAGAACGAGCGGCTGCGCAGCCGCGCCAGCGCCGCGCCGAACCAGGCGGGGGGGAGCGGCTCCGCGCAGCGACAGCTCGCCGATGAAACGGAACAGGTGGCGCGTCAGCTCGAGCGCCTGGCACGCGAGCGCCCGAACGACCAGGAGCTGCGCGAGAGCGCGCGTCGACTTCAGGAGGCCGCCAACGCCATGCGCCGTTCGGCGACGGGGGCCAACGATGGCGGACAGAGTCAGGCGGCATCGGCGCTGCAGCGACTCGAGGAGGCGCGGCGGCTGCTGGACCAGAACCGCGAGGGGCGTGGCCAGCGCGATGCCAGCGACGCCGCCCGGCGCGCGGAGCGCGTTGCCGAGGAGCAGCGCGATATCGCCAGCGAGGTTGAGCGACTGGGAACGCAGCCGGGAACGGCGCAGGAACGAGCCGAACGCGAGGCGCGCATCAGCCAGCGCAAGGACGCATTGCGCAGCGAGGTGGGTGAACTGGAGTCCCAGCTCGATGAACTCTCGCGCGAGTCACGGCGTGAACAGCCGGATGCGTCGCGCGACCTGCAGGAGGCAGCGGGTACCATCCGGCAGAGTCGGTTGCAGGATCGCATTCAGTACGGCAAGGGACTCATGCGGGCGCGGAACGAGCAGGCACCGGAGTTCGAGCGCGAGATCACGCAGTACACCGACTCGGTGAATGCGCTGGTGTCTCGAGCGGCGGAGGCGATGCGCACCGGCGCCGAGGAACAGCAGCGCTCCGAACGATCGCTGGATCGCGCGCGCGATCTGGTGCGTGGAATGGAATCGCTCGAGGAGCGCATGGAGCAGCGCCGCCTGCAGGGCGGTCGAGACGGACAGTCGGGCGACTCGGCGTCCGCAGAGGGACAGGGGCAGGGACAGGGGCAGCAGGGACAGCAGGGACAGGGGCAGCAGGGACAGCAGGGTCAAGGACAACAGGGCCAAGGCCAACAGGGCCAGGGGCAGGGACAAAGCCAGGGTCAGCAAGGACAGGGTCAGGGTCAGCAAGGCCAGGGACAGGGCCAAGGACAGGGACAGGGACAGGGCCAAGGCCAAGGCCAAGGACAGGGCCAAGGTCAGCAAGGACAGGGACAAGGCCAGGGACAGCAGGGTCAGGGACAACAAGGACAGGGCGGTGGTGGTCATGCGCGCGGTGAGCGCGGCGGCTTTGGCGTCACCGGCGGAAGCGGTGGCCAGGGGCCTGCCACCGGTGCGCGCGGCATGCCAGGCAATCTC
>DASSBZ010000202.1:0-2241 GCA_035698205.1 Gemmatimonadaceae bacterium | reverse complement strand
GTCACGATTCTTCCACGGCGCACCGAGCTCGGTGTCGTACTGCAGCGTGTACTGGTCCGTGCCGTACATCGATGTCTGCAATGAACTGCCGGCCCCGCTTATTGCAGCCTTGAAACGCTGCGTGGTCGCGATCGTGTAGTTCGTCGTGATGCCACCATAGCTCCAGCCGCCGATCCCCATGCGCCCGGCGTCGGCCAGCCCGCTCGCAACCAGCGCATCTGCCACCGCCTGTACGTCGACGACCTCCTTGTTCCCCCAGTCGGCGTCGATGGCCTTCATGTATGCCTGACCGCGCCCCGAACTGCCGCGATAGTTGGGCGATGCCACCACATAGCCGTTGGCGGCAAACAGCTCGCGCTCGAAGTGGAACGCATACGCATCCTGCGACGTCGGACCGCCGTGAATGCGGATCAGCGCCGGCGCCCTCGCCCCGGCGGCGAGGCCGGCCGGCTTCGTGACGACGGCGTGCACTTCGCTTCCATCCTTTGCCCTGGCCTCGAGCCCTTCCGTGACTCCCAACTGCACGCCGGCAAGCCAGGCGTCGTTCTGATGCGAGATGCGCCGCAGCTCGCCGCCTTCGAGCGCAAAGACCTCGGCCGGCAGCACGGGCGTCGTCACCAGCGTGGCCACCCGCCCCTCGCCTCCCAACGACAGCGACTGTACCACACGATCCCCGTCCGTCACGCGCTCCACCTCGCCGGTCATGGCGTCCACGCGCGCCACGTACTGCCTGCGGTCGTCCTCCACCAGCGCCAGCAGCGTCCTGCCGTCGCTCAGCCAACGCGGCGAGCGGATATCCCGATCGATCTTCGTGCCGATGTCGCGCGTCTGTGTCGCGGAACCATCGGCACCCTCGCCGACGTCCACGACCGCGAGCATGGTCTGGTCGTAAATGGAGTACGCGGGCATCGTCGTGCGATAGTACGAGATGGAGCGGCCATCCGGGCTCCATTCGAATCCACCACCCGAGCCGCCCGCCGGCTTCGTGGTCACCTGGCTCGGCGTGGCGCCCGCACGCGCGTCCATCACATACACATGCCAGCGCTCGTTGCGCTCGATGTCCCCCTCGCGCTTGCTCATGAACGCAATCCGGAGACCGTCGGGCGACCACTTCGCCGACTCCTCGTCGAACCGCCCGCGCGTGAGCGTGTCGAGGCGTCCGGTCGCCACGTCGAACAGATACAGGTGCGTCCGGGTGGAATCGAGATACCCCGCACGATCCCGCTTGAACCGGTAGGAATCGATCACGATCGGCTTCGGCTTCTTCTTCGCCGAATCGCCGGCCGCGTCGTCCGGGTCGGGGTCGGACATTTCGAGCAGCAGCGTCTTCGCATCTGGCGACCACGCGTAGTAACCGATGCCGGACTTGAGCGTCGTCAGCCGCACGGCTTCACCGCCACGCCGGTCGAGCAGCCAGACCTGCGATCCCTTTCCGTCCTCGCGCCCCGAGAGAAACGCGAGCCAGCGCCCGTCGGGGCTCCAGCGCGGCGTGCTCTCGCTCTCCGGGCTGCTCGTCAGGCGCAGGTGCGTCTGCCCATCCCAGCTCGACATCCATACGTCCGTGTCGTTCCTGTTGCGCGCCGAATCGGCGATGGTCACGGTGTATGCCACCCATGCGCCGTCGGGCGAGAGCTGCGGATCGCGCACCTCGCGAAGCTGGTAGATGTCGGTGGCGCGGAGTGGACGCCGAGCCGCATCCTGTGCCGCGACAGTGCGAACTGGAGGCGTGACAAAGGCAAACAGAACCGGCGCGAGCAGGACGATGGCACGACGCATGGGAACCTCGAACGGGACTGGCGACGGAGCGATCTGCTCCGCCGGAACGGTTGACTGCTCCGGCACGATGGCCGGCTCCTCTACGTCACGATCTTCCTTCCGCAACGAACGCTGCTCCGGCGCGATGGCCGGTTCCTCTACTGCGCGATCTGCTCCCGCGGTGAACGCTACTCCGGCACGACCGCGGTGGCTTCCACTTCGACCAGCGCCTCCGGTTCCAGCAGTCCGGCCACGATGACCACGGCCATGGCCGGATAGTGCGGCCCTACGATCGATTTCCAGTGCCCGCCAATCTCGCGCCGTGCAGCATTGTACGCGTCGCGATCGGTCACGTACCAGGTCACGCGCAGCAGATGCTCGCCTCTTGCTCCCGCCGCCTCGAGCGCGCGCATCATGTTGCGCAACGCCTGCTCCGTCTGGCGGGCGAAGTCGCTGCTCGCGAACACGTGCGTGACGGGATCCCAC
>DASSBZ010000201.1:0-6604 GCA_035698205.1 Gemmatimonadaceae bacterium | reverse complement strand
TGAGCAAGACGTACAACATGACCGGATGGCGCTGCGGCTGGGCGGTGGCGCGGCCGGAGCTGGCCGGCGCGCTGGCCAAGGTGAAGACGTTCCTCGACACCGGTGCCTATATGGGGATCCAGGCCGCCGGCGTGGCCGCGCTCGAGAGCTCGCCGGAGTTCGTGCCCGCCAACGTTGCCATCTTTCGCGAACGTCGCGATGCCGCCGTCTCCGCATTTCGTGACGCCGGCTTCGAGGTTCAGGCGCCGAAGGCGACGATGTACCTCTGGATTCCGCTCCCCGACGGCATCCCCGACCGGCTGTTCGCCGATCGCCTCATGGACGAAGAGGGGGTGATCGTCATGCCGGGCTCGGGATTCGGCGCCGGCGGGGCGGGATTCTTCCGGATCTCGTTCATCGTCGAGCCGGCGCGACTTCGCGAGGCCGCGACGCGCGCCGGCCGGCTGCTTGGCCGCCTGCGCGCTAGCGTCGAAGCCGCGCTGCGTCCCGCATGATCATCTGCTTGCCATCTCTGCCGTAGCCGAACGCGAGGTCGCCACTCGCTTCGAGCGCGGCGATCGCCTCGCGCGATGATTCCAGCGGGACATCGATTGACACACGCCGCTCCAGCAGGCGCGAATCGTCCACGCGCAGGTCCATGGCGTACCAGCGCTTGATCTCCGGGATGGCGGCGCCGAGCGTCCAGTCGCGAAGCGTCAGGCGTCCGTTGGTCCATCCGATCGCGGCGGCCAGTGCATCGGCCGTCGGCTCGCTGAAAACGTCGAGTGAATCGATCATGACGGACTGCCCGGCCGTGAGCACGCGCGCACTGTCCTCCAGCGATACGCGCACCGTGCCCTCGACCACGTGAATGGTCACGTTCGCCTCACCGCGAGCGGAGCGCACATCGAACACGGTGCCGGTCGCCACCGCGAGCACGCGCCCCGCCCGCACGGTGAAGTTGCCACCTGACGACGGATCCACGGTGAAACGCGCGGTGCCATCGAGCCCCACGCCGCGCACGCGCGTCGCGAAGCCGGGTGGAACCGAGAGGTGCGAGTCGGCGCCCAGATCGACGGTGCTCCCGTCTTCGAGAGTCAACGTCCCGCGCTGCCCGGGGTTCGTCTCGAGCAGCCGTACCTCGGGTGACTCGAGCGCCGCGATGAGGCGTGCCGACCCGGAGGCCTTGTTGAAGTACCAGAACGCCGCGCCCGCCACGAGGATGAATGCCGCGCCGAGGGCGATGCCGATCCACGGTATGCGCTGATCCGCCATGTGGGCGACGTGCTGTGCCGCATGATGGCGTGCGGCTGCCGCCGCGTCTCGCGTGGAATCGTGGCCGTCTGCAGCGGCCGGGTGCAGTGCACGCTCCACGGCCTGCCACGCCACTTCCGTTGGCGGAGCCGAATGATTTCCGGTATTGCGCGAGACCCGCTCCCGCTGCTCGAAGCGATGCACCGATTCCAGGCGCTTGCGTTCGTGCGCGCCCGCGTCGGCGAGCGCATCCCGCAGGAAGCCCCGGAACGCTTCGGGCGAATCGAAACCTTCGCGCGCGCTCCACGCGTTGACAAAGGTCCGCTCGACGACCCGCGCTGCCGCGCCGGCATCGCCGATCTCACCGGCGAGGTCCGCGACCAGGGGATCGTACGCGTCGACGAAAATATCGTGAAGCGCGCGTTCGTCGCCGCCGCGCAGACGCGTCAGCCGATCAGGGGCGACAAGGGGAAGCGTTCCAGCCATGGAAACCTCCGGGCCGATGTGGTCGCTGCACCCCTTTCATGCAGCTTTCGCCGGCGAAGCGCAAGACTCGTGGTGCGGGGTGGCCGCCGTCGACCTAGATTCGGCGTGCCGTGGCATCGCGCGATTCCCCTTCCGCTTTCACACAACCCGCCAACCATGCCGAGTTTCGCTCGCGTCCGTCGAACGCCGTGGTCGCTTCCGTACGTCGCCCTCGCGATCGGTGTGGCGAGCGCGACCGGTGGGCCCGTTCTTGCGCAGGGTCCGGTGCGCGCCCGGGCGATCGGCGTGTCGCCCGGCATCTTTGCCCCCGGAACGAACAACGCCATAACGGATGTGGCCGGCGTACGGGTGGGGCAAGTGTCGATCGTGGCCGGCGATTCGGTGCGCACCGGCGTGACCGCCATCCTGCCTCACGCGGAGAACCCGTTCTTCTCGCGGGTGCCCGCGGCGATCTTCGTCGGCAACGGCTTCGGCAAGCTCCTTGGCGTCACCCAGGTGATGGAGCTCGGTGAGCTGGAGACGCCCATCCTGCTCACGTGCACGCTCTGCGTGTGGCGCGCCGCCGACGCCATGGTCGCGTGGATGCTCGAACAGCCGGGGATGGAAGGGGTGCGCTCGATCAATCCCGTGGTCGGGGAGACCAACGATGGCACGTTGAACGACATCCGGTCGCGACCGGTCACGGCGGCGTCGGTGCGCGAGGCGCTGACGTCGGCGAGCGGGGGCGCGGTGGCCGAGGGGAGCGTCGGGGCGGGGATGGGCACGATCGCGTTCGGCTTCAAGGGAGGCATCGGCACGTCGTCGCGCGTGCTGCCGGCGTCGCTGGGCGGCTATACCGTGGGTGCCCTGGTGCAGACCAACTTCGGCGGGATTCTGCAGGTGCTCGGCGCGCCGGTGGGGCGCGAACTGGGACGATACGCGTTCCGCGACCAGGTGGACCGCGAGCGGGGCGACGGTTCGATCATGATCGTACTGGCCACGGATGCCCCGCTGTCGGACCGGAACCTCGAGCGACTGGCGGCGCGCGCGATCATGGGGCTGGCGCGCACCGGCTCGTCGGCATCGAATGGCTCGGGGGACTATGTGATTGCGTTCTCCACCGCCGAATCGGTGCGCCGCCGCCCGGTGGAGGCACCGGCGGCGGGCGCGGCGCCCGGCGCACCACCGGAAACCGCCGACCTGCCTAACGACAACATGTCGGCGCTCTTCCAGGCGGTGGTCGAGTCGGTGGAGGAATCCATCTACAACTCGCTGTTCATGGCCACACCGGTCACCAGCCGGGGGCGCACCGTGGAGCCGCTTCCCATGGACCGTGTGCGCGAGATTCTCGAGCGCTACCAGGTCGGGAAGCGGTAGCGGGCCGGTGACCTTCCGGCGCCGGCGTCAGCCGTCGCCGGCGTCGGCGTCGAGCGCCGAGCGCAACGCCTCGGCGAACCCGGCGTCGTTGGCGCTGATCACGCCGATGCGCTTCCAGCGCAGGACACCATCACGATCGATGAGGAAGCTGGCCGGCACGCCCACGGCGAGAAACAGCGACGAGACGCGTCCATCGGGATCGCGCCAGATGGGGTAGGTCATGCCGAACTCGCGTGCGAACGCGCGAATGGCGCCGTCGTCGCCCACCGCGTCGACCGTCACGCCGACGACCACCAGTCCCTCCCGCTCGTGCGCGACCCACAGCCGCTCGAGCTCGGGGATCTCCTCCCGGCAGGGGTGGCACCAGGTGGCCCACACGTTCAGCAGCACGACCTTGCCCCGCAGGGCATCGAGCGATGCCGGCTGGTTATCGATGGTGGTCGCATCGTACGCCGGCGCCGGACTCCCGACGCGTGCGACACGGCGTTCCACTTCGGCGCTGCATCCGCTCGCGGCGACGACGGCGAGCACGCCCAGCAGCAGTGCGCGCACCTACGGGGTGATCTGCTCGATGCGCGCCACCCGCACGCGCGCCGGTGCGCCGGGCTCGGTCGCCGTCCAGGCCATCACAAGCCCGTCGCCGGCCGACACCATGCGCGGGAAACCGCTCGCCCGCGCCCCGCTCGTGGCCGCGACCGTCCACGCCGCGCCGCGCTCACCCGTCTCCGCAACCGTGCGCATCCGCACCGCGGCGGAGTCGCCACCGGTGCGCTCCAGCCAGCTCACCACCGCGCGGCCATCCGCCAGCAGTTCAACGTCCACGCGCCCCGCTGGATTGCCGTCGTCGATCTCGATCGGCGGGCCGAAGCTCGCGCCACCATCGGATGAGAAGGCAAGTCGCACACGCGCCGTGTCGTGCGCGGCGGTGAACCAGGCGACGGCCACGAGCGCCCCACGGGCGGCGATGGCCGGACCGTTGACCGGACAGGCGTTGATCGTCCAGCCATCCTGGTGGACCGGCGCCCCCTCGCTCCACTCGCCGTCGACCAGGCGGATGACGTAGATGTCGCGCACCTCGTCGTCCGTTCGATCGCGATAGACGACGATCGCGCCCGTCGGGGTGGGCGCGACGGACGTCTGGCAGCAGTCGCAGATCCGCGTGTCGAGGATCTGTTCGATGCCGAATCCGCCGTCCGGTGCGATGGTCGTGTAGGCGAGCTGCATCTCGCGTGCGCTGTCCGCCATGGCCGATTTGCGGCCGTCGAGCCAGACGGCGCCGATGGAGTCCGACCCAGCCGGCCAGAGACTCACGAAGCCATGCTCCGCCTTGAGGCCATCGCGGTGCAGCGGAAATCCCGCGCTCCACGTCGCACCACCGTCGGTGGAGCGCGCAATCATCGCGTCATACGAGTAGGTGTCCGGACCGCTGCGCTGCAGCCAGTGCGCGACGAGCCGCCCGTCAGCCGCCACCGCCACCGAGGGGAAGTCGGCCCAGTTCACGAACAGCGGCACGCCCGTCACGATCGTATGCGCCGTGCCCCACGTATCATCAGTCAGGCGCGCCATGCGCACCGACGCCACGGAGTCCGCCCCGCGCTCGATCCATGAGAGCAGCACACCACCGTCAACGTCGAACGTGAGATTCGGTTCTCCGCTCCCGGGCCCGGCGGGCGAGGGCAGTTCGGTGATGCGCGGCGCGCGCTCGGGCGCGGACTCGCTGCACGCCGACGCGATGAGCGTGAGCGCCACCGCCGCGACTGCGGTCGTACGTCGAACGCCGTTCATGGTCTGCGCACCACGTCGCCCCCCTTCATCACGAATTGCACGTGTCGAATGGCTGAAATGTCATCGACGGGATTGCCGGCCACGGCCACGAGGTCGGCGAGCAGCCCCGGGCGTATCGAGCCGATGTCCTCGTCCAGATGCAGGATCCGGGCATCCACGGAGGTCGCGGCGCGCAATGCGTCGAGCGGACTCATGCCGTAGTCGACCAGCATTTCCAGTTCACGCGCGTTGTCGCCGTGGGAGAATACTCCCACATCGGACCCGTTGCAAATGGTGACGCCGGCATCGAGCGCGGCGCGAAACGAGGCACGCTTGGCGCGAATGCGCGGGGGTTCGGGGGCTTCGCCCTTTCGCCAGCCCGCGTACTGCGACACCGCATCGCCGGCGGCAAGCGTCGGGCAGAGCGCGATGTCATTCGCCTTCATCGCGCGGAACACCTCGGGCGTACCACCGTCGCCGTGCTCGATGGTTTCCACTCCGGCCGCGATGGCGCGTCGCATCCCCTCCGCGGAGCTGGCGTGCACGACCACCGCGCGACCGCTGCTCGCGGCGACTTCCACGGCGGCGCGCAGCTCGGCCTCGGTGAAGGTAGGACGTGTTTCCCCCGACGGCCCCCAGCGATAATCGGCGTAGAGCTTGATCCAGTCGGCCCCGTGACGGATCTGCTCGCGAACCACCTTGGTGATGCCCTCCACGCCATCCGCCTCTTCCGCCCCCTGAGGCACCGACACCTCGGGGGCGAATCCCTTGGGCGCGTAGCTGCCGGTCGCGACGATCGCCCGCCCTGCGACGAGCAGCCGTGGCCCGGGGATCACCCCCTTCTCGATGGCCTGCTTGACTCCAACGTCCGCATAGCCGGCGCCTTCGGATCCGAGGTCGCGAAGCGTCGTGAAACCGGCCATCAGCGTGGCGCGCGCGTGCACCGTGGCACGTGCTACGCGCTCGCCAAGCGATTCGCGCAACACCTGGTCGTTCCACGACGTCTCGTCATACGGGTGCAGCAGGATGTGCGAGTGCGCGTCGATCAGCCCGGGGATGAGTGTCAGCCCCGGCAGCGCGATCCGTTCCGCGTCGGCCGGCACCTGGACGTCGCCGGCGGCTCCGACCGCGGCGATGCGCTCGCCGCGAACGAGCACCACCCAGCCGCTGTGCACGGTGGCTCCCGTGCCGTCCCACACGCCTGCGGGGGTGAGCAGCACCACGCGCCCGTCGTCGGCGCGTTGCTGCGCGGAAAGGGCGGCGACCGGCATGCACAGCAACGCCGCCGGCAGGGCGAGGGCCATGCAAAGGGCGACGAAGTGGAGCGTGCGCCAAGGGCTCATGCGAGCAATGTCGGCAGGCGACGCGCGCGGTGCAACTCGGGCGCCGGCGAACTACTCACGGTCGATGGCGCCCGGCTCGGTGCCGACGGCGTTCGGCACATCGGTGACCCCGCCCGATACGATGAACGCGAGCACCTCGGAGCTGGCGACCGGCAGCGGTTCGACGTCGGCGACGGGGACGACGATCAGCTGTCCGGCAAAGTTGTACGACTGCGGGAGGTACACCGATGCATGATCGGCGAGGCCAAGCCGGTCCAGCGTATCCTGGGTGACGAACCCCATCACGCGCACCGAGGCACCCGCGGCGAGCCGCACCAGCACCGGCTTGTCGAATCGCCGCTTCTCGCCGACGAACGCGTTGAGGAGGTCCTTGGTGGACGAGTACAGCAGTCGGACAAACGGCAAACGCTCGAGGATGCCAT
>DASSBZ010000200.1:0-6053 GCA_035698205.1 Gemmatimonadaceae bacterium | reverse complement strand
GACATGCTCCGCGCTCACGCCCTCGGCATCGGCGGCAAAGTTCGGGAGCACACGGTGGCGCAGCACGGGGAGCGCGACGCGGCGCAGGTCGTCGAAGCTCACGGCGTCGCGGCCGGCGAGCATGGCGTGCGCCTTGGCACCGAGCACCAGCGCCTGGCCGGCACGCGGTCCCGCCCCCCAGCGCACGAACGACTTCACGCGCGCGGTCGCCGCGGGAGAGTCGGGGCGCGTGGCGCGCACCAGTGCGGCCGCATAGCGCAGCGCCGGTTCGGCAATGGGCATCGATCGCGTCAGGCGCTGCAGCGCCAGCGCCTGTTCGGCGTCGAGCACCGGCTCCAGCGTCACATCGGCTATGCCGGTGGTGCTCCGCAGGATCCCGACCTCCTCCTCCTCGTCGGGGTAGCCGATGCGCACGTCGAACAGAAAGCGATCGAGCTGCGCTTCCGGAAGCGGATACGTCCCCTCCTGCTCGATGGGATTCTGCGTGGCGAGCACGAAGAACGGCTCCGGCAGCGGCATCGACACACCGGCGGCGGTGACGCGGTGTTCCTGCATGGCCTCGAGCAGCGCCGCCTGCGTGCGCGGCGGCGCGCGGTTGATCTCGTCGGCGAGGATGATGTTCGCGAACACGGGACCGCGCACGAAGCGGAAGGCGCGCGCCCCCGTTGCGGCGTCGTCCTCGAGAATCTCGGTGCCGGTGATGTCGCTCGGCACGAGGTCGGGGGTGAACTGGATGCGCCGGAAGTCGAGGTGCATGGCCTCGGCCACCGATCGAATCAGCAGGGTCTTGGCGAGCCCCGGCACGCCCACGAGCAGTGCGTGCCCCCCGGCGAAGATCGCCATGAGGATCTCGTCGACCACGTTCTCCTGCCCCACGATGCGCCGCGCGACCTGCGCGCGCAGCCGTGCCGCGGCCCGCAGCAGGTCGTCGCGCTCGGCGTCCGACGCCACCGCCGGCGACATGGAAGTCAGCGCGGAACTCAGCGGACGGGGCGCCGGCGGCGGGGCATGAGGATCAGCGTCGAACCGTCGCGCACGCCGGCCGCGGCGAGCGTGGCGTTCTCGTCGAGAATCTCCCACCCCTCGTGCTTCAGCACGAAGTCCTCGTGGAACGCGGCGCGCGGGTCGAGCTCAGCGAGCGCACGCGACTTCACGGCAACCACCGGCGTATCTGCGGGCGCCGTGACGCGAATGATGTCCCACGTGGTTTCCAGTTGCACACGCAGGTGCAGGACGTCGGTGGCATCGGCGGCACCAACACGCAGCTCTCCCGCGCGCGCACGAATCTGCGAGACGAAGGGGGCGCTCATGCCGCGGCTCCCCCCGGCGGACCAGCCGGCGGCAGCGAATCGAGGAACCGCGCAACCTGCGCGTCGAACAGGTACGAGGAGCCCGTCACGCGCGTGGCGTCGCCGTCATACACCGCCCCGATCGCGATCTCTTCGATCCCCTGGCCGCGGAAGGTGATATACCCGGGGCCCTGCAGCTCCGGGAACGCGGCATAGATGCTCGCGCGGCGCACGAAGAACGTGCGCGCGGCCGCGATGGTCTCCTCGGGAGACAGGGACGTTCGAACCTCCTGCAGGGTGCGCTTCGCCTGGACGTTCATGTCGGAATGAATCCCTTGTCAGGTATCGGCGTGGACGGTGGTGGTGGTCTCGCAGTGGAGCGGCAACTCGAGCGTGAACGTCGACCCTTCACCCGGCACGGAGTAGAGGTCGATGTCGCCGCCCAGCAACCGGGCCATGCGCCGGGCCAATGCAAGTCCGATTCCGGACCCGCTGTAGCGGCGCGTGACCGACCCATCCGCCTGCCGAAATTCGTCGAAGACCACGCGCTGGGCCTCGGCGGGAATCCCGATCCCCGTATCCTGTACGCGCCATGCGACGCGGTCGTTGCGGACCTGCAGGGAGACGGTGATCTCCCCCTGTTCGGTGAACTTGATGGCGTTGTTGAGCAGGATGCCAAGGATGCGCACGATCCGCCGGCGGTCGCCATGCATCAGGGGCGAGCCGGTGGCGGGCGGGTCGAACCGGAGCGTCACGCCGTCGCGCAGTTCGTGCGCGTCCGCGGCCAGCTCGGCCACCGGCTCCCACGGGTCGAAGTCGCCCACCTGCACGCCGGCCGCACCCACCGACAGGGTGGTCATCTCGAGAAGGTCCTCGATCAACTCCAGCAGCCGCTCGCTGGAGCGACGGCACTGCGTGAGGTCGGTGCGCTGCCCATCGGTCAACGGCCCCGAAATCCCCTCCTGCAGGATGGCGAGGTAGCCGAGCATGGCGGTGAGCGGCGTGCGCAGCTCGTGCGAGATGTTCGCCAGGAATTCGTCCTTTGCGCGCCGTGCGTCGACGACCTCCAGATACTGTCGCTCCAGCTCCGCATTGGATTCCACGAGCGCCGAGTTGGTGCGCCGCAGCTCCTCGATGAGCAGTGCCTTCTCGGCCGTCGCGGCGAGCTGGTCGGCGACGATCCGCAGCAGCCCGCGCTTCTCCGGGCTCAGCGCGCCGACCTCGGAGAAGTAGAAGGTCACGGCGCCGAGCGTCCGGCTCCCGCCGTGCAGCGGCAGCGCCGTGATCGAGCGGAAGCCCAGCTCGTTGGCCACCTCCTGCCAGTCCTCGAGATCGTCGTCGGCAAAGACGTCGGGGACTTCGATGACACGGCGCTCGCTGGCCGCCTCGCCGCTGGGGCCGAATCCGAGTCGCACCCGCATCTCGCCGAGCCAGGGGCGGTGCTTTTCGGGCCAGTTGAACGCCGCGCCGAGCCGCATGAGCTCGGACACGCCGTCAACGAGGTAGATGGAGGCAAAGCTGGCCCCGACGATCGGACCGACGCGATCGAGGGCGAACTGGTAGACCTCTTCGGGGCGCTCGGCGTTGAGGAACGCATGCACGATCTCGCGCACGGCCATCAACTCGCGAAGCGCGACCTCGGGCGACGGCGGCTCCAGCTTGAGCCGTCCGCGACGGGTAACGGTGGATCTGGGCACGGACCGGGAATCTAAGAGTGCACGTCGGGCAGGGCGAGTAGCTCAGCGACGTCGCTGGGGGGAGAGCGCCCGCACCTCCACCCTGTGGATCAGCACCTGCTGCGGCGTGTCGAGCACCTGGGCGACGGTTTCCGCCACGTCTTCCGATGTCAGCTCCCACCCCTTGCGCTGGTCGCCCTTGTCGTTGAAGTCCGTCGCCACGCTGCCGGGCATGATGGTCGACACCTTCACGCCGGCGTCGCGCACCTCGAGCATCAGCGATTCGCCGAACCCCATCAGCGCATGCTTGGTGGCGGCGTAGCAGGTTCCACCAACAAATGCGTTGCGCCCGGCGATGGAACCGATGAGCACCACATGGCCGCTCTCGCGCGCCACCATGCCGGGGAGCACGGCCCGCGTGACATGATAGAGTGCGTTCAGGTTGACGTCCACCGTGGTGTGCCACTCGGCGGCGGTCGTCTCGAGGAACGGCTTGAGATATCCCACGCCGGCGTTGTTCACCAGCACGTCCACGTCGAGCCCCGACAGCGCGCGCTCGATCTCGGCGGGGTGTGCCAGGTCCATCACGATCGACGTGCACTCGCCCCCCGCGCCCGTGATCTCCGCTTTCAGCGACTCGAGCTCGGCTTCGGTTCGCGCGGTGGCGATGATCCGATAGCGATCGGCGATGCGGCGGGCGATGGCGCGTCCGATTCCGCGCGATGCACCGGTGACGAGTGCGACCGGGCGTGCGGTCATTGCGCGACCGTCACTTCGCCACGCGCAGCACGGCGCCGTAGATCAGGCGCGTACCAAACGCCAGGCTGGCCAGCGGCACACGCTCGTCGTTGCCGTGCATGCGATCCTCGTCGTCCTGGTTCATGGGAAAGGGCAGCACGCCAAAGGCCTGCATCCCCAACTGGCGAAGCCGCGCGCTGTCGGTGGCGCCGGTGCTGAGGTATGGCACGACGGCAAGATCGGGATTCAGCGCCCGGGCACTCTCGGCGATGGCGCGGAACATCGGCGAGTCGAAGTCCGACGCCGGCGCATCCTCGCCGCGGCCCGTGATTTCGAAGGAGACCAGCGAGTCGTTGACCGCCTTCTCCAGGCGCTTCACCACGCCGTCGATCGACTGCCCCGGCAGCGTCCGGATGTTGAGTGTGGCGGACGCGTCCACCGGTATGACGTTGGCGCGGATGCCACCTTCGATGATCGTGGCCGAGATCCCGTTGCGAAGCACCGCATCGAAGACCGGGGTTCGCGCCAGCACGCGCGCGCCGCGCATGACGCGCGCCGAGTCACGAGACGCCACGTCGGTCATCGCGCGCCGTTCCTCGGGCACCGGCCACACCTTGCCCAGCTCCTCGAAGAACACGCGCGTGGTCGGCATCACCTGCACGGCCTCGCGATGCGCTCCCACCGCCGCCAGCGCGCGTCCGAGCCGCACGATCGCGTTGCCGGCCAGGGGGATGGAGCCGTGCCCCCCGGGGCCGCGCGCCGTCATCACCACTTCGTGCGACACCTTCTCGGTGTTCTGCACGGCCACATAGAGCGGCTTCCCCTGCACGATGCGCGTGCGCCCGCCCTCATTGAGCACGAACTCGGCGTCGATGAGCTCGCGGTGATGCTCCACCAGCCAGCCCATGCCGAAGTCGCCCCCGGCCTCCTCGTCCGAATTGGCCACGAAGATCACGTCGCGCGAAAGGGTGCCGCCGGCATCGATTACCTGCTGCTTGAGCAGCAGCATGGTCATCAGGTTGGCGGCGAGCATCCCCTTGTCGTCGATGGCGCCGCGACCGTAGAGGTACCCGTCCTTGATGACCGCCTCGAAGGGATCGACCGTCCACTTGTCGCGCTCCACCCCCACGACGTCCATGTGCCCCATGATGATCACGGGGCGCTGGCTGCCATTGCCCGCGAGCCGCGCGACCAGCGCCGCGCGCCCCGGCGCCGGCTCGAACAGGTGCGTCTCGATCCCGGCGGCCTTAAGCGTACTGTCCAGGTAGGCGCCCACCTGCATCTCGTTCCCCGGCGGATTCTCCGTGTTCATGCGGATCATGCGCTGCAGGTGCTGGACAGTCTGCTCCTGCACGGCGTCCCAGTCGGGTTCCTGGGCGCCGAGGGTGGCTGCGGTGGCAACGGTCATGAGGGCGAGGAAGAGGGCGATCATGGAGTGCCGGCGCTGGTCATGCGTTCGCGCAGCAATTCGCGCAGGCGGTCGGCCGCCACGCGCTCCTGCTGCAACGTGTCGCGATCGCGAACCGTCACGGTGCCGTCGGACACGGACTCGCCGTCGATCGTCAGGCACCAGGGCGTGCCGACTTCGTCCTGCCGGCGATAGCGCCGACCGATCGCGCCGCTCTCGTCGTAGAACACGGGGAACTCGTGACGCAGGTCGTCGGCAATCCGGTGCGCCATCTCGGGCATGCCATCCTTCTTGACCAGCGGAAAGATGCCGGCCTTGATGGGCGCCAGCGCCGGGAGAAATCCGAGCACCACACGCCCTTCGTCCTCCCCCGCCACCGCTTCCTCGCGGTAGGCATTCACGAGCACGGCGAGCGTGGTACGATCGGCACCGGCCGACGTCTCCACCACGAACGGCACATAGCGCCGGTTGGCGGGCTGGTCGAAGTACTCGAGCTTCTTGTGCGAGTATTCCTGGTGGCGCGAGAGGTCGAAGTCACCACGGTGGTGCACGCCCTCGATCTCCTGGAAACCTAACGAGCCACCGAAGTCGAACTCCACGTCGAACGCCGCGCGGGCGTAGTGCGCCAGCTCCTTCTCGTCATGCTGGTGAAAGTGCAGCCGGTGCTCCTCGAGTCCGAGGGCCCGGTGCCACTTCATGCGTTCCGCCTTCCAGAACTCGAACCACGCCATGTGGTCCCCGTCGGGATCCACGAAGAACTGCATCTCCATCTGCTCGAACTCGCGCGTGCGGAAGATGAAGTTCCCGGGGGTGATCTCGTTGCGGATCGCCTTGCCGATCTGCGCGATGCCGAACGGGATCTTCTGCCGGGTGCTCTGCTGCACGTTCACGAAGTTCACGTAGATCCCCTGTGCCGTCTCGGGGCGCAGGTAGATCGTGGCC
>DASSBZ010000199.1:0-9647 GCA_035698205.1 Gemmatimonadaceae bacterium | reverse complement strand
CACCTCGCCGCGCCCCTCCATCTGCACCCGTGCCGACTGGGGCGATTCGAGATGGTTGAGGCGCTTGTATACGCGATCGGCCTTGAGCTGGGCGATCCCCGCCTCGAGGTCGGACTGGAATGCGGCGTTCAATGTCATGCTGAAGACTCCCTGATGCGATGCGGAACGGGGCCCGAGCGGTACCTCAGGCCACCTCGAAGATCACTTTCCCGGCGTCGCCCTGCTTGATGACGCGCATGGCTTCATCGAACTCCTCGAGGGGAAAGCGATGCGTGATCACCGGCGTCGGATCGAACTCGCCGGAGCGCAGGAAGCGCGTCATCTGGTGCCAGGTGTCGTACATGCGACGGCCGACAACACCATAGATGGTGATCCCCTTGAAGATCACCTCGCTCGCGAAGTTCACGTCGATCGGCCGTGGCGGGATCCCCAGCATCTGGACCCGCCCCCCCACGCGCACCTGCGCGAATGCCTGGTGAATGGCCGCGGCAACGCCGGACATCTCCAGCACCACATCCACGCCCAACCCATCGGTGGCACGCTTCACCGCCGCCTCGACCTCGCCGGGGTGGACCGTGTCGTGCGCGCCCATCGCCTTCGCCAGCGAGAGTCGCTTGTCGTTCACGTCCGAGGCGATGATCCGAGACGCCCCCGCCGCCTTGCAGATCCCGACGGCGAAGATGCCGATCGGCCCGCAGCCGGTGATCAGCACGGTCGCGCCGGGAATGTCGGCGGTGAGCGCGGTATGAAACGCATTGCCCATCGGATCGTGAATCCCGCCCACGTCGAACGACACCTCATCATCCAGATGCCAGACGTTGATTGCCGGCATCGCGATGTACTCGGCGAAGCAGCCGTCGCGATCCACGCCGATGATCCGCGTGAACGGGCAGACGTGCGAGTTCCCGGTGCGGCAGGGGAGGCAGCGACCACACACGATGTGCCCCTCGGCCGTCACCCGGTCCCCCGACTTCACGTCGGTGACCAGCTTCCCCACCTCCACCACGTCCCCGGCGAACTCGTGCCCCACCACCAGTGGCGGCTTGATGCGCCCCTGCGCCCACTCGTCCCATTCATAGATGTGGACGTCCGTACCGCAGACGCCGGTGCGACGAACGCGGATCAGGACCTCATCGTCCCGGATGACCGGTTCGGGGACGTCGGCGAGCGTGAACCCGGGGCCGGGAGCCTTCTTGAGGAGCGCCTTCATTATGTGGGGCAGGTGTGCGGAAGGGAGAGAAACGCGAACGACGAAACATCGTGCGCTTCCGATGGTTCGGGGAGGCGCGGGTCCGTCGCGGTCCGCCGAATGACGAGCGTCCGGCAGAGTCGCCTGCGGTGCAACGCGGGACCTCAGCGTCCTCCTTGTGGCGGTTAAAACGAAGCCGCACCGCCACCAACCTGAGCGGCCGCCACTCCCAGCGGCGTCACGCTCACCGCGCACACCTTGAACTCCGGGATCCCCGCGTACGGATCGAGCACCGGATTGGTCAGCAGGTTGGCCGCGGCCTCCCGATAGTGCATCGGCACGAACACCTGCCGGTGCGCCACACGGTTCGAGAGCCGCACCGCGATCGTGATCCGCCCGCGCCGTGACGCCACGACCACGTTGTCCCCCTCACCGACCCCCAGCTCGGCGGCATCCGCGGGATTCAACTCCACTGTCGGCGTCGGTTCCCGCGCATCGAGGGCGAACGATCGGCGCGTCATGGTGCCGGTGTGCCAGTGGTACATCTGGCGCCCGGTATTCATCATGAACGGGTACTCCTCGTCGGGCAGCTCCGACGGAGGCAGGAACTCCACCGGCACGAAGGTCCCCTTGCCGTCGGCCGTCGGGAACCGCGCGTCGAACAGGAACGACGTGCCCGGGTGCTGATCGTCAGGCACCGGGTACTGCAGCCCCGCGCCTTCGAGCCGTGCGTGCGACACGCCGCGCCACGACGGCGTGACGCGTGCGATCTCGTCCATCACCTCCGCTGCCGACGCGTAGCTCGTGGGCAGCCCGATCCGGTTGGAAAGCTCGATCAGGATGTCCAGGTCGGCGCGTGCATTTCCCGGCGGGTCGATCGCCTTGTGCGAGAGCTGTATCCGCCGTTCGGTGTTCACGAATGTCCCGTCCTTCTCGGCAAACGACGACCCCGGGAGTACCACGTCCGCGTAGCGCGCCGTCTCGGTCAGGAAGAGATCGTGCACCGCGAGGAAGTCCAGTCCGTGGAACCAGTCCTCGGCGTGCGATACGTCGGGGTCGGAGATGATCGGGTTCTCCCCCATGATGTACATGCCGCGCACCGGACTTCCCGTCTTCGCGATCTGCGTGACCTTGAGCCCTTCCTCCAGCGAGAGCCGCTCCTCGGGCAGCTTCCACTCGTTGGCGAAGATCCGGCGCACCGCCGGGTCGGTCACCGGCTGGTAGTCCGTATAGACCATCGGGATCGCGCCGACGTCGCTCGCGCCCTGTACGTTGTTCTGGCCGCGCACCGGCATCATCGCGGCACCCCACCGGCCGATCATCCCCGTCGCCATGATCAGGTTGAGCAGCGACGTCACGATGTCCGTGCCGGTGGCATGCTGGGTGAGACCCATCGCCCAGAGCGTCGCCGAGTTCGGCCCACGCGCGTAGCGCTCGGCGGCGTCGCGGATGAGCGCCTCCGGGACGCCGCTGATCACCGACGCGCGCTCCGGCGTGTACGGGGCGACCGCGTCGCGGATCCTGTCGAAGTCGTGCGTGCGAGCGGCGATGAACTCCCGGTTCTCCAGCCCCATCGCGAGGATGTGGTTGAGCATGCCGTTGAGCAGCGCGACGTCGGTGCCCGGGAGAGGCTGCAGATGAATGTGAGCGCGCGCCGCCAGTTCGATCCGGCGCGGGTCGGCCACGATGAGCGTGGCGCCGCGCTTGACCGCGCGCTTGATGGCCGCGCCGAACACGGGGTGCGACTCAGTGGTGTTCGCGCCGAGTATGAAGATGACGTCGGAGACGTTCTCCACCTCGCGCATGGAGCCCGACGCGGCGCTGGTGTTCATGGCCCGCTGCATGGCGCTCACCGATGACGAATGGCAGAGCCGCGTGCAGTGATCCACGTTGTTGGTGCCGAAACCGCCGCGGAACATGCGCTGCAGGAGGTAGTTCTCCTCGTTGCTGCACTTTGCCGACTGGAAGACGGCCAGCGCCGTCGGTCCGAGCTCGTCGCGCATGCGGGTGAGTTCCTGCGCCGTGAGTTCCATGGCCTCGTCCCACGTTGCCTCGCGGAAGGGCGCGTACCAGTCGGCACCCGTTGCCGCGCGGTTGCGTGGATCGCCGAGCGTCGTGGGACCGATCGGGGCACGCCGCAGCGGATTGGTCTTCGGGCGGGGCTTGGCCGGCCTCGCCTCCTCTTCCATGTCGCGCCAGGGTCCGCCGCGCCTGCTCCACTGGTCGGCGCCGTCGCGCGTGGCGTCGAACAGCCAGCGGCCATCCACCTTGTGCCAGCCGCGGCGGATCAGCGGTACCTTCAGCCGGTCGTTGTGCTGGGTGAAGTCGAAGCCGAACCGCCCCTTCACGCAGGTGGACCCGATGTTCGGCGTGTCCTCCTCGATCCACGGGCTGCGCACGTGGATCACGGTGTTGTCCTTGACCTCGAGGTCGATCTGGCACCCCACGCCGCAGTACGGGCAGACGCTGCGCACCGTGCGGTCGGGCTCGGGCATCTGCGACGATCGCTGCCGGGCGATGGGGAGGATGTCGTGAATGGCGCCGGTCGGGCAGACCCGGACGCACTCGCCGCACCAGGTGCAGCCGGCGTGTTCGGGGTTGCCGTCCGCCCCTACTATGATCTCGGCGTGCTCGCCGCGATGCGCGACGTCGAGGACGCCCACCACCTGGATATCCTCGCAGGCGCGGACGCAGCGCGTGCAGAGGATGCAGGTGGACATGTCGTGCTGGATGATCGGGTCGGCCGCGCGGTCGTCACCGGCGCGCAGCGGCAACCCCGACCGATGGACCGTCGGCACGTTGTAGCGGCGGACCATTTCCTCGAACTCGTTGCGCGCACCGTCGGCGGGGATGTCACCAACCGGGTAGCGTTCGAGGAGCATCGCGAGCACCGCCTGACGACTTTTCACCGCGGCGACCGACTCGGTCGTGACCTCCATGCCGTCGGCGGCGGCGGTTGCACAAGCCGGCAGCAGCTTCGAATTTCCGGCCACCGAGACGAGGCAGATGCGGCAGTTCCCGACCGTCGGGAGGTGCGGATACCAGCAGAGCGTGGGTACCTCGACATCGAGGGCGCGCGCGGCATCGAGGATGGTGGAGCCGTCGGCAACGTCGATCGGTCGACCATCGATCGTGAGCGTAGGCATGTGTCGTTTCCCTATGAAAATGGGGTTGCGCTGTGGCAGTATACGAAGCGCGCACGCCGGGGGGGAGAGTGCGTCGGCGACCGGTCGCGGACGGTGGCGCGGATGTCGCCGAGCGCGCCACCTTCCGCAAAGTATTGCGCCACTTGATGCTTGGTCATATATTCGCGCTTGATTACTGACGCCCACGGGGCGTGGGGATACTGCGTGGCAATCAACAGACGAGAGTTTCTCAAGAGCGCATCCGTCGCTGCGGCGACGATCGGAGTGTCGGCGCAAATTGCTGCGCAGCCGACGCGGTCTCTCGCCTCCCCCTACATCAACGATGATCCCGTCCTTCGTGAGCTGGCCATGCTCGCGCTCGACGTCGCGAAGACTTCCGGCGCCCAGTATGCGGATGTGCGGCTGAGCCGCAACCGGACGCAGTCGGTCTCCACGCGGGAGCGTCGCGTGCAGGGGCTGTCGAACAACGAGACGTCGGGCTTTGGTGTCCGCACCCTGGTTGGCGGGTCGTGGGGATTTGCCGCGAGCAGCGTGCTCTCCAAGGATGAGGTGGGGCGCGTGGCGAAGCAGGCCGTCGCGCAGGCAAAGGCCAACCGTGCGTCGATGATCCGCCCGGTCGAACTCGCGCCGGCAAAGGCGACGGCCATGGGCGAGTGGCGCAGCCCCGCCCGGATCGATCCGTTCGACGTTGCCATCGAGGACAAGGTCGCGCTGCTGCTGCAGGCCAACGAGGCGGCGCTGGCCGTGAAGGGGGCCCGGTTCGTGAGTTCGTCGATGTTCTTCCTCCGTGAGGAGAAGACCTACGCGAACACCGAGGGCACCTACACTGTCCAGACCATCTATCGTACCAGCCCGGGGATGAACATCACCGCGGTGTCGGCGGACAATCGCGACTTCCAGTCGCGTCAGTCCACGGACATCGCCCCCATGGGGATGGGTTACGAGCACGTCACCGACTCGCGCCTGGTGGAGAACGCGCCGCGGTGGGCGGAGGAGGCGGTGCAGAAGCTCTCCGCCCGGTCGGTCGATGTCGGACGCTACGACCTGGTGCTGCACCCCACGCACCTCGGGCTCACGGTGCACGAATCCATCGCGCACCCCACGGAGCTCGACCGCGCATACGGCTTCGAGGCCAACTACGCCGGCACCAGCTTCGTCGCGCCGCCGGAGGACATGCTCGGCAAGTTCCGCTACGGCCCCGAGATCATGAACATCCAGGGGGACCGCATGCAGCCCGGGTCGCTCTCGGCGTGCGGTTGGGACGACGATGGCGTGGAGCCCGACACCTTCCTGATCATCAAGAATGGCGTGGTCAACGATTACCAGACCACGCGTGAACAGGCACTCTGGCTCGACTGGTGGTACAAGCAGCAGGGGATTCCCACGCGCTCGCACGGGTGCTCGTACGCGCAGTCGTGGGCCGACGTGCAGTTCCAGCGCATGCCCAACGTCTCGCTGCTCCCCGGCGAGGAGGACCACTCGTGGGAGGATCTCATCGCCGCCACCGACCGCGGCATCGCGATCGTCGGCGACGGATCCTTCTCCATCGACCAGCAGCGGTTCAACGCACAGTTCGGCGGGCAGCTCTTCTATGAGATTCGCGGCGGCAAGATCACCGGGATGCTCAAGGATGTTGCCTACCAGATCCGGACGCCCGAATTCTGGAACGCCATGGACATGATCGGCGGCAAGTCGAGCTACTGGATGTGGGGCGCGTTCGGCGATGCCAAGGGGCAGCCGAGCCAGTCCAACGCCATCAGCCACGGCTGCGTGCCGACGCGCCACCGCCAGATCAACGTCATCAACACGGGGCGCCAGGCGTGAGTACCACGCGATCGCTCGCCGCCCAGTCGCGCCACCTCGGTCGCGCGGAGTGCGAGGCACTGGCCAAGCGGGTACTCGGCTTCTCCAAGGCCGATGAGGCGCGCGTCTCCATCAACAGCGGCAACCGCGGCAACACGCGCTTCGCGGTGAACCAGGTTTCCACCGCCGGCGACAACTACAACACGAGCGTGTCCATCGCGTCGTACTTCGGCAAGCGCCGGGGCGTGGTGAACACCAACACGCTCGACGACGACAGCCTGCGTGCGGCCGTGGAGATGTCGGAGCGGCTGGCCCGCCTGGCGCCCGAGGATCCCGAGCACATGCCGGAGCTCGGTCCCCAGGAGTACGCACAGGGGAGGGCGTGGAGCGAAGCTACCGCCGCGCTCGCGCCGGATTCGCGCGCGGCCGCGGCGTCGGCCATCACCACACCCGCTCGTGCCGCCGGCCTGGTCTCCACCGGGTATCTCGAGACGCGTGCCGGATCGAGCGCCATCGCCAACACCAACGGCCTGTTCGCCTGGGAGCGCGAGACGGAACTCGCACTCACGACCACGGTGCGCACCACCGACGGCACCGGTTCCGGTTGGGCGGGTGCAACCAGCCACGACTGGGCGCAGCTCGATCCCGCCGCACTCGGCGCCCGCGCCATCGACAAGGCGCAGCGTTCGGTGAACCCGGCGGCGATCGAGCCGGGGCGCTACACCGTGATCCTCGAGCCCACGGCCGTTGGCAACCTCGTGCAGTTCATCGCGAACTCCATGAACCAGCGCTCGGCCGATGAAGGGCGTTCCTTCTTCTCCAAGGCGGGGGGCGGGAACAAGATCGGCCTCAAGGTCGTGGACGAGCGCGTCTCGCTCATCTCCGATCCGCTCGATCCCGAGTGCTACTCCAGCACCTTCACCGGCGACGGCCAGCCGGTGGGGCGTACAGTGTTCATCGAGAACGGCGTCGTGAAGACGCTCGCCTGCGATCGCTACTGGGCGCAGAAGACCGGGACCGAACCGGTGCCCGGTGCGGGATCGCTGCGCATGACCGGCGGCGACGCATCCATCGATGACCTCATCGCCTCCACGGAACGCGGCATCCTCGTCACCCGCTTCTGGTATATCCGCGGTGTCGACCCGCGCACGATCCTCTACACGGGACTCACCCGGGATGGGACCTTTCTCGTCGAAAACGGGAAGATCACCCGGGCCGTGAAGAACCTGCGGTTCAATGAGTCGCCGATCTTCATGCTCAACAACCTGGAAGCAATGGGCAAGCCGGTTCGCGTCAGCGCGAGCGAGGCCGGTGGTCCCGGACGACCGATCGTGGTGCCTCCCATCAAGGTTCGCGATTTCACGTTCACCAGCCTGAGCGACGCAATTTGAGTGTTGCGTGACGAAACCATCCCCTCGATGGGTCGTCACTTACCGAAGCGATCGTGATGTGGCGCGCGACATGCACGCCATGCTGGACACAATCGAAAGTGTATTCACGCGCCTCGATCGAGGCCGTGCAGAATCAATCGTGCTCTGGCATGGGCGCGGTTGTCACCCGCCGAACCACCGGGGGATCGGACCGGGTGTTTCACCTCCAGTTCTGGAGATCCTACAATGCCGATGAAAAAGAAGGCCAAGAAGTCGACGAAGAAGGCGGCCAAGAAGTCGACCAAGAAGGCCGCGAAGAAGAAGTAGGTTGATCTGGTAGCAAAGAAGCCGGCGCCATGCGCCGGCTTCTTTGTTTCCGGGCCATTCGGGGTCAGGTCTTGTATTGATGCCTCCGGCCGTAACGCTTCATTCGGGGTCAGGTCTTTCATTGATGCCTCCGACCCAGCCGTACCTCCCCCCCTCTCGCGCCTACTCGGTGCGCATCGTCTCCAGCGGGTCCACGCGCGTGGTCCGTAGCGCCGGGATGAAGCTGGCCACCCAGGCGGTGGCGATCAGCAGCACGATCACCGCGACGAACGTGAGCGGGTCGGTCGGGGCAACGCCAAAGAGCAACGTGGCCATCACGCGCGAGAGCGCGAGTGCGCCGACGGTGCCGGCCAGTGCGCCCCACCCCGCAGCGACGAGATAGTCGCGCTGCACGGCTCGCCGTACCGAACTGGCCGGCGCACCGAGTGCCAGCCTGATGCCGATCTCCCGCCGCCTGCGCTCCACGGCGTACGATACCACGCCGTACACGCCGACGCTTGCCAGCAGGAGCGCCAGGGCGGAGAAGGCGAGAATGACGAGCACCATGAACCGACGCGTCGTCAGGGTGTCCTGCACACGCTGCTCGATGGTCGCGTATTGCGCCGGCACGTCGGGGTCGAGGGCGGCGATGGCGGCGCGCACCGGAGCGGTCAGCCCGGCGGCGTCGCCATTGAGCGGGCGCAGGATCGCCGTCATGCTCCAGGTCCGGAACGGCCGTTGACGGTATGTGAAGTAGACGGTCGGGCGCGCGGCGCGCGTGAGATCCCGTTGGACCACGTCGCCCACCACGCCGACGACCGTCGCCCACCGCGTGCTGTCTTCCATGCCGCCGCTCGAGACCTCGTTCCCGACGGGATCCTCCCCGGGCCAGGCGCGCTCCGCGAACGCACGATTCACGACAGCCACCGGCGCGCTCCCTTCGCGGTCGCGCATGGTGAACGTGCGGCCGCCCTGGAGCGGAATCCCCATCGCCTCGAAGTAGCCGTCGCCAGCGATCTGGTAGTCGGCAGTCATGTCGTCGGCCGGCCCTCCGCGAACCTGCAGCAATCCGTTCGCGATGCCTTCCATGGGAGCAGCGCTCACCAGGCCAACCTCGTCCACGCCCGGCAGCTCGCGCAGGCCATTCTGCACCGTCTCGAAGTACGACCGCCGTGCATTGGCGGTTGCATAACGCGACGGTGGCGGATCGATGGTCGCCGTCAGCAGGCCGTGCATCCGGAATCCGGGCTCCACCTGCAGCACCGACCAGAAGCTGCGTAGCAGCAGCCCCGAGCCGACGAGCAGCAGCAGCGCGAGCGCCACTTCGGCACCGATGAGCAGCTTCCAGACGCGCGAGGAGCGATGTCCGGAGCCTGTCCGACCACCTCCGCGAAGCGAATCGGCCGCCGATTTCGATGCGCGCAGACCGGGCCACAGCCCGGCGACCGCGGCCGAGAGCATCGCCAGCGCGAGGGTGAACAGCGCGGCCGCCGGATCGAGCCGGACATTGCTCAATCGAGGCAGCTCCGCCGGGGCGATCGCCGGCAGCAGGCGCAGCGCCACGGCGCCGAGTGCGAATCCGGCTGCCGCGCCGGTCACCGCGAGCAGCATCGCCTCGATGAGTGGCAGTCGCATCAGTCGCCCCCGGCCGGCGCCCAGCGCGTGGCGCACCGCGTACTCCCGCTGTCGCATCGTGCCGCGTGCCAGCGTGGTGCTCGTGAGGTTGGTGCATGCAACGAGCAGCAGGAGGAGCGATGCGCCGAGCATGATCGACAGCGGCCGCCGCATGTCGCCGACCGTCGCCTCGTGCAGCGAGGAGACGTGCACCTCGTG
>DASSBZ010000198.1:0-18139 GCA_035698205.1 Gemmatimonadaceae bacterium | reverse complement strand
TCCTTGTGCCCTTCGCTCACCTTGACCTTGTTATCGCGCAGCGCGGGACCACGCACGTGCCGTCCGTCCGGGAGGTAGAAGTCCACGTGATACGCGTCCGCGCGCACCACCGCCACCCGCCCGTCCGGAAACACCGCCCACGCATCCTGGGGGGCGAACGGGTTGCCGGCGCCAATACGCACACTCGCATTGCCGCGCCCGCCCGAGATCTGCACGTTGTTCTTCGGCAGCCCCACCCAGGCGACCGTGTCGGTGGCCTTCGACATCCGATCGTAACGTGTGAGCGCGGTGCTGTCGGCCGCACGCGGTCCGTCGGGGCCACGCACGATCCCCGGCGACGCTGCGTAGAAGCGACCGCGCCCGTCCACCCCCTGAACCGCCATGAGCCCCATGCGACCGGGCCCCGACGCCGCGGCTCCATCGTCCACCACCATCGACCATGTGCCGGTCGCCTTGCCGCTGGGGGCGATCTGCAGGAAGCGCGTATTGAGCGGATCGAACAGGTACGTGGTATCGCGGGGCATGGGCCAGAGCGACATCGGCAGACCGTACTCCGCCGGTCCCGACCCCTCGCGCGAAATGGGCGTGCCGATCCCCTTCGCCAGGTCGACCGCCAGCAGCATCCGGTCACGTGTATCAGCCACGAGCACGCGGCCATCGGGGAGCTCGCGTACGGAGGCGATGTTGGAGAAGGGCTCCGCGAACTCGGCCTCTGGTCGCGTGAGCGGAACGGCGGTCTGAGCGGCCGCGGCGCTGGCGACGCACAGCGCCGCGGTGCACGCGAGGACGGGTAGCAGATGCATCGGGATCGGTCTCCGGTGTGTGTGCATGGTCATCCTGATTGGTTGCACTCCGGGCCACCAGGGTTGCTCCACGCTCGCTGCATCCTATACGATGGTGGATGCCAGCTCGAGAACCGATGGATCTGCGCTCGGGTAAATCGGGTTGAGCTTCTCGAGCGTCCGGACCACCACGTCGGCCACGAGATGGTCGCGCACTCGGTTGCTGTCGGCCGGTACCACGTACCACGGCGCCCACTTCGTGCTGCACTTCCGGATCGCGTCGGTGTAGGCGGCGGTGTACTCCTTCCAGCGCGCACGGTCGTCCAGATCCCCCGCATTGAACTTCCAGTTCTTCTCCGGATCCTCGAGCCGCTCGATCAGCCGCAGGCGCTGTTCGTCGCGCGATACGTGGAGGAAGAACTTGAGGATCACCACGCCGTTCTGCGTCAGCATGCGTTCGAAATCGTTGATCTGGTCGTAGCGCTTCGACCACACACGCTTCGGCACGAGGTCGTTCACGCGCACAACGAGCACGTCCTCATAGTGCGATCGATTGAACAGGCCGATCATGCCGTGCGGCGGCATGGCCGCGTGCACGCGCCAGAGGAAATCGTGGCGCAGCTCGAGCGGCGTTGGCTGCTTGAAGCTCGTCACCTGGCACCCCTGCGGGTTGCAGGCGCCGAAGACCTTCCGGATCGCGCCGTCCTTGCCGGCCGCGTCGCGCCCCTGCAGCACGACGAGCAGCGCCCGACGGCCGTCCGCATAAAAGGCGCGCTGCAGGTCGCGCAACCGGTCAGTGAGCTTCTCGGTGCGATCCTTCAGGTCGTCGTCGCGCAGCTCGGCGGGGCGCCGGGCGTCACGGTCGCGGAGGTTCACCCGCTTGGGCGAGATGAGCGGTTCCAGGTGCATGTCGACTCGGATTGTGGTGACTGGCGGCCCCCCAACCTCGCCTCAGCGCGCCGCCCGTCGCAACCGGTCGCGAACGCCGGCCCATTCGTCGCCGTCGGGGACGAGTTCAAGCCATACCACCTCGCAGCCGGCATCGTCGAGGGCGTGCAGCGCCGCGTACAGCGCGCGCGCGTAGCCGGCCGGATCCTCCGGCAGGCGTTCGACGTGTACCCCCTCCACATCGAACGCCCCTCGAACCAGGGCCCCCAGCCGCTGTCCGCGCTTCACGGCCGCCGCGGCGTCGGCTTCCGCCTCGACGCGTGCGTCGGAATCGAACAGCCGCAGCTTCGCGCGTGGGGCATAGTGCCGCTCGGTCATGCCGGGCGACGGCCTCGGCGCATCGCCGACGGGGTCCGCGGTCACCTCTTCCAGCGGCACGCCGATCACCGCACGAAGGTGTTCACGCGAGATCATCCCCGGTCGCAGGATCGTCGGCGCGTGCCCGCTGAGGTCAACCACTGTGGACTCGATCCCCACGCGCGTTGGTCCGCCATCGATCAGCATGTCCACGCCGTCACCGAGCGACTGCGCAACGTGAGCCGCCGTGGTCGGTGAGACCTCGGTGAAGCGGTTCGCACTCGGCGCGGCGATGGGCAATGCCGCTGCCTTGAGCAGGGCCAGCGCCACAGGGTGGGCGGGGACGCGCAGCGCCACGGATGACAGCCCCGCGGTGATCTCATCCGGCACGCTGGGCTGCCGGGACACGACCATGGTAAGCGGACCGGGCCAGAACTCGGCGGCCAGACGATCGGCAACCGAGGGCCAGCTCGTCGCGAGCGCGCGCGCCGCTTCGGCGCTGGCAACGTGAACGATCAGTGGATTGTAACGAGGGCGCCCCTTCACCTCGAAGATCCGTCGCACCGCGGCGCGATCCAGCGCGTGCGCGCCCAGTCCATACACGGTCTCGGTCGGAAACGCCACGACGCCGCCGTGCCGCAGGATCTCCGCCGCCTCGGCCATCACGGCGGCGTCCGGGTCGTTCGGGTCAACGACGCGCAGCTTCATGCGGGGCAGGATGGATGAGACGGTCGAGTGTGACGCCCGGTGCACGACCGGGTTGAGCCTGCCGGAAACGCCGCAGGATCGATTGTACAGTACGGATCGCGCGGCCCGACGGCGGGCGGTCCGGTTGCGGCCCGACGGCGGCGGTCCGGTTGCGGCCCGACGGCGGGCGGTCCGGTTCGCCATCGGGAATGATACAGCGCTTCGCGACGCGCGCACGTAGGTTCCTGCAGTCGAGTCGGGCAGCGTCCAGACTCTCGATCCGGCTTCAGCGCCTGCCACCGCGGTCGCCACGCACGAGGAGATCATGCCAGCCAGCTACGCACCCCTTCCCCCGAAGGAACGACGCTACCAGGAGATCGTGCTGCAGCTCCAGGAGCGTATTCTGAATGGCGAACTCGCGCCGGGAGACCGGATCCCCGCCGAGCGGGAACTCGCCGCGCAGTTCTGCGTGAGCCGCACGGCGGTTCGCGAGGCCATCAAGGCGCTCGCCGAGCGCGGACTGGTACGGGTCACCATCGGGCGCGGCACGTTCGTCACGGAGCTGTCCACCGATCGCCTCGCCCATTCCATGGCGCTGCTTCTGCACAACGAACGGGATGCGACGGCAAGTCTCTCCGAGGCGCGGTCGATGCTCGAGATCCCCATTGCGAGGCTTGCGGCGCGCCACCGCACGGACGAACAGCTCGAGCGACTCGCCGGCATCCTCGATCGCTTCGACCGGCTGATTGACAGTCCGCGCGCCGCGGTTGATCTCGACGATGAATTCCACAGCGAGCTGGCGCGTGCCGCGGGCAACCCCGTACTCGCTGCCATCAGCGAGATGGTATCGGCGCTGCTGCGAGAGGATCCCGAGCGTCCGAAGGCGGAGCTGGACGATCTGAAGGGTGCCAGCCATTCCCGTCGCCAACTGCTCGAGGCGATACACGCGCGCGACGAGAACGCGGCCGAGCGGGAGCTGGTGCGCGTGCTGGCGGGCCGCCCATCCGAAAGCGGCCCAGGAGCGACGTTCATCCCCGAACACCAGCCCATGCTCACGGGTACCGACGCATTTGCCGTCGACTGATCCGGGGCATGCCACGCGCCTGATGACACGCAGCGTCGCCCGGGCGCTGTTCCTCGTGGGAGCGCTCGCCGCGACGCCCGTGGCCACGCGCGCACAGGTCGCGACCGCGGCGAACGCCGGGACGGGCGGCGCCGAGGAGCAGCAGCCCGCCTGGACGCGCTACTTCCCGCTGGTGCGCAATGCCTTCTCCGGTGATCGTGCGCGTGACGTCGTGGCGTACATGGACCGGTGGTTCAGGCTTCCCGGCAATCCGGGGTTCGACTCCAGCATCGTACGCGTTGCCGGCATCCTGCGCGATGCGGGCTACGTGGAGGCCACGGACGCACGGCCGGAGGATCGCTTCACGTACCGGATCGAGCACCGGCCAATGGAGGAGCCGGCGTGGGAGCCGCTCGACGGTGCACTCACGATCGCCGGACAGACGGAGCCCCTGCTTCGCTTCGCCACGAATCGCAACATGCTGGCGATCAACTCGCACTCAACCGACGGCGTGATCGAGGCGCCGCTGGTGCTGGTCGGCGCGGGTTCCCCCGCGGAGCTCGACTCGGCGGACGTGCGAGGGAAGATCGTGCTGGTGGACGGTTCGATCCG
Organism: Gemmatimonadaceae bacterium; assembly: GCA_035698205.1. GTDB lineage: Bacteria > Gemmatimonadota > Gemmatimonadetes > Gemmatimonadales > Gemmatimonadaceae > DASSBZ01. The sequence continues at coordinate 13,750 of DASSBZ010000198.1, read as the reverse complement.
ACGCGCCTTCGCGGACTCGGTGACCCGGCGCGGCGCGTTGGGCGTGCTGGCGTACTCCATGCCCGCATACACGAAGCCGTCCACGCACACGTCGTCCATACAGTTCAGCTCCATTCCGTACGAAGCGACCGGTACGGCGTTCGGCATCATGCTTTCATACGGTGCGCGTGAGGCGTTGCGCGACGCCATGGCGAAGGGACCGGTACGCGTGCGCGTCATGACGCGCACGCGCTTCACGCTGAGCGACGAGTTGACGCTGGTGGCCGAGATTCGCGGCCGGGAGCAGCCGGACGAGCGCTTCGTGTTCAGCGCACATGTGCAGGAGCCCGGCGCCAACGACAACGCGTCCGGCGTCGGGACGCTCGCGGAGATGGCGCGCGTCGCCGCGGAGCTCGAGCGTGCCGGTGCGTGGCAGGCCCGGCGCACACTGACGTTCCTCTGGGGCGACGAGATCAGCTCCACGCGGCGTTTTCTCGCTGAGGACAGCGTGCGCACGAGCGGCGTGCACTGGGGAGTCAGCCTCGACATGGTCGGCGAGAACACCGCGCTCACCGGGGGCACCTTTCTCATCGAGAAGATGCCCGACCCGTCCGCCGTGTGGACGCGCGGCGAGGACCGGCACACCGAATGGGGCGGTCGCCCGCTCAGGATAGAGGACCTGACGCCGCACTACCTGAACGACTTCGTGCTGGCGCGCTGCCTCGATCAGTCGCGCGAGACGGGGTGGGTGGTGCGAACCAACCCGTTCGAAGGAGGGAGCGATCATGTGCCCTTCCTGCGCGCGGGAAAGGCGGGCCTTCTGTTCTGGCACTTCACGGACGTCTTCTATCACACCGACGGCGATCGCCTGGTGAACGTGTCGGCGGCCACGATGGCCAATGTCGGCGCGTCGGCGCTGGTGTCGGCGATGACGCTGACCAGCGCCGACGGGGCGACCGCGAGGGCGATCGTTGCCGAGGTGGAGCGGATGGCGCTGGATCGGCTGGCGCGTGAGCGGGCGCTGAGCGACAGCGCCGTGCGTGCGGGCGGCGACCGCGAGCACGAAGCGCTGATCCTGCGCACGTGGACCGACTGGTACGTACGTGCGCTGGGTACGGCATCCGACATCGAGACCGGTGGAACGTCCGCCGAGACTCGCGAGGCCATGGAACGGGCGGCGGCGCGGGTAGCGGGTGAGGGCAACGCGCTGGTGGCGTCGCTCCCGCCGTCGCCCGCGCTTCAGCCGTGACGCCCGACGTGGTAGATTTGCGGGCCCGCCGGCCTCGGGGGCAGATTTCCACGGGTGCGTTTCGCGCTTTGCGGGCGCGCGGGACCCATCGGCCGCGGCGCGGGATACGCGCACACGCGCTCACGTCTCCACAGGATCCGGGATCATGACTGGTCGTCGTATCGAGGGCAATTTCAACCAGGGGTGGGGCTTTGCGATCTTCATCACCCTGCTTGCCGTCGCCATGTATGTGGGGGCGGGGCTGATCAAGAAGGCCACGTATCACGATCCGCGCGACCCGATGGGGCCCACGCCGTCGGCGACCGCCGAGCACTAGCGGCCGCCGGGGGTCGACGGCGAGTGGCCGCGGGGCGTGCTCGCGGCTCACGCCGGAACTGTTCCTCGCGCCCGGGAGCGTGATGCCATGTACTTCCTTCACCTGATCGGAGCGAGCGCGCTGCTGCTGTGCGTGGCCGCCCCCGCGCACGTCGCCGCGCAGGAGCGGGCGGGGTTTCTCGTTCGCATCGGCACCGACACCTTCGCGGTCGAACGGTTCACGCGCAGCGACGAACGGCTGACGGGCGAGCTGGTGCTGCGCTCGCCGCGCACGCGCGTGGTACGCTACGATGCGACACTCGCGCCGGACGGGTCGGTCACGCGCGCGGAGATCACCACCGGCCCCGCGCCGGGCGCCAGCGGGCGCACCGTGCGAAGCGTGATGCGCTTTGACGGCGATGGGGTGTCGATCGACACGCGCGCGGGAGACAGCACGAGCAGCCGTCGTGTCGACCTGGATCGCCCGGCGATGCCGTTCATCAACGGCGGGTACGCGTTCTACGAGGCAGCGATCATCCGCGCGCGGCAGGCGGGGAAGAACGAAGCCGATGTGGTCTTCGTGGTGCCTGGGAGCGGCAACCGTGTGTCATCTCGAATCGTGATGCACGGGCGTGACTCCGTGCTGGTGGACTATTTTGGCGATCCGATCCGCATTCGCGTGGATGGTGCGGGGCACGTACTGGCGTGGGATGGCCGGGCCACGACGGCGAAGATGACGTTCGAGCGGCTGCCCGATGCCGACGTGGAGGGGATGACGCGATCGTTCGCCTCTCGTGACGCGGGGGGGCAATCGCTTGGCACGCTCTCGCCGCGCGACACCGTGCGTGCGCGCGTGGGGGCAGCCGAGCTCATGGTGGATTACGGTCGCCCCGGGAAGCGCGGCCGCACGATCTTTGGCGGCATCGAGCCCTGGGGGAGTGTGTGGCGCACCGGCGCCAACGCCGCCACGCAACTGGAGACGAGCGCCGACCTCACCATCGGCGGGCAACTCGTGCCGCGAGGCCGGTATACGCTCTGGATCCTGCTGGACGAGCGCGCGCCGCAGCTCATCATCAACCGGCAGACGGGGCAGTGGGGCACCGAGTACGATGCCGCGCAGGACCTGGTGCGCGTTCCGCTGCAGGTCACGAGCCTGCCGGAGCTCGTGGAGCGTTTCACGATCGGCATCGCGCCGGAGGGATCGCTCACCTTCGAGTGGGACCGCACGCGCTTTTCGGTTCCCGTCATCGTTCGTTAGGCAGGGCGCCGTCGCGTGTCCGCACCACGGCGTGCCCGCGTACCGGCGGCAACCGGGCGGCCGTGGCATCGCCTGCGCCGGGCGCTGCGGTGGTCTGCCTGGACGATCGTGCTGGTCGCCGGCGCTGCCGCCACGATCGTGCTGCTGGTCGTGCATCGTGGCGACGCTGACGGATCGGTCCGGCTGGCCAACCGTGAACTGGGCTACCTGGTGCAGCCCGGGGAGCGCATTCTCGAACGTGTAGCGGTACGCCAGCGTCACTGGTACCACTACTTCCGCGTGGAGCATGGCGTGCTGGCCTCGACCGATCGGCGGCTGCTGTACGTGGGGGTGCCACCCGAGCCGTTGCTGCCGCGCGAGCCGGAGCCGCCCGAGCTCGACGAGGCGGTGTTCCGGTACGAGCAGCCGCTTGACGTCGACTGGCGCTCGCGCACGTGGTTCCCGGGGAGCATGGAGGTCCAGCTCGTCGCCCCGCGCGAATCGCGGCGGTTCGCGATCACCACGTCGCAGCGTGCGCGAATGGACGCCGTGCTCGCCGTGATGGCGGCGCGGCAGGCCGGCGCACGCGCTGCCGCGGAGGCGGAGCGACAGCAGGAACTGGCCAACGCGGTGGCGGTCAGGCAACCCCGCTATCACCTGGTGGCGCGCGGCGATGCGCTGGAGCTGATCGGCCAGGCGAACGACACCCCGGTGGCGAGCCTCGTGGAATGGAACGCCCTCGACGGGCCGCGGATCCGGATCGGTCAGCGCCTGCTGGTCAAGCCGTGGAGCTGACACGTTCATGCCCAGCTGACGCCTAACGACCCCGCAGCCTCGCGATGTCCCGTCGGTCCCGCTTGGACGGACGCCCGCTCTCGGCGCCGGCCGCGCCGGCGCGAAGGCGTGCCGCGATGGCCTCGCGCGCCGCGCGGCTCGCCGCCGTTTCGTCGTACAGGCCCTGCGCCACGCTGGCCGGCCCGCGGCGTTCGCTCACCGCGCGCACCTCGAGCACCCACTCCATCGGCGGCTGGCGCAGCCGCACCTCGTCCCCTGCGCGCACGAGCCGGGCGCGTTTGGCCTTCGCGCCGTTGACGTCCACCTTCCCGCCGTCGATGGCGTCGCTGGCCAGCGCCCGCGTCTTGAAGAAGCGTGCGGCCCACAGCCACTTGTCCAGCCGTACCCCGTCGGCGCGCCCTTCGGTCACGGGGCTGTCACGCATTCGGGTGCCGGCAGTGGCTCGAGCGCCAGGAGCGATCGCGCATCGACCGTGACACCACCGTAGCGCGCGATCCAGTGCAGGTGCGGACCCGTCACGCGGCCGGTCTGCCCCACGCGGCCGATGACCTGCCCGCGTGACACTGTGTCACCGATGGCCACATCCGCGCGGCTCATGTGGAAGTACCCGGTGGACAGCCCTCCACCATGATCGATGTACACTGCGGTGCCCGCGTAATAGAAATCGGAGACCAGCCGCACGACCCCGCGGTTGGCCGCGTGGATCGGTGCGCCGGTCGCACCGGCGAGGTCGACTCCCATATGACGGCTCTGCACGGCGCCGTTGAACTCGCGCCCGTCGCCGAACCCGCTCGTCACGCGCGAAGCGCGCGGCAACATGAAGGGTTCGGTCCACAGGCGTGGTGTCTCGTGCGCGCCCCGCGCCATTGCGTACGCCAGCGCTGACTCCGCGCTCGAGCGACGCGCGACCGCCGCCGACGGCGCGGCCCCGAATCTCGGTGCGACGGTCAACCGCTCCATCCGGTAATCGCCGCGCGCAACCGCGAGTTGGCGGCTGTCGGGGAGCGCGCTCGCGCCCACGCGCATGACGCGCAGCCCCACCGAGCCCGCGCTGTCGATGGGAATCGCGCCCACCGCGCGATACACGCCGGGTTCGACTTCGGCGAAGTGCAGCGGCTCGCCGGCGAGCGTGCCGGTGAGGTCGCTCCCCGCGACTGTGCGCACGTTCACCATGAGCGACGCGCCCTGCACCGGTGACGCTGGCGACCACCAGACGCGCACGCCGCCATCGGCAGCCTCGCCGGCGCTCGCGGGCGCTGGTGTACTCGTGGGCGTCCGCGGCGCGGGCACGACGCGCGATACATCGGCGCACGCGACCACGGTCGACGCCGGCAGTACGATATCCAGCGCGGTGCCGCTGTCGCGCCCAACTCGCGCGGTACGCAGGATTCCGTCCACTCCGGGGACCGATGACTCGATCTCCACGATCCACGCGCCGGCGGGAACGTCGCTCAGCCGATATCGGCCGTTGGCGTCGGTTGTATCGGCGAGCCCCCACTGCGGCACCGACACGACCGCGCCCGCCAGCGGCGTCGTTGAATCCGCGTGTACGACGCGCCCCTCGACGACCCCGACGGGGGGCGCCGCGGCAGCGCCTGGAGCGGACTGCGCGAACAGAGGCGCAACCGCCGGAGACATGACGGCCGCGAGCAGAATCGACGCGAGGAGTGGGCGCATGTGAAGAATCTAGTATGCGAGACGGAATGGTCAGGGTGGCTCATCGATGGAACGGCCCGGGGCCACACTCCGCGCGCGCATCTTTCGCTCCGGAACGTTCGACCGCATGATGCGTCATCTCTGCGACCCCACCCGCGCGGCCATAGGCGGCATCCGGTACGCGCGTCGATCCTCCCGCTTCCGGCATGAGTCGACATCCATTGCGCGCATGAGTACGCAAGATCACGAATCCAGGGCGCGGCTCGCGCGGCGGCGGCCGGAGTTCGGCATTCGCGCGCGGCTGATGCTCGTCGTGCTGGCGATGGTGTTGCCGTGGCTCGCGTTGACGCTGCTCTCGCTCCGCGACTTCCGCCGCGAGCGACGACTCGATGCCGAGGGGCGCGTGCTGGAGGTCGCTCGCCTGCTCGCGGCGCGCGTCGACGACCAGATTGGCGCCGTTGACGCCCTGCTGGTGTCGCTCGCGCAGAGCCTGCCCGTCACGCCGTCGGCGGCCGCGGCAAACGACGACCTGCTCTCGCGCATTCGCGTGCAGCTGCCGCCCTACTTCAACCTGCTCGGCGTGTGGGACTCGACCGGCGCGAATGTCGGATCATCAGAGGATTCCACCCGGCAGGCGCGCGCTGTCGCCGCCGGCGAGCTCGCATTCTTCAACGATGCCATGTCCACCGGCTCGCTCGCCGTCGGTGAGGCCGTCCGTGGGCCCATGCGCGGCGCGTGGACGCTGAGCATCGGTCGGCCGATCATCCGGGATGAGCGCGCGGTGGGAGTGGTGTCGGCGACGGCCCGGCTCGAGCAGCTTGGCGAGTTGCTGCTCACTGCCGACGATCTCCCCGGGCAGTGGGTGATCACGTTGCTCTCACGCGATGGGCTCGTGCTCGCGCGCGCGCCGCTCTCGCGTGACCGCATCGCGGAATCGGCGGTGCCGCCCGCGACAGCGCGCCGCCTGCTTGGCGCGGGGACGGGCGTCGAGCTCTGGAAACAGTTCGACGGCCAGTCGCGCATCGTCGGGTTCCACGTGCTCCGGGAGCAGCCGTGGGTCCTGGTGGTCGGCGCCGCGGAGTCCGGCCCCGCCGCGTGGGATCGTCGACGTCTGATCGATACGCTCCTGCTCGGCGCGCTGTCGCTCGCCGTTGCAATTGCATTTGCCCTCATGCTCTCGCGCCAGGTCGCCAGGCCGCTTCGACAGCTCACCATGGATGCCGAGCGACTGCGCGCCGGCGATCCGAGCGTGCGCACGGCCATCTCCGAGGGCGGCGAGATCGGCACGCTGGCAAGCGCATTCAACGCCATGGCATCGGCCCTCGAGAGCCGGACGGCCGCGCTGGGCGCCAGCGAAGAGCGCTATCGCCTTGCCTCGCGTGCCACGCGCGACGTCATCTACGACTGGGACATCCCCTCCGGCCAGTTGATCTGGAGCGACGACGTGGTGGAGGCGTTCCGTATCGCTCGCAACACGCTGGACTCCTCGATCAACTGGTGGGAGGGGCAGATCCATCCCGACGATCGGTCCCGCGTGCTCGGCTCGCTGCGCATTGCGCTCGACAGCGACGACGACGAATGGGAACAGGAGTATCGCTTCCGCCTGGGCGACGGCGCATACGTCGAGATCCTGGACCGCGGGCACGTGATGCGCGGTGCGAACGGGGTGCCGCTGCGGATGATCGGCTCCATGTTCGATCTCACCCAATTGCGGCGGGCCGAACGCGAGCGGGATCGCTTCTTCGCGCTGTCGGTCGACTGTTTTTGCATCCTCACGCTCGATGGCCGGTGGAAGCGCGTGAATCCCGCGTTCTGCGCACTGTTCGACTTCGCCGAGTCGGAGGTGCTGGCGATGCCCGCGCTGGACCTGGTGCATCCGGACGACCGGACACGTGTGCGGCGGGAATGGCGGCTCTGGGTGGAAGAGGGGCGCCAGCACGTCTGGGAACTCCGCTGTCGTCGACGCGACGGCACCGAGCGATGGATCGCCTGGACCGTGCAGATCGACGAGGGTGAGCGCCTCGTCTATGCCGTTGGACGCGATGTAACAGCGCAGCGCAGCGCGGATGCGGCGCTCCGGGAATCGGAGGAGTGGTACCGACTGCTCTACGACGCGAATCCGGTGCCGATCTGGGTGTACGATCTCGAGACGCTCGCCTTTCTCTCGGTCAACGATGCCGCCACGCGCGCCTATGGCTGGTCGCGCGAGGAGTTCCTCCGGATGTCGTTGCTCGATATCCGGCCGCCAGCGGACCGTGAGCGGCTGCTGTCGGTGGCGCGCGCGCCGGTACGCCCCGAGTTCGACCATCGCGTCTGGCGCCATCAGCGCAGGAACGGCGAGGTGTTGCTCACCGAGGTGGTCGTGCACGAGATCACCGTCGATGGACGCCCCGCGCGACTGAGCCTGGCGTTCGACGTGAGCGAACGCCACCTGATCGAGGAACGGCTGCGGCAGTCGCAGAAGATGGAGGCGGTGGGGCGGCTCGCCGGTGGTGTCGCCCACGACTTCAACAACCTGCTGACCGTCATCAGCAGCTACACGCGCTTCCTGCTCGGCGCCCTGCCACTGGAGGATCCTCGCCATGCGGATGCCCAGCAGATCCAGAACGCCGCCACGCGGGCGGCAGACCTCACGCGCCAACTGCTGACGCTGAGCAAGCGCCAGGTGCTGCAGCCGCAACTGCTGGATGTGAACGCAGTGGTTCGTGAGATGCAGGAGCTGTTGCGTCGTGTGATCAGCGAGTCGATCCAGCTTGTCACGCATCTCGACGAGTCGATCGGCGCGGTGCGCTGCGATCGCGCACAGTTGGAGCAGGTCGTGATGAACCTGGTCGTCAACGCCTGCGATGCCATGCCGCAGGGTGGTGTGCTCTCCGTGTCGACGCGTCCGGTCGTCCTCGAGCCCGGGCCGACGTCACGCGTCGGCGGATTACCGCCAGGTGCCTACGTCATGTTCGCCGTGCGCGATACCGGTGTGGGCATGAGCGCCGAGACGCTGGCGCGCGTGTTCGAACCGTTCTTCACGACCAAGCCGAAGGGGAAGGGGACAGGCCTTGGACTCTCTACCGTCTACGGTATTGTCCTGCAGAGCGGCGGGCACGTGGAGGTGGTGTCGGTGGAGGAGCAGGGTACTACCGTGGAGCTCTACCTGCCGGCGGTCTTCGAACCGGCGGACGCGACGACGGTGGCACCCGTTGCCGCCGTCCACGAAGGCGAGCGCGGCTCGGAGACGATCCTGCTCGTCGAGGACGAGGACGCCGTCCGGGCGATCGTGCGGCGAGTGCTGGCCGAGCAGGGGTACGAGATTCTCGAGGCGCACGACGGTGAGCATGCCCTGCGGATCTTCGAGCGGCACCGCGACCGGATCGACCTCGTCCTCACCGACGTGATCATGCCGGGCATCGGCGGCCGAGCGCTCGCCGCGCGCCTCCTGCAAGCGCGTCCGGAGCTGCCCGTCGTCTTCATGTCCGGCTATACCGACGATGTCGAAGCGTCCGGCGCCTACAGCGCTCCCGGCAGTGCGTTCGTGGCCAAACCGTTCAACACCGACCATCTGCTCGAAATCGTTCGATCGATGATCGTCCGGTCAGGCAGCAACGGTGCGTCGGCCCGCGAGTGACACGTCGGTGACAGCCTCCGATAGCGTTCAGGCGGAGCTGGAACTACGGTGGGACCGCGGGCTCTCTCGCGAGCAACCCGCGCTTGTGACTGCTGTGGAACCACAGGGAGCACTGGGGAGACAGGGGCTCTGCGTTCCGCTTGAGTGGGCTGCCTCGCGAGCAGCAGGCGCCGCCGCAGCAGTCTGGAACGCGTCGAGTTGGCCGGGATCTTGCCCCGAATCACGTTGACCCCGCAGGAGAGTTGCATTGGGAGCTGTAGTCTCGTTTCGGGATGAAAAGGGTACGGTGTGGTCCATACAGGAGGACCCCGAGGGAACGGACGAGGGACGGGAGCTCGATGAGCTGCGCCCCAGGGCCGTCCGGCTGCGCTTCGCGAGCGAGTCCGAGGAGCGCACCCTGCACGGATATCCCGACGACTGGGCCCGCCTGGAGCCGCGTCAGCTTCAGCTGCTGCTGCGCAGGGCCACCCCGGTCGTGATCCGGTTCGCGCGCCACGGCCGGCATCGAAACGCTGAGTCCGATCGCGGGTAGAACGAGCGGAAGGACGGCGCCCCGACGAAACAATCGGTCGCGACCGTCCGAAGTGTGGCGAACGCCCGCCGGGCGATCACGTCTTCGAACCTCTCCCTCCCATGCGCTCAATTCGTGCGTGGCTCGCGCTTGCCTTGCTGGCGACCTTCCCGCTGGCGGCCGGGGCGCAGCCCATCCTGCAGCCGCCCGCGGATGTAACGCCCCAGCCTCCACGCCACAGCCTCGGCATCGACTTCACGATCTCGCAGCCCGTTGGCGAGTTCGATCGATTCGTGAACGAGGGCTACGGCGTCGATGGGCATTATCTGCTCCGTCTCGACCGGCGCGGTATCTTCGGCCTGCGCGCCCAACTGGGCGCGGTCATGTACGGTCGGGAGTCGAACAGGGCCTGTCTCAGCACCACGATCGGCTGCCGCATCCTGGTGGACGTCTCGACCACCAACAACATCCTGAGCGGCGGCTTCGGGCCGCAGGTCCAGCTGCCCAGCGGACCTGTTCGCCCGTACCTCGCCGCCACGGCGGGCTTCAGCTACTTCTTCACCCGCTCGTCGGTGGAAGGCACGTACGACAACGAGAGCTTCGCGAGCACCACCAACCAGGATGATGGCACCTTCGCCTGGACCGGATCCGGCGGCGTGAAGATTCCGCTGGGGTCCGGCCGCCAGTCGGTCATGCTCGACTTAGGCGCGCGTTACAACGGGAACGGCCGGGTGACGTACCTGCGCAAGGGCGGCATCCAGGATCTGCCCAACGGCGACATCATGATCGACCCGATTCGCAGCAAGGCGGACCTGGTCACCTGGCACATCGGGCTCGTGGTCGGGCTTCGTTAGGCGAAGGCGCGGCGGCGAGCGGTCGCCGGGGCGTGCGCTCTTCCTCGATCGCGAAGGCGCACGCGCTACTCCCAGTTCGTGTCCCGCCGCCGCTGCTTCCTCTCCCCTCGCTGTTTCTTCTCCGTCAGCCGTCGTTCGCGCGACGCCGCTGACGGCTTCGTTTTCCGCCGCACCTTCGGCCGCAGCAGCGCCCGGCGCACGGTCTCCGCGAGCCGGCCCTCCGCCAGGTCGCGGTTCTGACGCTGGCTGCGGGTGTCGCTGGCCACCACCCGCAGCCAGCCCGCCGCATCGAGCCGGGACGCCAGCCGCTCGAGCAGCCAGTTTCGGTCCGCCTCCGAGAGCGCGCGCGATCCGGCCGGACGCCAGCGCACCTCGACCCGGGTGGACGAAGTGTTGACGTGCTGTCCACCGGCCCCACCGGATCGAGTGGCCCGCACCTCCAGTTCGTCGCGCGGAATCGTGAGGCGGGGGCCTGCCCGCAGGCCGTCGTTGTCGGTGGCGTCAGCCACGTGTCGCGGCCTTGGCGCGGTGCACGCGCAGCGCCGCGACCCGCCGCCCGTCCATGGCCACCACCTCGAGCTCCCCGCCGGGGAAGGTCACCCGGTCGCCGATGTGTGGCACGCGGCCGATCTCCGAGAAGGCGTAGCCGCCCAGCGTGGTCCAGTCTCCCTCGGGAATGCGAAGCAGGTGATCCGAGCGCACGTCCACCAGCGAGAGCGAGCCCGCCAGCTCCAGGACGCCATCCTGCTCCACCACGGTGCGCGAGGCCACGTCGTACTCATCGGCAATATCGCCGACGACCTCCTCCACCAGGTCTTCCATGGTGAGGATGCCCGCCGTACCGCCATACTCGTCGAGCACCACCGCCATGTGCGCGCGCCGCCGGCGCATGTCGTCGAGCACGCGCTCCGCCGGCCGGGTGGCCGGCACGTACATCACGTCGCGCACCGCCGCCTCCAGCGAGAACGGCTGGTCATCGTCGTGCAGGAGCAGATCCTTCGCCAGGAAGAAGCCGATCACGTCGTCGAGCGTCTCACGGTAGATCGGATAGCGTGAGTAGCGCTCTCGCTTGAGGATCTGTCGTACCTCGTCCTCGTCGGTATCGACATCGACGGCCACCACCTCGGTGCGCGGACGCATGACGTCATGCACCTTTTTCTCGTGGAAGTCGAAGACGCCGGCGAGCATCGCCGAGTCGGACTCGTCGAGGGTTCCGTGCGCGCGCGCCTGCATCACGAGCAGGCGCAACTCCTCGGGGGAATGCACGTGCTGCCCCTCGCCCGGCGGAGTGACGCCGAACAGCCGCAGGAAGGCGTTGGCCGTGCCGTTCAGCGACCAGATGAACGGCTTCATGACGCGCGAGAAGAAAATCAGCGGCGCCGCGGCGAACCGGCTCACCGTTTCGGGGCGGAAGAGCGCGAGCGACTTCGGCGCCAGCTCGCCGAGCACGATGTGCAGGAACGAGATGATCATGAAGGCGGTTACCACGGCCGCCACACTGTGCACGGCACCGGCGGGGGCCTCCACGCCCACCAGGCGCAGGATCGAGTCGATCATCCCCGCCAGCGCGGGCTCGCCGATCCACCCCAGGCCAAGCGATGCGAGCGTGATCCCGAGCTGCGTCCCCGACAGATACCGATCCAGATGCGCGATCGCCATCTGTGCCGACTTCGCGCCGCGCTCCCCCCTGGCCGCCATCTGATCGATCCGGCTGCGACGCGCGCCCACCAGCGCGAACTCCGCCGCCACGAAGAAGGCGTTGGCGAGCACGAGCACGAGTACCGCGACCAGCCGCCAGAGCAGCGAGGCGAGTGTCAGGTGCTCAACGCTATCCACGCGAAACCCCCTTCCAGTCAGATCGTCCAGAGCCTAGCACTTTGCCACAGCTCGCAGTCCACCTTCGTTCTTGCATTTTGCAATCAGCCATAGACGAGAATCCGAGCTCGCGTTCGCCCAGCAGCGAGCGCTTCCGCGCCCTGCTCGAGCCCTCGCGACTCATCCGTTGGGTGTACCTCGGTCGGCTCGCCGGTGTCGGGGCCATTCTGCTCGCCATGACGCTCGCCTGGACCGAGGCCGAGCGTACCGTGCGGCAGCTCGCCCCGCTCCTGGCCGTCGTCACGATCGTCTTCACGGTCGCGTCGGCTCTCTATACCGAAATCTATCACCGGCCGTCGAGTCCCGCCTTTCAGTACGCGCAGTCGCTCTTCGACCTGGTGTTCGTCACCGTCGTCGTTCACCTCACGGGAAGCGCCCTCTCACAGTTCGCAGCGCTCTACATCCTGGTGATCGCGATCGCGGCGCTGCTCCTCCCCACGTCCGGCGCCCTGCTCATCGCCCTGCTGGGCTGCGTGCTCTACTTCGCCGATGTTCTCGTGACATCGAGCACCCCGCTCGGTGCCGGCGTCTGGCTGCAGTTGCTCGTGTTCGCCACGGTGGCAGTGGGGTGCGGCTCAATAACGGCCAGGTTGCGCGAAGCGGGGGCGGGCACGCGGGAACTCGCCAACGAACTGGTGAAGGTCCGTCTCTCCACCGCCGACATCCTGCGCAATATCCGCAGCGGCATCGTCACGGTCGATACCGAGGGACGACTGCTGTACGCCAACCCTGCGGCGTCGCGCCTGCTGGGACGACCACTCGACGAGCACGCGGGGAGCGACGTACTGTCGGTGATTGCCAGCGTGGCCCCGGAGCTCGCCTCGGCGCTTGGGCGCGCCGTGCGTTCGGGGATCCCGACGGCACGCGCCGAGGGCTCCGTGCTGCTGGATGACCGGAGCGTCCCCATCGGGCTGCACACCACGCGATCGGACGGCGACGGCGACCCGGAAACGTCGTCGGCGACCGCGATCTTCCAGGATATCTCCGACCAGAAGCGGCTGGACACGCTGCACCTCCGCGCCGAGCGGCTCGAGGCGGTGGCGGAGCTGAGCGCATCGCTGGCGCACGAGATCAAGAATCCGCTGGCGTCGATTCGCAGCGCCGTCGAACAGCTCGCCCACCGCAGCCGCGCCACCGAAGACGAGCGCACGCTCGCGGAGCTCATCGTGCGCGAGGCCGACCGGCTGTCACGGCTGCTCACCGAGTTCCTCGACTTTGCGCGCGTGCGTGTGTCGCGCGTGGAGCGCCTCGACGTGGGCCACGTCGCGAGTGGCGCGGCGGGGCTCGCGGCCGCCCATCCGGACCGCGCCGCCGACGTCACCGTGGAGTGCAGCCTTCCCGAGGAGCCGCTGGAGATCGAGGGCGACGAGGACCTGATCCATCGCGCGATCTTCAACCTCGCGCTGAACGCCGTCCAGGCATCGCCACCGGGGGGTCGCGTGCATGTGGCGCTCGAACCGCTGACCACCAGCGAGTTTCCGGTCGGTGTCTCGTTCGATCGCGGCGGCATCGCGCTGCGCGTGACCGACCAGGGACCCGGTATCCCGGTGGAGATTCGCGAACGGCTGTTCGACCCCTTCTTCACCACCAAGTCGGGGGGCAGTGGGCTGGGACTGTCGGTCGTCCATCGGGCGATCGAGGCCCACCGCGGGCTCACCTTCATTGACAGCGACGCCGGCGG
>DASSBZ010000197.1:0-6512 GCA_035698205.1 Gemmatimonadaceae bacterium | reverse complement strand
CGTCAACTTCCCATCCAGGTGTTCGGCCCCGATGGTACGCCGGCCAACGTCCCACTCGGCCAGGTGGCAACGATCGACGAGAGCCTCGGCCCCGCCGTCATCAATCACCTCGACCGTGATCTCGTGGTGAACGTGGAGGCGAACGTTTTCGGCAGGTCGACGGGAGAGGTGATCGCCGACATCGAAGCCGGTATCGCACAGCTCGAGCTTCCGCCGGGCGTCCGCGTCACGCAGGGGGGCGATGCGCAGCAGCAGGCCGAGGTGTTCACGCAGATCGGTCTCGCACTGGCGCTGGCGGTGCTGCTCATGTACCTGATTCTCGTCATGCAGTTCGGGTCGTTCCTCGATCCCATGGCGATCATGCTGTCGCTGCCGCTGTCGCTCATCGGCGTCATGCTGAGCCTGGCGATCACCGGGCACACGATCAACCTGATGAGCCTTATCGGGGTGATCCTGCTGGCCGGCATCGTGGCGAAGAACGCGATCCTGCTGATCGATTTCTCCAAGTGGGCGCGCGAGAAGCACGGGTTGCCGCTGCGCGAGGCGCTGATCGAGGCGGGCGCGATCCGGTTGCGTCCGATCCTGATGACGACGTTCGCGATCATCGCCGGCATGACGCCGGTGGCACTTGGCGGCGGTGAGGGGGCGATGTTCCGTGCCCCGCTCGGCGTGGCCGTGATCGGCGGTGTGATCACGTCAACGGTGCTGACGCTGGTGGCGATCCCGACGTTCTACGAGATCCTCGACGAGATGCGCGCGTGGTTCGCGCGCAAGCTCGGGTTCCACGTGGCGCAGACGACGGCGGAGCACAGGGTGCAGGCAGGGCTCATTACGGAGGCTGGAGACTGAGGCCGCGACCTGGTGCGGTAAGGGCATGCTGCGAGCTGCACGCTCCTTACTGGTGGCTGCGTGCAACTTCCGGCGGCACGAGGGGCGGGTACGGCTTGACGTGGCACTGCTTGCTGATTGCTGCCTGCCGCACCACCGGGGTCAGGTCTTGTATTGATGCCTCCAGCCAACAGCGTGCTGCCTGCTCCACACAGCACGCTGATGGCTGTGTGCGTCACCAACGATGCTGGTCGCTCAGCCGCCCCGCTCGATGGTGTAGACCAGCACTGCTGGCGCGTCATCGACGTCGGTGAGTATGGCGAGGCGTGTTCGCCCGACGGCCAGCACGTCGCCGTTCACGCGGAGCGTCACCTTGCCGAGCGTCTTTCCATCGATGCTCTCGATCGCGAGGCGCACGACCGGTTCGCCCGGGAGCGAGTGCTGCGTCCAGATCATGCCCATCGGATCGACGAGCACCCTGCGATAGAACACATCGATATCCGGCTGTGGCGCGGCGAGCATCCGCTTCATCATCACGTTGGCAACAGCGACATCGGGCATGCGGCCCGTGAACCATGCCGCTGTCGCGCTGCGCGTGGCGTCCGTCGGTTCGATGGCGGGCCAGGTCACCGGTGCGAGCTTGCGTGCGGCGCCGCCCGTGGCGGGGATGATGCTCCTGCCCATGCTGTCGCCGGTCGCGATGATGACATCGCTGCCACGTACGGCCAGCGAGGTCATGCGCCCGTGGAGCGCAACGGTGGGGAATCCGCGCAGGCTTACAAGATCCGTGAGCGGCTGGTGCTCCGAGACCGTCGTGGTGGAACCCGTGTGAAGATCAAGCCGGCGCACGGCAGCGACCGCGCGTGAACTCGCGGCCGTCATGGGACCTGACCGGCGCATGTCGAGATACCACAGGTAGCCATCCGCCGCGCAGGCGAACTGCGAAGGGGTGCCCGTGACGTTGATGGTTCGCACGAATTCGAGTCGCGAATCGAGAATCGACAGCCGCTGCGCCATCAGGTCATATACCACAACCGAATCGCCAGGCAGGCACACGCCGATCCACTCGGGCATGGTGTACTCACCGGGGCCGGATCCCTCGCGCCCGGCAGATGCGCGCGGTACGCCGCGTTCGTCGTACGCGACGATGCGCTGCAGCGCGCCGTCCGCTATGAGCACGCGATCATGGGAATCGAGCGCCACCCACGCCACCCGACCAAGCGGTTCCGTGCCGCTGGCGTCCTGCGACATGATGCGCACCACGGGGTCCGGTTTCACCGTCACCTGCATGGCGGCCGCCGGCACCGCGCTGGATGCAAGGATTGCCAGCGTCGCCGGCAGGAGCCAGTGTATCAAGTCGATGGGTCGGGCCACGATCAGCCTCCGCCGCTGGGGGGACGGTTGAAGAGCTCAGTGCAATGGAGTGAGCGCCCTGAACATTGCGCAAGGATCACCCCCCGCCCCGAAAAGTCAACAAGTCGAGCCCGTCGACCTACCGGCAACCTCGCTTCAGCGCGCGCTCCCCGCGGCCTCGCGCAGCAACCCCCACGCCTCGGCCACATGTTCCCGCGTCGTCCGCATGTTCCCGATCGCCAGCCGCAGCGTGAACGCCCCGTCCACCACGGCGTGCGAGAGGAACACGCGCCCCGATGCGTTCACGCGGTCCATGATCGACCGATTGATCGCATCGCGCTCCGACGCGTCGATGTCATCTGGCGCCCAACGGAAGCAGACGAGCGAGAAGTGCACCGGCGCCACGACCTTCCACCCGGGCTCCGCGCGCACCATGTCTGCGAACTCGCCCGCCATCGCGATCTGGTCGCGCAGCCGCGCCGCCAGTCCATCGGCGCCGAATGCGCGCATCACCATCCACAGCTTGAGTGACCGGAACCGCCGGCCAAGCTGCACCCCGTAGTCCATCAGGTTCACCGCGCTGTCCTGCTCCGCGGTTCGCAGGTACTCGGGTACGAGCGAGAAGGCGCGCATGAGCACGTCGGGGCGGCGCGTCAGCAGCACCGAGCAATCCACGGGGGTGAACAGCCATTTGTGCGGATTCACCACGAGCGAATCGGCCATCTCCACGCCATCGAGCACATGTCTCATCTCGGGCACCACGGCAGCCATGCCGCCATAGGCACCGTCCACGTGCAGCCATGCACCATGACGCGCGCAAAGCTCGGCGATCTCGCGCACGGGGTCGATGCTGGCGACGCCCGTCGTCCCCACCGTCGCCACCACGGCGATCGGGCGATGTCCGGCCGCGACATCCGCGCGCATGGCAGCTTCCAGCAGGTCGGGGCGCATGCGGAATTTGTCGTCCACACCGATCTTCACGAGGTTCCGCTGGCCAAGTCCGAGCGTGATGACGGACTTGTCCACCGACGAATGCGCAAGCGTGGATGCATACACGCGCAGCGCCGGCAGGTCGGTGCGCCCCGCCATCCCTCGCTCACGGATCTCGAGCTCCGGATGTGCCTCACGCGCCGCGGCGAGGGCCAGCATCGTCGAGATCGACGCGGTGTCGTTGATGTGTCCGGACCATCCGTCACCCATGCCCAGCAATTGGCGCAGCCAGTCCACCGTGCGCAGTTCGAGCTCCGTCGCGGCGGGCGCCGACTTCCACAGCATGGCGTTGACGTTCAGCGTGGCCGCGAGCATCTCGCCCAGAATGGCGGGGGCCGACGAGGAATTGGCGAACCACGCGAAGAAACCGGGGTGGTTCCAGTGCGTGAGCCCCGGCACGATCACCCGTTCCACGTCGTCGAGGATACGGCGCAGCGGCTCACCGTCGGCGGGGGGTGACTCCGGCAGCCGCGCCAGTACGTCGCCGGGGCGAACGTCGGGGAGCACGGGCCACCGCTCCGGATCGGCGAGGTAGCGCGCCATCCAGTCGACCAGCGCGTGCGCGTGGCGGGCGAACTCTTCGGGCGGCACGTCGCCGAGAGCGGGGAGCGGCGGCGGAATCCCCGCGTCGTCCGCCAGCGGATCGAGCCCGGTCACCCGACGCGTGACGCCAGTGAACTCGCCCTTACGCACCGGGCGGTCGCGCCGATCTCGGTAGTGCCGAGGCGCATGATCCTATACCCCCTCTGGAACCGGCATCTCATCGGTGTGACGGCGGATCATCTCGTCGATACCCTCTCGCGGATTGGTCGGTGTAGCCGGTGGCCGTCGAACCTCCGCCGACGTGATCAGCGCAACCGCGCCGAGGATGATCGCTGATGCCACCAGCACACGCGGCGACAGCGGTTCATCGGCGATCGCCCACCCCAGGAACACCGCGACCATCGGATTCACATATGCGTACGTGCTCACCTTCGCCGGCGTGGAGACCACGAGGAGGTAGACGTACGCCGAGTATCCGATCAGCGACCCGAAGATGATCAGGTAGACGAGCGCCCACAGCGACGTCGACGAGACGGCGCTCCATGAGAACCGCGCGGCGTCCCCCGTCACGATCGATGCGACGAGGAGGATCGCGCCGCCGGCGAGCATCTGGCTCGCCGTCGTCATGAACGCCGACTCGGGCCTCGGCGAATAGCGCGCGAACATGGACCCTGCCACCCACATCAGCGTCCCGACGAGCACGATGGTGACACCGACCACGTCCATGCTCGGCCCGCCGATCAGCCCGCCCGGCCCGATGAGCACCGCAACACCCGCCAGTCCGACGACGAGTCCGGCGACGACACCGGCGGTCGGCCGCTTTCCGTCGGGCCGCAGCCATTCGAAGAGCACGAACCAGATGGCCGACGTCGCCACGATGAGCGCCGCGACACCACTCGGGATGCGAAGCTCGGCGATGGCGACGCCGGCGTTGGCGCCCATCAGCAACCCGCCCACCACCGCGGCCGATCGCCAGTGAATGAGCCGCGGTGCGGCATGCCCCCGCGAACGGGCCCACACGTAGACGATGGCCCCGGCCACCAGGAAGCGTACGGCGGCCATGAACACCGGTGGCATCGTCTCCACCGCGTACTTGATGCCGAGGTACGTCGAGCCCCAGAAGACGTAGACGATGGCGAACGCGAGCGCCACCCGGCCGCGCGGAGCGTCAGGCACGCCTAACGCCACCGGAAGAGCCGTAGCGCGAGCACGAAGCTTCCAACGGCCCAGGCCGAGATGATCGCCAGCTCACCACCAAGCGCCGCCCAGCCCGCACCCTCGAGCATGATGGCGCGCAACGAGTCGATCACCGCAGTCAGCGGCAGGGCCTGCACGAACGGTTGCATGGAATCGGGAAAGTTCGATGACGAGAAGAACACGCCGGAAAACACCCACATCGGAAGCATCACCAGGTTCATCAGTCCGGACGCGCCTTCCATGGTCCGGGGGCGCGATGCGATCAGCAGTCCCAGCGCCCCGAACGACAGCGCCGAGACCACACACACCGCGCCCAGCGTAACGAGCGAGCCCCGCACCGGGACGCCAAACACCCAGTGCCCGAAGCCGACGATGGTGCCGACCTCGATGGCCAGCAGCAGCAGGCGCATGAAGAGGAACGACAGCAGGTACTGCGCTCGGGACATCGGGGTCGCGATCAGCCGCTTGAGCAGCTTCTTCTTGCGCGCGTCCACGATGCTGAAGCCGATCCCCCACACGCCGCTTCCCAGCAGGTTCATGCCAAGCAGCCCGGGGATGACAAAATCGATGTACCGTGCGCCGGGTTCCCGCACGACGGTCTCGGCAACGGGAACCGGATCGGCCCGCCCCGCCGCGCGCTGGATCACGTCGTCCACCACGCTGCGCGCCGCGCGGGCGTCGGGGCGCGCGTCGTCAAAGCGATAGACCACCCCGCCGTCGTCGCCCGGTGCGATCACCAGCGCCACCTTGCCGGTCCGCAACGCCGTCGCGGCCGCGCTGTCATCCATGGGGACCACGGTCACGCGCTCGTCAGCGCCCAGCGCGGTGGCGGCGGTCTCCGCCCCCGAAAGCACGGCCACGCGCACGACCTCCGCCGGCCTCGATCGGAACGCCAGCCCCAGCCCTGCGGCCAGCAGGATCGGGAAGAGGAACGTCCAGAACACCGCTTCGGGTTCGCGGATGAACTCGCGGAAGCGCACCAGCGTGAGCTGGGCCAGTGCCGTGCGTTCCATGAATGGCATGGCGCGCCGCGCCGCCGGTGCTGGCGTCACGGGTCCGCTGCCGTCGCGCCCGCCTCGGGGGGTGATCGTCGCCGTCGCCCCCTCCGTTTCCTGATCGTTTCGCATGATGGGAGCCTACTGGTCGTCGATGAGTCGGCGCCCGGTCATCGAGACGAAGACGTCCTCGAGCGTGGGCGAGTGCGTGCGCAATTCGCTCATGGCGAGCCCGCGGTCGGCCAGCGCCGAGAGCAGCGCAGGCACGGTCTCGTGCGCGGCTTCGGTCTGCAGCGACCAGGTGCCGGCATCGCGGCGCGCGCTCAGCACGCCGGTCAGCGCCCGCCATGGAGCATCGTTGCCGTCGCCGTTGTCGTCGCGCAGCGCGAATTCCACCACATGCTCGGCGCCTAACGAGCGGATCAGTTGGCGTGATGTTCCCAGCGCGATCACCTGGCCGTGATCGACGATCGCGATGTTGTCGCACAGCCGCTCGGCCTCGTCCATGTAGTGCGTGGTGAGCAGCACCGTGCCGCCCTTCGCGCGGAACGACTCGATGAGCGACCAGAGCTGACGCCGCGATTGCGGGTCGAGGCCGGTGGTCGG
>DASSBZ010000196.1:0-8844 GCA_035698205.1 Gemmatimonadaceae bacterium | reverse complement strand
CGCCTCCACGTTCACCACGAGATCACGGTCGAGGTGATTGATGACGGCGGGGCCGAGGCTCTCGTCGATCGTTGCCACCTGGCCGAGTGGGACGTTGGCCGGCGTACCATCGGGGCCGAACACCTGGATGGGAAGTTGACGCAGGTCAGCGGCGCGGCGCCGTGCCTCCGGCGCCAGCCGCACCCGCACGTCGCGCACTTCACCCGAAGGATCTTCCCAGTCGCCCACGTCGATCCCCGCGAACGCCGGCCGCAGCGCCTGCGCCACCTGCCCCACGGTCACGCCGATGGAACCGGCGACACCGCGATTCAGGTCCACGTTGAGTTCGGGCTTCTGCCCCTTCGATGACAGCCCGACGTCGGTGGCACCGGGGATGGCGCGCACCATGTCCTCGATCGTTTCCGAAGCCGTCGTGATGGACGCCACATCGGGGCCGCGTACCTCGATCTGCAACTGCTTCACACCGCCACCCCACACGTTCGCGAACACCGACAGCGTCACGCCGCCAATGTGCGACATCTCGTCGCGCAGGACAGCCGCGAACGGTTCCTGCAGGATGTCGCGCTCGTCCATCGGCACGAGGCGTACATAGATGGTACCGACGTCCACAGCGCCCGATGCCGCGTCACCCAGGGTGGTGTACGTGTACGCCACCTCGGGGTGCCGGCGCGCGATCTGCGCCGCCTCTTCGGCCTTGAGCCGCGTGTAGTCGAGGTTGGAGCCAGGGGGCGTCTCCAACTTGATCAGCACCTCCGAGTTGTCGTCGGAGGGGAAGAAGCTCACACCCACCAGCGACTTGCCACCGATGCTGATCGCCGGCATGGCCAGCGCGAAGAAGAATGTCGCCACGGCGATGCCCACGACGATCCATCGGTGATCGAGCGCCCACGCAATCACCTTCTTGTAGCGCTGCGCCTGCCGGTTGAACCAGCCGTTGAACCGGTCGAGCAGCCGCGTGACCCACGACTTCTCGTGCTCTTCCTTGTGCGGGTCCGCCCAGTAGGCCGACAGCATGGGGTCGAGCGAGAAGGAGACGAACAGCGAGACCAGCACCGAGCAGGCAATCGTGAGCGCGAACGGCTTGAACCACTGCCCGCCCACCCCCGGCATGAAGCCGATGGGGATGAACACGGCGAGAATGGAGAACGTC
Source organism: Gemmatimonadaceae bacterium (assembly GCA_035698205.1). Lineage (GTDB taxonomy): Bacteria > Gemmatimonadota > Gemmatimonadetes > Gemmatimonadales > Gemmatimonadaceae > DASSBZ01. The sequence continues at coordinate 7,694 of DASSBZ010000196.1, read as the reverse complement.
GTCGCCGCCACCGCGAGGCCGATCTCGTCGGTCCCCTCACGCGCGGCGGTGTAGTGATCCTTCCCCATCTCCACATGTCGCACGATGTTCTCGCGCACCACGATGGCATCGTCGATCAGGATGCCGATGGCCAGCGACAGCCCGAGCAGCGACATCGTCTCGAGCTTGAATCCCATGGCCCAGACGGCGATGAACGACGCCAGCACCGACACCGGCAACGCCAGCCCGGTGATGACCGTCGACCGCCACGAGTTCAGGAAGATGAACACCACCAGCACGGTGAGCAGCGCGCCCTCGAGCAGCGCCTCCTGGACGTTCTCGACCGATGCCTCGACGTTCTTGCCGCTGTTCTTCACGACGTCCATCGTGGTGCCGGCGGGGAGCGTGGGGCGCAACTGGTCGACGCGCGACAAGATCTCGCTGGCCACCGTGGTTGTGCTGTAACCCTTCGACTTCTTGATATCGATCCCGACCGCCTCGCGCTGGTTATAGAGCGCGATCGTGCGGGCCTCCTCGGTGCCGTCTTCGATGCTGGCGACCTGTCCGAGGCGAATGAGCTGCCCGTTGCGGCGTGTCACGATGAGCTGCGCGAACTCCTGGGGATCCTGGAGCCGGCCGCGCAGCCGGATCGAACGCTCGTCGAGCTCCCCCTTCACGTTGCCGACCGGCGCGGCGAGGTTCTGCAACTGGAGCGCTGCCACCACGTCCTGCACGCTCACCCCCGCCGCCTGCATGGCGTCGGGGCGGAGCTGCACGGTCAGCTCACGCTCCACCGCTCCCGGCACCGTCACATCGGCCACGCCTGGAATCGAACGGAGCTCGCGCGTGATGCCGGGGTCGGCCAACCGCGTCAGCTCCGCCGGCGAGAGCGTGCTTGAGTTGAGTGCCAGCGACACGATCGGCAGGTCGGTGTCGTTGAACTTCCGGATGATCGGCTCCTCCATCTCCGTCGGGAGGTCGTTCCGGATGCTCGAGATCGCGTCTCGAATGTCCTGCGTGGCCTCCAGCAGCGGCTTCTCGAACTGGAACTCCACGAGCACGAATCCGAAGCCGTCCTCGGCGCGCCCCGTCACCTTCTTCACGCCGCTGATCGCCGCGATGGCCTCCTCCACGGGGTCGAGCACCTCCTTCTCCACCCCGTCCGGCGACGCGCCCGGATACAGCACACCCACGCTCACGAACGGCGGCTGTACGTCGGGAAACTCGTCGGTCTGCAGCGTGAGCAACGCGAACAGGCCGAAGATCACCAGCGTGACCATCGCCACGACGGTGACCAGCGGCCGCTTGATTGCAAAATCGGAAATCAACATGAGTGAACCCCGTTCTCGTCAGCGCGGTTCTGCGGGCTGGTCGGTTGGCACCGACACCCGGACCGCGGTTCCCGCCGTAATGCCACGCGCCGCGCCGAGCAGGAGCGTGTCGCCCGCCGCAACACCGGACGCCAGCTCCACCGTCTCGCGCTCGTCGTCGCGCAGGCCAACTTCCACTACGACCTTCTCCACCTTGCCGGCCTTCAGGCGCATTACGAACGGCCGGATACCGCGCAGGTCGACCGCGGCGACGGGCGCGCTGATGCCGTCGCGCCGCTCGGTCGCCACGCGACCCTCGGCAAACAGCCCGCCCACCAGCGCCGACTTCTCGTTAGGTATGCTCACGACGATGCGCACCTGCCCCGTGGTGGGATCGGCGGCCGGGTTGATGCGCGACACCTTCCCCTGGAACGAACGGCCGGGATAGCCGTTCACCGAGAAGGTGACGGTCGCACCGACCTGGACCTCCGAGAGATCCGTCGCCGGAACCGAAGCCTCGAAGCGCATGCTGCGCGGATCGACGATCCGGAACATCTCCCCGCCGGTCTGCATGTAGTCACCGGCCGAGACCATGCGCTGCGCGATCACGCCGGCGAATGGGGCACGGACCTTGGTATGATCGAGCTGCGTGCGCGCCAGCGTCATGCGTGCCTTGGCATCCGCCAGTTGTGAGGCGGCCGCGATGTCGGCACGGCGCGCGACCTCGAGGTCACGCTCGGCGATCGCGCCCGCGTCGAACAGCCGCTGCTGACGCTCGTGCTCGCGCTTCGCGAGGTCCGCCGCCGACTGGGCGGCCGTGACCGCCGATCGCGCGGAGAGGAAGTTGTCCTGCGCGGCCACGTCGTCGATCTGGGCCAGCACCGTGCCCGCACCGACGCGGCTCCCGGCGTCGACGAATGTCGCGCGAACGGCACCCGCCAGCTCGGCGCGCAGCGTGGCCTCACGTTCGGCACGCAGTTCGCCGGAGATGGCCGGCCCGGTGGCGATGGATTCGTTCTGCACGACCACGATGTTCTCCGGGCCGATGCGCATCTGCTCAGCCGCCGGCGACGCCTCGGCGGTTTCTTCCCGCCCGCAGGCCGCAAGGGTCGACAGGGCAGCGAGCACCAGCGCAACGGCGGCCGTCGTACGCATGTGATTCAGGTCAGGCGTTCTCATAGTCCGGTTCCCGGGAATCCCGCGGTGGTCGCCCGCGGTTGCTGTGTGTTCGGTGCTGCACTCCCGCCCTGCGGTGCCACCTGGAGCGCGCCGCTCCCCTGCGCCGGCAGCGCCGGCACGTTCAGGTTGCCCGACGCATCGATGGGCAGGTCCTTGAGCAGGGCCAGTCGCACCCGCGCCACCTGCAGGTCGCGCGCGGCGCGGGCCCGGTTGGCCATGGCCTGCTGCAGCAGCACGCGCGACTCGGACAGTTCAAGTCCGGTGGAGATCCCTTCGCTGTAGCGCACTTCGGCAATGCGATACGCGCGCTGTGCCTGCTGTGCCGTGCCGCCGGTGGCGCGCAGTTGCGCCTCGGCCTGTGCCAGCTCGTACTGCACCTGTCGCGCGTTCAGCGCGGCGAACTCGCGCGTCTGGTCCAGCCGCGCGCGCGTCTCGGCCAGGTTGGCTTCGGCCACCATCTGCTGGCCGCGGGTGCGCCCCCCGGTGAAGATGGGGATCGTCGCGCCGAGCGTGACCGTCCAGTTGGTGAGGAAGTTCCCCCACTCCGGAATGCCCCCTGACGGGAAGGCCACGCGGCCATACGACGACGAGAGCGAGATCGTGGGCCACCACTCCGACTTCGCCATGTCGAGCTGCGCCTCCTGCGCGCGCACCGACTGTTCGAGCTGGCGCACCGGCGCGCGGACGCCAACGCTGGTGTCCGGCGCGGCGAGCGCGATCGGCGCGGCCGGCAGGGTCACGGCGCGGGCCGCGGGCACCGGCTCGGCATCGATGATCTTGTCGGAGAGGTCGAGCGAATCCGAGTAGGGCACGTTGAGCAGTTGCTTCAGGCGCAGGTAGGCGAGATCGCGCTGAGTACGCGACTGCAGCACCTGTGGCACCTGGTTGTCGCGCGTGACCTCGGCGCGGAGCAGGTCGAACTCCGACTGGTTGCCCACCTGCCGCGCGAGGCGCGTCTGCTGCACGGCCGTCTGCGTCTGCACCAGCGACGACTCGGCGATGGCGACGAGCCGGTCGGCGAGCGCGGCGTCGAAGTAGGCCTCGGTCACGTCGAGGGCGATCTGCGCCCGCTGCGAGGTGAGCTCGATCTCCGCTGACTCGCGTCCGGCGGATGCGGCGCGGACCTGCGCGACGTTGCGGCCGCCGGCGAAGAGCGTGAGCGAGCCGGTGAGCCCGAGATTGTACTGATTGGCCGCACCGAAGCCGGCACGCGTGAAGTCGATGCCGCCGCCGTTGGAGCAGCGAGCGAACTGTTCGAGCCCGGCGACCCGTTCGGCCTCGCTCGCCCCGCCGGGGGCGAGGTAGCGCGTGCACGGCTGGAAGTACGTGGTGTTGTCGTCAGGCGGCACGGGCGGGACGTCCGGTCCCGGTTCGGTGGCGTCCTGCTGAAAGACCTCGAACTGGCTGTCGAGCGTGCGCGCATACGACGCCGAGCCGCTGATCTGCGGCAGGCGGGTACTGCGCGCCTGGAGCTGCTGGCCGCGGGCGCGTCGGGTACCGGCGGCGGCGATGCGCACCGCCTCGCTCTCGGCGGAGGCGACACGAATGGCGTCGGCGAGGGAGAGCGTGCGCACCGGCACGGTGGCCGCGGCGGGCTGCTGGGCGAGCAGTGGAAGCGGCGCAATCGCCAGCAGCAGCGCGAGGCACGGCGCGGTGCGGAGTCGGAGTCCGGCGAATGACATGGTTCGTTTCGGTAGGGAAAGCGGCAGGGCTCAGGGACGCGTCCGGGTGGACGGCCGGCGAGCGCCGTTCTTTGTCGCGGCGGCGCGCGTGGCGCGACGCGGCTCGAGGCAGTTGAGCGCGCGCAGGAAGAGCGTGGCGTAGAGTCTCGATGCGCGCGCTTCGGGCTGTGGGTAGGTCTCGCGCCCCACGTCGCGCCACATGGCGTCGGCGAAGAGCGCCGCGAGCAGCATGGCCACGGCGGCGCGCGCTTCGGCCTCGCTGACGGCCGGTCCGGGGCGTTCGAGCCGTCGCGTCCACCGCAGGAGTTCGTGGAAGGCACAGTCGCGCCCTTCGCTCATGCAGCCGGCCATCTCCGGATGTTCATTCAGTTCGGCCATCGCCTTGCGGATGACGCCGCGGTTGAGGCGCATGTGGGCGAGCAGGGCGTCGCTGTAGCGTTCGAGTTCCCGCAGCGGGCGGCTCGGCACATCAGGGAGGGTGGTATCCTGGGGGCTGGGCGGACCGTACTCGCGGACCGCCTCGGCAATGAGCGCCGACTTGGATCCGAAGAGCCGGAAGAGGGTGACCTCGTTGACGCCCGCCTGCTCGGCGATCCGGCGGGTGGTGGCCCCCCGGAATCCGTGTTCCCCGAACACGCGCGCCGCCGCGCGCAGGAGTTTCTGGCGACTGATCATGGTGGAGCGAACCTAACGGGCCCCGGCGCGCGATGCAAGCAACCGCTTGCATACATCCGTGAAGTGCCGGCCAGCGTCCAGTCATTGCGGCGTCAGCCGTTGGCGTGCCCAACCCGGCCGCGGTCCACCTCGTCACACGCCAGCCGGACCCCGGCACCGCGCGACCACGTATGTCACGCCCCTGCCATACGCGCGCGCAAACCCCCGGTTTCGTGCTCGGCCGTGCGGCCGGCGCACCACCCGTCGCGAAACCCATCGGATACCGCGCACGTCGTGACTCACGGTACTCACGGCACCGATTCCCCCCTCCGGTGTTCCATCCGAGGGGCGCGAAGCAGGCGCCTCCGTGCTACAATTGGTGCACGATCGCCCGAAACACGCCCCGCCCCCGACACGTGTCCCAGCTTCAGGATCGACTCCAACACGCACTCGGCGACGCATACCGCATCGAGCGTGAGCTTGGCGGTGGAGGCATGAGCCGTGTCTTCCTGGCCGTCGAGCAGTCGCTCAACCGACACGTCGTCATCAAGCTGCTCCTGCCGGAGCTCACGAGCGAGGCGAGCACCGCGCGCTTCAAGCGCGAACTCGAACTCACGGCGCTGCTCCAGCATCCGCACATCCTCCCCGTGCTCGCCACCGGTGCACGCGAGGGGCTCCTCTACTACGTCATGCCGTATGTGGAGGGGGAATCGCTCCGGCATCGGCTCGCGCGCGAGGGGCGACTGCCCGTGGACGACGTGGTCCGCATCCTCTCCGAACTCCTTGGCGCGCTCGCCTATGCGCACGAGCGCGGCGTAGTCCATCGTGACGTCAAGCCCGAGAACATCCTGCTCTCCAACGGCGTCGCCGTGCTCGCCGACTTCGGCATCGCCGCCGTCCTCGCCGGTCCGCAGAGTCCGGGGGTGACGGAGCCCGCGGCCCGCCTCACCGAGGTGGGGATGGCCATGGGGACGCCGGGCTACATGTCCCCCGAGCAGGCGGCGGGTGAGCAGAACCTCGACGCGCGGTCCGACCTGTATGCGCTCGCCGTGGTCGGCTACGAGATGCTCTCCGGGCAGCCGCCGTTTGCCGGACCGACGCCGCTGGCCGTCCTCACGGCGCATCTCACGGCCACGCCCAGGCCCATCGATGAGCTGCGCGCCGACACGCCGCCGGCACTCGCTGCCGCCCTTGCCACGGCGCTCAACAAGGTCCCCGACGAACGATTCCAGAGCGCGCGCGAGTTCCGCGACGCGTTAGGGGTCGCCGTGGGGCGTCGTCGCACGCCGTCGCGTCGTCGTGTCACGTTCGCCGCCATCGGGGGCATCGCGGTTGTCGCCGCGGCCGCCGCCTTCATGCTCGGGCGCGGCGATGCCGCACTGCCGCTCGATCCCGCGCTCGTTGCCATCGCCCCGTTCGACGTGCTCGCGCCAGAGCTGGCCGTGTGGCAGGAGGGGATGGTCGATATCCTCGCCGCCAATCTCGATGGCGCCGGTCCCATTCGCACCGTGGCGCCGGCGGTCTCGGTCCGAAAGTGGAAGGGCAACTCCGATCGCCAGTCGGTGGCCGACTTCGGGCGCGCCACCGGTGCGGGGTTCGCCGTCGTCGGCCGCATCGTCCCATCGGGCGCCGACTCGGTCCGCCTCACGGCGCGCGTCATCGACGTGGCCAGCGCCGGCGAGCGCAGCGCCATCGACCTCGTCGAGGCATCCAGCCGCATGGATCGCCTCGCCGACTCACTCTCGCTGCGCGTGCTGCGTGAGCTGGGAGAGACCGTCATCCTCGGCGCCACTCGTCGTTCGGCGATCGGCTCGGCGTCGCCGACCGCGATCAAGGCGTTCCTGCAGGGCGAGCAGCACTACCGGCGCAGCGACTGGGACTCGGCCGCGGTCTATTACCGGCGCGCAATCGACAGCGATTCCACGTTCGCTCCGGCGCTGCGTCACCTGTCGAATGCAATGGGGTGGAAGACCGCGGCGGCGGGGACGGCGGAGATGTCCGGCTACGACTTCGCCTTGCGCGCGGGTGAGCTCAATCACGGACTGGCTCCGCGCGAGAGCCTGCTCGTGGCCGGCGATTCGATGTTCGCCGCGCTGATTCTCGACCAGTCGGGGTTGCGCAAGGCGCCAGCAGCCGAGAAGCGCTCGCTGGCTCGTCGCCTGTTCGCGTTGCTGCGTCGCGGCACGCAGTCGTTCCCCGACGATCCGGAACTCTGGTTCAAGCTCGGCGACGCGCAGTACCACCTCTGGTTCTACTTCCCGAGCACCGAGTCGTTGTCGGCCTCGCGCGATGCCTTCGATCGCTCGCTTGCGCTCGATTCGGCGTTCGCGCCGTCGTACGTGCACCTCATCGACCTCGCGGTGCGCCAACAGGATATCGCCGGCGCACAGCGCTACATCCGGCAGTATCTGGCGCTCCACCCCATCGACGTTCATGCCGCCAGCGCGCGCCTGATGGCCGGGCTGCTCGATCCGGCGAAGGCAGGGTCGATCTCGCTGGACAGCGTGATCCGCAACGAGTCGCCACAGGTGATCGGCACGGCATTCGGCAGCCTGCTGCTGCTCGCCGATACCGCCGAGACGCAACTGCGCATGGCGCGGGCGCTTCAGGGCGCGAGTGAAGGTGACAACGGCAAGGCATACGCGCAGATGGCGAAGTTCGGCATCGCCAACGCCAACGCGCTGCGTGGCCACTATCGCGAGGCGATGTCGCTGGCCGACAGCACCGCGGCGTGGATCACGGTGGAGGCTGCGCTGGTGGGGGTCATCCCGCCGGACAGCGCCGATCGACTCTTCGCGTCGTGGGCGCGGCAGCCTGATCCCGCCGACGCGCGCAGCTTCGCGGTCTTCTGGCTGGCGGCCCGGCGCGACACGGCCAGCCTGAAGGCCTT
>DASSBZ010000195.1:0-18122 GCA_035698205.1 Gemmatimonadaceae bacterium | reverse complement strand
CTTCACCGGCCCCATGCGGCGTGGCTTCAACCGGGTGGCGTGGGATCTTCGCGGTCCCGCCGACTCGCCACGCGGCGGGCGCGGTGGTGGGGGTGGGGATGACGAGGAAGAGAACGAGGGGACGGCTGCGCCTCGCGGTGGGCCGTTCGTGGCCCCGGGGCGCTACGCGGTGAGCATCGCCAAGCGGGTTCGCGGCACGATCACCGAGCTCGCCGGTCCGATGCCGATCAACGTGACGGTCGATCCCGCCGGTGTGGCCACGCCGCAGGATCGCCGGATCCTGGCGCAGTTTCTCGATTCGGTGACCACGCTGAATCGCCGGGCGACCGGGGTCTCGCAGCTCGCGAGCACCACCGACGCGCGTCTCACGGCGATCAGCCGCGCCATCGACGCCACGCCCACGATTCCGGTGGAGATCCACAATCGCGTGCGCGCGCTGCAGCGGACCATGGACGACATCCAGCGGAAGCTGAACGGCGACCGGGCGCTCTCGTCGCGCAACGAAGGCACGCCGCCTTCCATCCAGTCGCGCGTGCGCGGGATCGGCGGTGACCTGGGCCGGGCGCTCGCGGTGCCGACGACGACAGCGCGGGAGGAGTTCGCGCTGGCGAGCCGGCTGCTGGATGCGGAGCTCGTGCGGCTGCGCCAGCTCGTGGAGCGGGACCTGCCGCCGATCGAGCAGGCACTGGATGCGGCGGGGGCGCCATATACGCCGGGGCGGATTCCGCCGGGGTGAATACGGGCGCGGTGACGGGGGTGGGGGCCGAACGGCGCGGTTCTGGTGGGCCGCCGCTGGCTTGGCTTACCACCTCCGGCATGACCGATGGGATATCGATGTCGCGTCGATATCACTGCGAAGACCCCGCCCCCCACCACCGCCGTCCTCCTGATCGGGGCGACCTGAACCCTGAAGGTGACCACGTTGGCCGGCCCGGCCACCACCGGTCCGCCATGGTTCGGCTGATCACGGCGACGTGACCGCCTGAGCCGGCAGCGGTGATGGAAAGTCCGCGACCCGCGACGATGGGGATGCCAGCGTTGCGAACCAACCCGGATTGGCGGCTGCTCATCTTCTCGAGATCAGCTTCGGAAGGGCCGCTGGCCGCTGAAGCCTACCGCTATGGCGACTCTGCAGCCATCGCAGCCGGAAGGAACCATACCGCCAGCAGATGGTGCCCAACCTCGGCACGGCAGCGTCATCTGCGCGCTCAGCGGCGCAGTTGTCGCGTCAACCTCGCTCCCGATGCCCGCAGGCGCTGTGCCGGGCGGACTGGCTCGAGCTCGGGGAACCGACCGGCAAGGTCGATTCTACTTCGAGGGTAACGGATTCGACCAGGAGCGAGGCGCGTTCATCGACTCCGTCGTGGCCCGCACCGATTCCGAGGACGGCCTGGTGTATCTGGAACGTTTCAGGCGGTAGGCGAGCCCTTCATCGGCCTGGCTCGAACGCAGCTTCACGCCATGCGCGCCGGCGCCAGAACGACGCTTGCTGCTGATGAACGCGGTGCGGATGCCGTTGCGGGGCGGCCGCCGCATCCACGAAATGCCGTCTCCGAGATCGCTACCTGGATGCACGCACAACGGGCGCCCCTCATCAGGGCGCCCGTTGCCGTTCATGACTCGCTCGCCGGCTTACTTCGACGCTGTCGCGAGTCGCCGGATCTCGCCGGCCATCGTACGCACGCGAGCACCATCCTTCGCTCCGGCGACATCCCTGTCCACCTGCCGCGCGAGTTCGTTCAGCGCCGTGGCACGGGCAGCGCCACTTTTCATCTCCGCGATGTCGAGCGCCGAGGCGATGGCTGCCGTTCGCTCCGAAGCGAGCCCACCGTTCCGCACAAGCTGGTCGAGATACGACCGCACGACGACGAACGCCGGCGGCCACGTCATCTTCGGCTGGCTCTGCGGGTTGTAGGCATCGAATCGCACCAGCTTCGCCGCGGCAATCTCGTTCGCTGACAGGTGTGCGCTCGGCGTCAGCTCCAGGATGTCCATCCCTCGATCGAGCTCCGACGAGAAGATGAGGCCGTTCCAGTAATACGCCCCCCACGACCCGCCGATGGCGTTGCCTCCGCCTCGCACGGACGGGTCGACCGGTGGCGCCGGCACGTCGGCGCCCCGTGGCGGGGTGATGGAGCCGCGGTCGAAGTAGCCGATCTCGAAGGCGCTGTCGGGGCTGGTGAAGTCCATGATGTTCACGCCACCCTGATACCATCCCTGCACGTACAGGTCGCGGCCAGGCACCGGGATGATGCCGCCGTTGTGCGATACGCAGTTCTCCTCGGCCGCCTGCGCCGACGGCAGCTTGAAGTAGGCACGCTGCGTCTGCTTCTGCTTCGCGTCGAGCGAGATCACCGTGTTGCCGCCGAGCTCGATCATGCTCGACGCCTGGCACATGGGGCCCGTCCCGCCGCCCCACTCATCGGTCTGGATGACCTTCTTCCCGTCGTTGCTGAACGCCGCCGTATGCCGCCCCTGGAAGTTGTTCGTATCCATGAGCGCGTCCAGGCGAACCGGCTTCTCGGGGTTCGAGATGTCGACGATGATGGAGTGCGTGGAGCAGGACGCCGCGAGCAGGTTCATCGCCGGATACGCCGTCACGTCGTGGCAATTGCGCGGACCGGTGGGCATCGTCGGATCGGGCGCGGGGCGGGCTCTGCGGGCCGCCTGCCGGCGCGGGTCTGCCGGAACGCAGAACTGCTTGCACTCCTCGCCGCCATCGAGGCCGGTGAAGATGCGCGCACCGGGAATCACGCGCGCCTGCTCGGGGTGATCGAGCGGTACCTTGATGATGTCGAGCTGAAAGAGTGAGTTCGTCGGGTCGGCGGGGTCCGTGCCGTTCTTGCACCCCGCCAACTCCGTTTCCGGTCGCGCGGCCTGCTGTCCCGACACGTAGAGGTAGATGATCCGTGGATCCTTCGGGCTGGGCACGAGGGTGTGCGTGTGCGAGCCTTTGCAGGTCTGCACGTTCTTCACGAGCTTCGGCGCCTTCGGGTTGGACACGTCGAAGATGCGAACGCCGGCCATATGGTCCTTCGGGTCCTGCACGCCCCCGTCACCGCAATCGTTGCGGTTGCCCGCGCCCTCGGCGGAGAGGAAGAGCAGGTTGCCGACGATGGTCGGATCACCCTGCGATGTGATGCACTTCGTCGCCGACGCCAGCACCGGGTTGGCGGGGTCGGTGATGTCCCAGATGGTAAAGCCGGCAAAGTTCGCCTGATAGACGTAGTGGGTGCCGAACGCCAGGTCGGAGTTGATGAATTTCAAGCCGGCCGCCGAGTCGAATGCCGCCGGCTTCTTCACGTGCGACACCTGCTTCATGTTGCTGATCGCAATGCCCGCGTCGTAACGGCCGGGCTTGAGAGTGCTTCGGGGATCCTTGTTGGTCGGATACGTCTGTGCCGCCAGGAGGGTCGGCACGACGGTCGTCGCGAGCAGCAGGATGGAGCCACGCATCATACGCATCGAGGTCTGTTCCAGGATAGGGACGTGGGACGATTCACTCGGGGGGGAGCTGCGATAGCAAACGCCTCATGATGCCGATTTCGGCCGTCTGGGAAGTGGCGACATCGTTGGCGAAGACATTGACATCCACTTCCTGGCCGGCGCCCGGGGACGTCAAGAGGTCGTCGACCATCTGGAGCGCGCCGGCGTGGTGCTTGATCATGCCGTTGAGGAAGAGCCGGTCGAAGGCAACGTCCTTTGCCCCGCTGAGCGCCGTCAACTCCTCGTCGGTGAGCATGCCGTCCATCCGCATGTCGTGCCAGGAGGCCGTGTCCGGGGCGAACTGCCCGTGCCGACGGAGCCAGTCCTGCATGATGATGATCTCGGGAATCTGCGACTGGTCGATCTTCCTCGAGAGCTTGAGCACCTGCGGATTGGCGCGGTTCGCCTCCGCCATCCGCGACATCACGATGGCCTGGGCGTGGTGGGCGATCATGCCCTGCATGAACTCGACGTCCGCCCGGGTATAGAGCGCGCCCTTCGGGATGACGATCTCAGGGCCCATGCGGTGATTGCCGTGATCCATGCCCGTCGTTCCGCTTTGCGCGAAGGCGCGCGAGGAGGCGCCGGCGAGCACGCAGACAGCGGTAAATGCGATTATCGAACGAGAAGCCGTCATGCCGAAGGTGCTCCTGAGACGGGGCCAGCCAATGAAGCAAGCCGGCAACGGGTGGCGCAAGGGGAGTCGCCAGTGGTCACGTACGATACGTGGCGAGGCTCCGGGCTGTTGATGCTCATCCGCAGGGGCCGGTGCAATCGGGCGCGGGTGGCTCCTCGTTCGCGGCGATCACGAGGCGGCGGACGCGGCGGGCCTGCCCCCGAACGCTCGACACCCCTGGGCCGGCGAAGCGACCGAAGCCAAAGCAAGGCGGCACCTCGTGATTCACCGAGAAGTCCCGAACCAGCGGCTACCGAATCGGCTGGCCGCCGACGGATCGGTCCCACGTGCGACCGGAATCCTGGTACTCGAAGTGCCGCCCGCTGGGGCACGGCGGTCACCCTCCATCGCGTTCCCTGCCTAACGCTCGGTGCCGGAGCCCTGCTGCTCGCGATCCCTGCCTGTCATCACCCGACAGCACTCGATCCCGGCGCGTCCGTCGCGCCTCGGGACACGACCGTCACGGCGTCCCGTCCGAACGACGGTATCTCCTCTGAAGTGCACCTCACGCCGACGAACGACGGACCCGGCAGCACCATTTGCGGTCCGCTGGCAGCCCCCCCGCCCGGGCGGTGCGCAACGGGGCGAAGCGCATGGCGAGTTGAGCGGGCGTCAGCCACCCCCGCCCCGGCGGAGCGTAACGCAGGTCACCGGATGATCGTCGACTAATCAGAACGCCCGCCCCACGCCGGAGCGGGCGCTTCCCGCGCCACCGTTTACCACCGCGGGACACGCACGCCAGCCGACGCCGGATGACCGCCTCCGCCGTACCCGCTGCACCGATCCCTGCCATGGATCCCGTCCGAGCCCGCGCCGATATCGTGCGCGGGCTCGCGGCGGCAATGCAGCGCACCGCGATCTACCCGGTCACGCATCCGCTGGTTCGCGCGGCGGTGGACAAGCTGGTCGCGCACATCGGCCACGCGCTCGGCGGCGGCGACTCCGTCGCGCTCGCGGTCGCCAGGGACCGCATGCTCGTCGACGGCAAGCCGCTGACCTCCGATCATGTCGCGATCTCCGACCTGGCGCGCAAGCTCTATCGCCAGCAGATCGCGGGCGTTCGGATTACCGCCGGTGTCGATGCCGACGAGCTGACCTCGTTTCTCGCGACCATCGCCGATGAAACGTGCGACGGGGCCGAGAACCGTCCGCTCGGGTTGCGCGGCGAGGACGCGCTCCAGCGCTGGCCGCACCTGCGGCTGGCGCCGCTCACCTTCGATCAACTCGAACTCGTGGCCGGTGGCGGCGCCTCTGCTCGCTCTTCGTCCGACGAACGCGTCGACGTCGATGGCAGCTCCGAGCCGGAGGACGACGGTCTCTGGGTGGGGCTCGCGCGGGCGGCGCTCGACCACGGCGACACTGTCGACCCCGACGAGATCGCCAGACGCCTCGATGGCTCGATCGACCAGGCACGCGACCACGCAGTGGCGGGGCAGCTCGCGCGAATCGTCGACCAGCTCGAGACCACCCAGGGTCCGGCCGCCGACGCCCTGCGCCGTCGGGTGTCGCGGATCATTCGCGGCATGCGGCCGCAGACGCTGAGCCGCATCCTCGCGATCGAGGGCGATTCCGCTGCGCGCGCCGATTTCCTTGAGCGCGCGACGAACGTGCTCGCCGCCGATGCCGTCGTCGACGTGGTGCAGGCGGCCGCGTCAGTCACCGGCCAGACCATCTCGCACTCCTTCCTCCGCCTGCTCAAGAAGCTCGCCGCGCACGCGGACGTTGCGGCCGGTGACTCGCGCGAACAGGCAGACGGCGCCCTGCGCGACCAGGTCCGTGAGCTCGTTGGAAGCTGGAACCTCACCGATCCCAACCCCGACGAGTACACGATCGCGCTCGAGTCGATTGCTGCCGCACGCACCGTGACCGCGCCCGGAAACGCTCGGCCGCTCGTCGCAGCCGAACGCATCGTCCAGCTCTCATTGGAGGTTGGCGTGGTGGGGCCGCCGACGCTTCGCGCCCTGGATCGCATGCGCCAGCAGGACGATCCCATGGAGCTGGTGTCGATCCTGACGGAAGCACCGGAAGGGCCGGCCCGCGACGAACTGGAATCGTACGTGACGAGCCCGCGGCTGCTGCGGCGCCTCCTCGGGCGCGAGGAGACGCCGATGCGGCTGCTCGAGCGCCTGACGAAACGACTGGGAAGAGCTGCTGTGGAACCGCTGCTCGACGAATGGCTGGGCACGGACGAGCCACGTCAGGATGTGGCCGACCTGCTCCTCTCCGTGTCCGACGATGCCGCCGAGGTCATGTCCGCCCGCATCGGCGGCGCGCGCCCGGCTGAACAGCGACGGATGGTTGCCCTCTTCGACCGGATGGAGCAGTGGCCTCGTGACTTCTCGCCGATGCCGCTGGCCGAGAGTACGGACGCCGGCCTCCGTCGCGATGCGGTGCGGTGCATGCTGCGTCGCGAAGCTTTCCGCGAGCCGGCCATGCTGCTGGCGCTCGATGATGACGATGAGCGCGTGCTCGGCCTTGCACTCGGCGCCGCGATGAAGCACGCCACGCCGGCGCTCGTGCCGCAGCTGCTGCGCCGGGTGTCGGACGAATCGCTGAGCGAGGATGTGCGTGCGTTGGTCGTGCGAGCGCTGGCCGCGACGCGGTCGGATGAGGCCATGCGATGGATGGTGCGCGCCTCGTTGCGCCGTTCGTGGATCGTGGGGCGCGCCCGGTTGCGCGACGCATCGCCGATGCTCGTGGCCGCCGTTGAAGGCATGGCCACGCACTGGTCGCGATCGCCGGAGGTGGCGATCGCCATCTCGCTCGCGGCGAGGAGCGGCAACGCGGAGCTGCGAGCCGCCGTCGCGCGGGTGGGTGCCGCATGAACGAGGCGCTGCGCTTCCTCACGTCGATGGCCCAGGCCCTCGCCACGATGTCGCTGTATGCGCCGAGCCACCCGGCCCGGCTGCGCGCGGCCGAATCGTCGTTCGCGCAGTTGCGCGCCCTGCTCGACGTCACCGCCGATGCGAGTTTCACCTTTGTGGATGGCGACGTGATCCACGGCCGCCAGACCATGCGTGGACTCGACGGATGGGATTGGGCGGAGCGGCTGGCATCGATCGGCATGCAGCGTCTCGAGTTCGACGCCGGCACTACCGAAGCGGATTATCGTGCGCTGCTCGACATCGTGCTGACCCGACTCGCCCCGCGCTCGGCGTCGGCGGGGCAGTCGGCCGCGACCGATGCTGTCGTCGCCCTCGACCGCATCCGTTTCGGCAGCATCGGCGTGCGCGGTGGCGCACGGTCCCCCGATGAGGATCGCTTCGACGAGCTGGCCGAGCTGGCTGCCCTCGACCTCGACGTCGAGGCCGATACCGTGGTCTGGATCCACGACGAGGTGGGCGCGCGCGAGCGGATTCCGCTGGTCGAGGCAGAGGCCGTCGTGCGTTCGCTGTCGGGTGCGATGCACAGTGGCGGCGCGATGATGCTGCCGCTGCTGCAGCTCAAGGAGTTCGACCAGTACACCACGACGCATGCGCTGAACGTGAGCGTGCTGGCGATGGGGCTGGCCGAGTACATGGGACTTGCACCACGCGAGGTGCGTTCGTACGGCGTGGCCGGCATGCTCCACGATCTCGGCAAGGTGCGTGTGCCGCGGGAGATCCTCACCAAGCCCGGCAACCTCTCGCCGCCGGAGTGGGAGATCATGCGCCAGCATACGGTCGAGGGGGCAAGGCTCATCCTCGGCAGCGACCAGGAGCTGGAGGTTGCCGCGCTGGTGGCGTTCGAGCACCACATCATGATCAACGGCGGTGGCTACCCCGAGCGGCACTATCGCTGCCAGTGCCATCGGGCCAGCACGCTGGTGCACGTCTGCGACGTGTACGATGCGCTGCGCACCCGCCGTCCGTATCGCGATGCGTGGGAGCCGGCGCGGGTGCTCGAGTATATCGAGAAGGGCATCGGCACCGAGTTCGACCCCGACGCCGGGAAGGCGTTCATGGCGATGATGCGGAAGTGGGAGCCGCGCCTCGCGGCTGCGCGCCGGATCGATGAGGTGGGGCAAGCGGCGTAGAAGGGAAGCACGCGGTATTTGACGGACCGCACGCTGCGTGCTCCATGCTACTTGCTGGTTGCGGCCTGCATCCGGCTGCGGGGTCGAGGCGGCTTGGCCTTGACGGGGCGCTGCATGCAGCACGCTGCCGCAGCGTACAGCATACAGCGATCAGCATTCAGCACGCAGCAGGTGTGCAACTTTCCTCCCCGCCGACGTCTCCCCTGCAGACCGTTACCCAGGGGACCGCCATGCGACCGCTGCTCGCCCTACTCGCCATTGCCGTAACCGCCTCATCCGTGCCCGCGCAGGGGTGGGTGATCCCGCGTCCGTGTCCGCCACCCTGCTCGAATGCCCGCTGCCCGGCCATGCCGGAGGTGCGCTGCGGCACTCCCTTGGTGGAACGGACGTCGAGTCATGTGCGCGCCGAACTGCGCGACCGTGTGCTGCACTACGAGATCACCGAGACGTTCGTGAACCGGGGCGGGGCGATCGCCGAGGCGGACTATCTGTTTCCGCTCCCGCGCGGCGCGGCGTTCCAGGATCTCGCGCTCGAGATCGGTGGCGAGCTCGTGACGGGCGAGACGCTCTCTGCCACGGAGGCGCGGGGCATTTACGAGGAGATCGTTCGCCGCCAGCGTGATCCCGCGCTGGTGGAATACATGGGGCGCGGACTGTTGCGCACGCGGATCTTCCCCATCGCCGCCGGCGAGGAGAAGCACGTGGTGGTGCGCATCCAGGCGGTGGCGGAGCGCGAGGGGCGCGCGCTGCGTGTGGACTACGCTCGGTCCGTTCGCGGATCGGTGCGGACGTCCGTGCGCGAGGGCGGCTCGCGCGTGCGCGGCGAACCCACGCGAACATTCACGTTGAGTTGGCCGCTGAGTGACCCGTACGGCACGCCGTACTCGCCCACGCACGAACTCCGCACGTCGGATCGCAAGGGGCGCCGCACGGTAACCGCCGTGGGGAACGCCGGCGACGTGACGATCCTGCTCCCCGTCCGCGACGCGCGCACGGCCTCGATCTCGCTGCTCGCGCATGCCCCCCGCAACGACAGCCGGTTCGCGCTGCTCACCATCTCGCCGCCGGCCGCCCGCTCGCGCACCACGCCGCGCGACGTGACGCTGGTGGTCGATGTTTCGGGATCGATGCGGGGGCGCAAGATGGAGCAGGCACGCGCTGCCGGCCGGCAGTGGCTGGAAACGCTGCGTGCGGACGATCGCTTCCGCATCATCGACTTCTCCACCGATGTGCGCACGTTCCGCGAGGACTTCGTGCCGGCGACCGATGCGAACCTGCGTGCAGCCCGGCGTTATCTCGACGGGCTGGAAGCGGAGGGATCGACGAACATCTCCGGTGCACTTGATGCCGCGTTAGGCAGCGGTGGACAGGACGGTCGGATGCCGCTCGTGCTGTTCGTGACCGACGGGGAACCGACCGTGGGCGAGCGCAATCCGGACGCCATCGCGTCACGCGCCGCGAGCCGCCGCGGCCGCGCCAGGCTGTTCGCCTTCGGGGTCGGTGCCGACGTGAACGCCGCACTCGTGGAACAGCTGGCCGTGGAGGGGCGCGGAACGGCGCACTTCGTCCGCCCCGATGAATCGGTGGAGCGGACGCTGGAGCTGGTCGCACGCCGCCTGACGAGCCCCGTGGTCACCGACGTGCGCGTGCACCTGGACGGCGACGCGCGGTTGCTCGACGTGCATCCACGGCTCCCGGCCGACATCTTCGCCGGCCAGGATCTCGTGCTGCTCGCGCGCTACCAGGGCGACGGCGAGGCGCGCGTGATCGTCGAGGGGCGCACCGTCGATGGGCCGGTGCGCTGGTCGGAACGCGTTCGTCTTCCGGCGCGCGAGCGCGATAACGCCTTCGTGCCGCGCCTTTGGGCCACACAGCGCATCGGTTGGCTGACCGCCGAAAAGCGGCGTGGCGGTGGTTCGCACGAGATGGACGAGGAGATCCGGGAGCTCGGCATGCGCTATGGCATTCCGACGGAGTTCTCCTCGTACCTCGTGGTGGAACCTGGCATGTCCGTACCGCGGCCGGTCGCGAACGAGCTCCGCCGACGCGCGTCCGGTCGCGGTGCTGCCGGAGCCTCCGATGCAACGGCCACGACGCCGGCCGCAGCGCCCGTGCTGCAGCGTGAAGCACGCTTCGAGGCCGCGAAGAGCGCGGCCGCCCAGCGCGGCGCGACGTCGCTCGCGGTGATCGACTCGCTCACTGCCGCCAATGCATTGCCCGGCGAGAGCGCGTCGCGACGGGTCGGCACGCGCACCTTCGTGCTCGCCGATGGTATATGGACCGACGGAGGCGATGTCACGGGGATGCGCGTGATCCGCGTGCGACCGTACTCCGAGGCGTACTTCGCGCTCCTGTCGCGACTGGAGGAACTGCGGGATATCTTCCCGCTCGGTGAACGCGTGCGCGCGGCCGGTACGAGCGTGGCGATCGAGCTCGCCGGCGATGGTGTCGACGCGATCGATGAGCGCGAACTGGACCGGATAGTCAGGGCATGGTGACCAGGTGGACGAACGCGAACTCGAACGTCTCTTCCGCGAGTATCACCGGCCGCTGGTGCGCTATCTCACCCGACGGCTCGGCGACCGTGACTGGGCCGATGAAGTGGCCCAGGAGACGTTCGTGCGCGCGCTCCGTCAGGATCACCTCACGAGCGAACGGGCATGGCTCTTTGCCGTGGCGACGAATCTTGTGCGCGATGCGGCGCGAAAGGACGAACGGCGCCGTCGCCATCTGCAACTGCTCGCCAGCGAGGAGCGCGAGCGGGAGCAGGAGATGCCGGAGTCGGACACGCCGGACCGGGCTCGTGAGGCAGCGCTCGCACGGCGAGCCGTGGAGTCGCTGGCCGAACGCGATCGACTGGCCCTGCTGATGCGCGAGGAAGGCTTGAACTACGAGGAGATTGCCGAGGCGCTGAGTCTCTCGGTGGGCTCGGTGGGGACCACGTTGTCGCGGGCGCGTCGCAGGCTCGCCGAGACGTATGAGGCGCTGCAACGCTCGCCAGGCGACGCGGCCGGAGAGGGAGGCGGACATGCCGCATCTTGATGAAGGAACGATCCACGCGTGGCTCGATGACCAGCTCGATGCCGATGCCGCCACAGCGGCCGAGGCACACGTAGCCGGCTGCGCGGCATGCGCCGAAGCCGTGGCCGAGGCGCGCGGATTGATCGCGGCATCGACACGGATTCTCGCCGCGCTCGATCATGTACCAGGCGGGGTGTTGCCGGGTACCGCCTCATCCGATGGCACGCACCCGATCGCGGGCGCGGCGTCTCGTGCCCGCCAGCCACAGGTCGCGACGGCGCGTGGCCATACGCGTTGGCGCTGGGGCACGCCGCGTATCGCGGCGGCGGCCGTTCTCGTGCTCGCGGTCGGCTCGTATGCGGTCGTTCGCTCGGGGGGCGATCCGGCGGCCGTGAGCGCAGCCGTGGAAGGTCGCTCCGCGGCGCCCGCGCCCGAGGCCTTCGCAAAGGCGGATTCGTCCCCGCCGGCTGGTGCTGCTCGCACGGCGGAATCCGTCGCGCCGCCGCCAGTGGCGCCCGACGTGGCGCTGCAGCGCGACGCGTCCGTCGCCAACGAACTGCGGCGCGAGACGGCACCGACGGCGCCCTCTGCCGGTGCCGCGGTCGCGCCGCAGCTCGCCGTGCGCGATACCGTGGTGATGAGTGCAAAGATCGCAGCCGCGGACCGGATCGCGGTGTCCGACAGCGTCACGCCCAGCATGCCGCTCCCCACCACCGCGCGCCTGCGCGCCTTCGCGCCGGTGGAATTGCGCGTGCAATCGCTCGAGGCCGGCGTGGGTGCGCTCACCCTCGAACCATCCGCATGGATCGGCCGCTGCTTCCAGGCCGCGATCGAGCCGGAGGCGGTCTCGCCGCGCGCGATCACCGACTTCTCGCGCCTCACGGCGGCGCTGCCGTCGCGCTTCCGCCTGGATTCGGCGGTCACCGGCGAGCGCGCCGAGCTCGCGCGCTTCGCCGCGGTGCCCATCGAGCCGGTGGATTCCACGATGTCGGGGTGGTGGAGTGTGGCTGCCGATACCGGGATCCGCGTGGAGTTCACCGCGGCCGCGACCGATCGCGTCCAGTTGATGATCGCGCAGTCGGCTGCCGACTGGCCGTCCACGCGCGCGTCGCTCTACGCCTACGGCTCGAGTCGCGCGACGACGCTCAGCGTGCACCTCACGCCGATCGTCTGCGACGCGAATCCGGGGCGCTGAGGTCGGCGCGTCGTGTCAGACGGCGACGCGCCCGGGCGCCGTGTCCGGTGACATGGTCGCGTTGTTTCGTCCTCCCAGCCGACGCAGCGCGCGAAGGACGGTATTGCCCGCGACGAGCGCGCCGCCAATGAGATAGATGTAGAAGGTGTAGAACCGCCACCAGAGCAGCGCTGCACCAAAGAACGCGACGGGGATGACGCCGCCGAGCGCGGCCTTGAACGCCACCTCCACGAGCCCGCCGCCGCCAGGCGCTGGCGCCACCGATCCTCCGTAGAGAATCGCCAGCGGCCAGAGCACGAGATCCGCCAGCGGCGCGCCCGGCGCAACCGTCAGCACGATCACCGGCAGCACCATCAGGCGGGCAAGGACGTGGGCGATCGACATGATGAGTGCACCGATCATCGGGCCCGCGCGCGCATGCCGGAGCTCACCCACGCTGTGCCGGACCGAGCGCAGCGACCGCTGCACCGTGCGCCATCGTCCGGCGTGCAGTCCGAGGCGGCGCGCCCAGGCCGGCACGGGACCGCTGGCGTTGCGCTTCGAGAGCGCATAGCCGATGAAGCTCACCGACATCACGAAGAACGCGTAGAGCCCCACCAGCCCCACGACACCCGTCACCATGGCGCCCGAGGGGTCGAATGTGAGCGCGAGCACCAGCGCGATCACGGCCAGCGAGAGCATCTCGAGGAACAGCTCGGTGAACAGGATCAGCAGCGCCCCGGAGGTGGTCACGCCGGCTTCGCTCAGAATCAGGAAGCGAGCCGGCTCGGCGCCTGTGCGTGCCGGCGTGATGGACGCACCGAAGTCGCCGCCGAGGCTGACGCGCAGCGCCGTCGAGAGGCGAAGCGGAATGCGAAGCGATGCGGCGCTGAGGCGCAGCTTCATCCCGCGCGCCAGGATGTCGATGATCGTCGCGGCGAGCGCGAGCAGGTGCGCCGAGGGCGGGAGCGAAAGCTGCGCTCCGCCGGTGGCCCGGCTCGAACGCATGACATACACGGAAACGGCGATCACGGCGCAGAACGAGAGCACCGTGATCAGCCAGCGGCGGAAATTCACTGCACCGGATCGGGGGGCGGGCGAATCAGTCGGGAGCGAGGTGGAAACCTCACCCCGTGGTCCGCGAACAACAAGCAGCACACCGCCACCGCTACTGCTACTGCCAGCGCTACGGCTACCGCCACCGCCACCGCTACCGCCAGCGCTACTGCTACCGCCACCGCCCCCGCTACTGCCATCGCTACTGCTACCGCCAC
Organism: Gemmatimonadaceae bacterium; assembly: GCA_035698205.1. Classification (GTDB taxonomy): domain Bacteria; phylum Gemmatimonadota; class Gemmatimonadetes; order Gemmatimonadales; family Gemmatimonadaceae; genus DASSBZ01. The sequence goes on along the minus strand of DASSBZ010000195.1, from coordinate 4,476 downwards.
CGCAGAGGACGCCGAGGGCGCAGAGTTCCGCAGAGGTAGGGCGTGCGACGTGACATGAGTCATCGCGCGTGGGCGGGGTGCTGACGTTTCCTTTGGAACTACTTGAACTGCGTAGCGCTCGAGCGCCGAGGGCGCAGAGTTCCGCAGAGGTGGGGCGTGCGACGTGACATGAGTCATCGCGCGTGGGCCGGGTGCTGCTGTTTCCTTTGGAACTACTTGAACTACGTAGCGCTCGAGCGCCGAGGGCACGCCGCGTCGTGCACTCCTCTGCGTACCTCTGCGCATCCTCGGCGTCCCTCTGCGAGTGCCCGCCGCAGGCGGTCCTGCCGCGCCCTCGAGAGCCCGCCGCAGGCGGTCCTGCCGCGCGCCCTCGAGTGCCCGCCGCAGGCGGTCCTGCCGCGCCCTCGAGAGCCCGCCGCGGGCGGTCCCCTCATTGATTCGGGGCGTGGAGCGCCGGATCCCGTGCGTCACGACCGGGACCCGGCGAAGCGCGGTGCCCGAAGGCCCCGCGGTGAGACTCAGAACACGATGCCGACGGTGATCGGAAGCATGTTCAGGCTCGAATCTTCGGTCATGATCGAGTTGAAGCGCGTTTCGGCGAACATGTTGAATCCGGCGAGCTTCAGTTTGAGGCCGCCGCCCGCGTTCCACGCGAACTTGTTCTGCGCCTCGCCGTCGTTGTCGCCATCATCATCGATGAGCTTCACGTTGCCGAGTCCCACCCCGCCGATCAGATACGGTGCGATGGTGCTCTGGCTGGGAAACTCATATTCGATGTTGGCCGTGACGAGGATGGTGCGCATGTGAAAGTCGGCGCCCTTGGCATCGTTGCTGTGCCAGGTGCCATCGAGACGGAAGCCGATCGGCGATGCCGGCGAACGGAAGCCGAGCAGGGCGCCGAAGTGATAGCCGGCGTCGAAGTCGTCCCCGAAGTCACCGAGGGCGAGCGTGGGTCCGGCCTGGACGCCGAAGCTGACGCTTCGCTGGACGCCCTGTGCCCGGAGGTTGCCGGCGTTGAAGACGAGCAGCGCGCCCGCGACGGCGGCGCATGCAGTTCCAAGCTGACGGATTTTCATCAGTGCCTCACTTGCAGGTCCGGGTCGGCGCGTATGGCTGCTGCGCCCGCCACGTCGGCGTGTGGCTGACCCCGATGTCCACTGGGTATCGCCGAATACCGCCGGCCACACGTTGCAGGACTCGCGCCGGGAGGCGTGTAAGTGAGGCAAGTCGCGAGGGGGCAGCGATCTGCGCCGCCGCCCCCAACAGTTCTCAGGGGGCAGGGAGCGTGAAGTAGTCCACCTGGCCGACGTTGAAGCGCGGAATCGCCAGCACGTTGCGCTTCGTGTCGAGGCCGATGTCCGCCGGCGCCTCGACGTTGGTGATGAGTCGGTCGAACGACTGGCCGTTCCATGCTGACACGGACGAGTCGGCCCAGCTCGACACGAGCAGCCGTCCATCGGGGGTGATCACGACACCGTCAAAGGCGCCGGCGCCGATGCCGATCTCGGTCGCCGAGCTGTCGCCCGGTGCGAACGCACGAAGGATGCGGTCGCCAAATGGCGCGAGCAGAAAGCGGCTGTTGGTCGCATCCCACCAGATGCCATTGGGGCGACCGAGCGCATCACCCTGGATGGCGATGGTCGCGGCACCATCGGCAAGACGGAAGACGCGATCGGTACCCGGATGCGTGATGGTACCGGTGGAGTCGATGTGGATCCCGGTGTCGGTGACATAGAGCGCGCCGTCGGGGCCGACCGCGATGTCGTTGAGGAATGTCGCGCCGAGCGAGTCGAGGGCGATGGTGGTAAGCGGAGCGCCGGTGGTGCGATTGAACGACCGGACCGCGGTGATGTCGGCCACCCACAGCGTATCGCCCGTGAGCGCGAGGCCCTTTGGCGCGTTCAGCACGGCGCCATTCACGCCCCCGTCCACGAGGTGCGCAACGGAGTCGGTGCTGGCCGCGTTCACGATCGCGATCCAGCCGTTGCCATCCACCGCCGACGGGACGCCGTTGATGTTCGAGACGTAGAACACGTCACGCTCCTCGTCGTACAGCACCGACTCCGGCGTGTTGAAGCCGGTAGTCGAGCCCGCGCTCGTCGCGGTGGACGCCCCGGGCACCGGTGTCGTGCTGTCGCCGGCGGAATCGCCGGCGCCACCACAGCCCGAGAGGGATACGCTCGCTGCCAGGATGACGAGTGCGCCGGTGCGCGAAATATCGGGAACACGGATCATCGGTCGGCCTCTCTCGGTGCGGGGACAGATGAAATCGTAAGCGCCAGCGGGCGCGAGCGCGAATGTACGCCGCGCGGTGGATCGCCGGATGCGCGTTCACTTCGTGCTGGAACCGTGCGGCCTTCGTGCGAACGCTTGCCGTGACGGTGGCAACGCAGTACATCAGACGGACTCGCCCCGAGCGTCACCCCGAAGGAGATCCCGCATGCGCGCCCATCGTCTTGCCATCGTTCTCGCACTCGCTCTCATACCGTCCGGATTCCAGGCCGGCGGCGCACTGGCGGCGCAGGGTTCCGCACCCGGTGCCGCCCGCACCGCGGGGGCACGCGCCTCCTATGACACGAGCGCGTTCGCGGCCCTCGAATGGCGCGACGTCGGGCCCGCTCGTGGCGGCCGATCGGTGGCCGTGGCCGGCTCCGCGCAGCGCCCGCTCGAGTACTACATGGGCACCACCGGCGGCGGTGTGTTCAAGACCACCGACGGCGGCATGAACTGGTCCCCCGTCACCGACGGCTACTTCGGCGGTACGATCGGTGCCATCACCGTCGATCCGCAGAACCCGGACGTGGTCTGGGTAGGGGGCGGCGAGACGTGCATTCGCGGCAACGTCTCGCACGGCGACGGCGTCTGGATGACGAGCGACGCCGGCAAGACCTGGCAGTACATGGGGCTGCGCGAAACCGAGCACATCGCGCGCGTCGTCGTCGACCCGCGCGACTCCGATGTGATCTTCGTCGCGGCGATGGGCCCGGTGCACGGTCCCAGCGCCGATCGCGGCATCTATCGCTCGCGCGACGGCGGCAAGTCGTGGGACAAGGTTCTCTTCCGTAACGATTCCACGGGCGCCATCGATCTCGACATCGATCCGTCGAACCCGGATGTGATGTATGCCGCGTTCTGGCAGGCGGGGCGTTCGCCGTGGGGGATGTCGAGCGGCGGCATGCACAGCGGCATCTTCAAGACGGTCGATGGCGGCACGACCTGGACGGAGATCTCGCGGAATCCGGGGCTGCCGCAGGCGGGTCCCATGGGGAAGATCGGGCTCGCCGTTTCGCCGGCGATGCCGCAGCGTATCTGGGCGCTGGTGGAGCACGACTCCGGCGGCATGTATCGCTCGGACGATGGCGGCGCGACCTGGCAGCTCACCAACAGCGAACGCAAGCTGCGCCAGCGTGCCTGGTACTACACGCACATCTACGCCGATCCGAAGGACTCCAACGTGGTCTACGCGCTGAACGTCGGCTTCTTCCGTTCGCGCGACGGCGGCAAGACGTTCCCGCAGGCCATTCGCGTTCCGCACGGCGATAACCACGACCTGTGGATCGCGCCGGACGATCCGAAGCGGATGATCGAGGGGAACGATGGCGGCGCCAACGTGACGTTCACCGGTGGCGAGGCGTGGACCGACCAGGACTTTCCCACGGCGCAGTTCTATCACGTCGCCACGACCAACGAGTTTCCGTATCGCATCTGCGGTGCGCAGCAGGACAACTCCACGCTGTGCGGGCCGAGTCGGGCCGACGGGTCGATTGAACTCGCCGACTGGTATGAGGCCGGCGGCTGCGAATCGGGGTACGTCACCCCCGATCCCGACGATCCAACGGTGACCTACGCCGGCTGTTACGGGGGCAACCTCGACCGGCTGGATCGCGAGACCGGATTCCGGCGTGACATCACCGTGTATCCCATCAACCCGATGGGGCAGTCGTCAGAGGATATCGCGGTCCGCTTCCAGTGGACCTTCCCGATCGTGTTCTCGCGCCACGATCCCGACGTCCTGTATGCGGCCGGCAGCCGGCTGTTCCGGACGACCAACGAGGGGCAGTCGTGGACGCCCGTCTCCCCGGATCTCGCGCGCGCCGATCCACGCACCATGGGACCGTCGGGCGGGCCGATCACGAAGGACCAGACCGGCGTCGAGACGTACGCGCTGATCTTCGCGTTCGACGAGTCGCCGATCACCCCGGGGCTGCTCTGGGCGGGTACCGACGATGGTCTCGTGCACATCTCGCGCGACAACGGTGCCACCTGGAAGAACGTCACGCCGCCCGACATCGGCGACTTCACGCGCGTGTCCATCATCGAGCCGTCCACGTTCGATGCGGGCACCGCGTACGTGGCGGCGAACCGCTACCAGATGGACGACAAGCGTCCCTACATCTGGAAGACCACGGATTTCGGCGCCACCTGGAAGCTGCTCGTGAACGGGATTCCGGCAACGGAATTCGTCCGCGTGGTGCG
>DASSBZ010000194.1:0-3383 GCA_035698205.1 Gemmatimonadaceae bacterium | reverse complement strand
GAACTCGCGCGCCGCCGGTCCCTGCTCGCGGCTGCCGGAGCTCGACCCCTTCACCCCGCCAAACGGCGCGTGTGGATCCACGCCCGTGGTATCGCCGTTCACACGCACCATCCCCGCTTCGATGCGACGGATGTACGAGAGCGCCGACCGCAGGTCGCGCGTGAACAGCGACGCACTGAGCCCGTAGCGCGTGCCGTTGGCGATCGAAATCGCCTCGTCCACGTCGCGGGCGCGCAGCACCCACAGCACCGGCGCGAACAGCTCGCGCTGCGCCAGGTCGGCGTCGGCAGCGCCCCGCACAACTGTTGGCGCCAGAAAGTTGCCGCGCTCGTAGCCGCCGTTGGCCGGCACCGGGATGCTGAACAGCGGCTCGGCGTCGGCCTCCACAAGCGTTCGCGACACGCCATCGCGCGCAGCGGCGGTGATCATCGGCCCCACGGCTGCTGCAGGGTCGGTTACCGGTCCCAAAGGCATCCCCTCGACCTGACGCCGCAGCGCAGCGAGAAACGCCTCTTCCACTGCACCCGCCACGACCACACGACTCGTTGCCGTGCACTTCTGCCCGGCGAAGCGCATCGCACCGCCCGCCACCAGCGCCGCCGCCTGCTCCACATCCGCATCGGGGAGTACGATCGCGACGTTCTTGCCTCCCATCTCCGTCTGGAACCGGATGTTGCGGCCGGCTGCCAGGGCGGCCACGCGCGCACCCACTCGCGTGGACCCGGTGAAGCTCACCGCGCGCACCGCCTCGCATTCGATCAACGGTTCGCCGACCGTTACGCCGCTCCCGTAAACCAGATTGAAAACCCCCGCCGGAATTCCCGCGGCCATTGCGGTCTCTCCCAGCAACGACGCCGTGAACGACGACAGCTCCGAGGGCTTCAGCACCACCGTGTTACCGAACGCGAGCGCCGGCGCCGCCTTCCACAGTGGAATCGCCAGCGGGAAATTCCACGGCGTGATCAGCGCCACCACGCCCAGCGGCTCGCGCAGCGTGAACTGCAGCGACGCCGACTGCTGCGCCGGAATGACCTCGCCGATCTCGCGCACGGCCTCGCCCGCGTAGTAGCGCAGCAGCACGATGCACCGCGCCACTTCCCCGCGTGCCTCGGCAATCGGCTTGCCTACCTCGCGCACCATGGCGTCGGCGAGTTCACCGGCGCGCGCGTCGATCACCGCGGCCCAGTCGTGCAGCAGTCGCGCGCGTGCGGGACCGCTGGTATCGCGCCACCCCGGCAGCGCTGCCTGTGCCGCCTCGACCGCCAGCCGCACATCCGTCGCATCGCCGACCGGTACGAGCGACAGCACGTCGTCGCGATCCGATGGGTTCACGCTGGCAATGGTTTCGTCGCTGGCGGAAGCGCGCAGCGTACCGGCAACAAGGTGCCGCAAGCGTGCAGGCGCGGTGGCCGTCATTCGTCTCCTTTGTGATGTGTCGCACTTTGCGGGCGCACGTGCCCCCCTTTACTCCGCGCGATCCTCACTATACTATGTCGGACATGCGCACGTCATCGGCCCTTCGCTTCGCGTTTTGGTATGGGTACTACGGGTTTACGAACCCGGGGGACCCAGCCTGCTCACGCGTACGATAGACCGAACCGACGCGACGTGACCCAGGGGGCCCCCGCCAACGCGGGGGCCCTCTTTCGTTTTCGGCCTCCGCGAGCGTGGACTCCCTCCCCTCCACAGCACCCCAGCCGAGATCGAAATCTGTGTCCGCCCCAACCTCTTCACCCGACTCCCGCCCCGCAACCGCTGGCGCCTCGCGCCTTCGGCGGCCGAACTCCACGATCGCGGCGCCGCCGTCCCCGCCCCAGCGACCGCTCCTGCACGCGACACCCGACCGCCCGTATCCGCTGGTCGCGGGCAACGGCGCCTCGTTGCCCGGCCGCGAGTCGCGCACCATTCCGATTCGCGTCGGCGATCAGACGGTGGGAGATCCGTCGCGACTGACGATCATCGCCGGCCCGTGCTCCGTGGAGAACGGCGCGATGCTCGAGCGGACCGCGACGCACGTGCGCGACCTCGGCGCATCGATGCTGCGCGGCGGCGCCTTCAAGCCACGCACCTCGCCATACGCCTTCCGGGGACTCGGCGCGGAAGCGCTGGAGCTGCTCGCCGAGGCGCGCGCACGCACGGGGCTCCCCGTGGTGACCGAAGTCATGGACACGCGTGACGTCGAGCTGGTGTGCACCTTTGCCGACGTGCTTCAGATTGGCGCCAGGAACATGCAGAACTTCAATCTGCTGGCCGAGGTCGGCTCGACTCGCCACCCGGTGCTGCTGAAGCGTGGTAATTCCGCGACGCTGCACGAGCTGCTGATGGCCGCGGAGCACGTGATGGCCGCCGGCAACCCGAATGTCATCCTGTGCGAGCGCGGGATTCGCACCTTCGAGACCGCGACGCGCAACACGCTCGATGTCTCGGCGATTCCCGTGCTCAAGTCGGAGACGCACCTGCCGGTGATCGTCGACCCCAGCCACGCCGGCGGGCGAGCCGCGCTCGTCGAGCCGCTGGCGCTGGCCGCCGTGGCCGCCGGCGCCGACGGACTCATCGTGGAGGTACACCCCGACCCGGCCACCGCCCTGTCCGATGGCGACCAGTCGCTGTCGTTCGCGCAGTTCGCGCGATGCATGGAGCGCGTGTCCCTCGTGGCCGGCGCGCTCGGCCGCACGATCACCGGCGGCACGGAACGATACCCGGGGACTGCCCGATGCTCCGCGTAGCGTACCCGGGCGTGCCGGGCGCGTGGAGCGAGGACGCCATCGACGCACTGCTCGGCAGCGATGGCGTCGAGCCGATCGGATTCGCCACCTTCGCTGACTCGTTAGGCGCGGTGATGCATGGTCACGCCGGTGCCGCCGTGATCCCTGTCTTCAACACGATTGTCGGTGCGATCGGCGCCGGTCTCGACGCCATCGCCGCGTATCCGGCGCTCCGTGCCGGCGGCAGCGCCGAGATTGCCATCGGCCATTGCCTGCTGGCACTGCCTGGAGCAAGCCTGCGAACGGTGCGACGCGTCGAGAGCCATGCGATCGCGCTGGCGCAGTGCCGGGCATTCCTCAGCCGGCAGGAACGCCTGGCGGTGCATGCATCGTTCGACACCGCCGGTGCCGCTCGTGATGTGTCCGACGCCGGCGATTTCGCGCGCGCCGCGATCGCCAGCCCGCGCGCTGCCGCCCGATATGGCCTGTCGGTCATCGCCGACCGGATTGCCGACCACGATGACAATCGCACGCGATTCGTGGCGGTGACCAGACGGTGAGGCGCCCCTCGCCGGTTCTGCACCACGCTACCCCTCGTGCTTCTCTGCCTCCTTCCCGAGGTGACGATCCAGGAAATAGATCGCCGAGCTCGCGGCACCGATCATCCGTGCCTGCTCG
>DASSBZ010000193.1:0-11722 GCA_035698205.1 Gemmatimonadaceae bacterium | reverse complement strand
GCTGTGAAAGATACCAGACCGGGGGCGCGGCGCGAGGCCAGAGCGGTCCCAGCTTGACGGCATCCTTGAGCGTACAGACGATCCGGTCGGCCGCGGCGGCACGCTGCACGAGGCGGCTCACGTCGTCGCCATCGAAACGATGATGGTCGGGAAAGATCGCATGCTCCACCCGAGCGCCGGCGGCGCGCAACTGTGACTCGAACGCCGCTGGATCGCCGATGGCCGATACGGCGAGCACTCGCGCGCCATCGAGTGCCTGCAGCGGCACCGACTCGTCGCCGAGCATGCTGCACAGCCCCGCGGGTTCGAGTCGCACGACGACCACGCCCGACATGCCGCCCGGAAGGAACGCCGCGGCGCTCTCGCACAGCGCCTCGACGTCGGCGTCGCCGGCAGCGCGGCGCGTCACGATGGCGAGCGTGGCGCGACGCAGCGCCGTCCACGGCTCGCGCGCCGGCCCCGCCGGGAGCAGCCGCGGGTGCGCTCGCCCGCGATCGGCGCTGAGCAGCACGAGGTCATGGTCGCGCGCGACACGCCGGTGCTGAAAGGCATCGTCCAGGAGCACCACGTTCGCGCCGCGCGCCATCGCTTCGTCCACTCCGCGCACGCGATCGGCGTTGGCAACCACGGGTACTTCCGGTTCCAGCGAGCCGTGGACGATCGTCTCGTCATCACCGTAGCCGCGCAGCACGATCGCGGGGCGGGCGCCGCGCGCGCGCAGTCGCCCCGCCAGCCAGCTTGCCACCGGCGTCTTCCCCGTTCCCCCCACGGTGAGGTTGCCGATGCTCACGATGGGGATAGATACGGCCGTCGCGCGCAGCAGGCCCGCATCGTAGAGCCACGCCCGTACACGGACGATCGCGCCGAACATCCACGAGAGCGGCGTCAGCAGCCCGCGCAGCACTCGCGATGTGGGGGTCGAGCCATACCACACGGCATCGATCGTCACGAATCAGCCCTCGGCCGCTGCGCGCGCGGCCTGTTCCATCAGCGCCTCGAACCGCGGCGCCTCGGCCGCGGTATCGCGCGCGTTCCCGGCCGCGACCTTCAGCGGATCCGAATACGCCACGGTGACACGCGCGAACGGCTTCGGCACGAGAAATCGATCCCAGCTTCGCAGCCGCCATGCCCGTGACGCGTGAACGCCGATGGCGACCACCGGCGCGTCGGCGCGTTGTGCGGCGACGAGCATGCCCGGCGCGAGCGCGTGTCGCGGACCGCGCGGGCCGTCGGGGGTGACCGCGACCTCGTCACCGCGCCGCAGCACGCGCGTCAACTCGAGCAGGGCGCGCGCCCCACCGCGTGACGTGGAGCCGCGCACCGTGCGCATGCCGAGCGACTCCGCGACGCGCGCAACGATCTCACCGTCGCGATGCGCGCTGATGAGGACCGACACCCCCTCCGCGCGATGCACCCACAGCAGCGGGAGCATGTCCCCATGCCAGAGGGAGAGGATGAATGGCTGGCCGTCGTGGCGCAGCCGCTGCCACCCGCCGGCGTTGCGAACGTCGATGCGCCAGGTGTGGGCCAGCAGGTGCAGCGCGGCGCGCCCGATGGTGAGTCCGAGTGTGAGCTTCCATGCGCCACGCCGGCGCCGGGACGGTGCGGCCAGCGCCTCGGCTGCAGCCGGATCTGGCGTGTCGGGTGACAGCGTCCCCGGCGGGTCCGTCGCGTGGCTCACGGGACGAGATCGCTGGCGATCCGAGCTACGCGTCCGGCGGCACCGGGCGTGCCCAGTGCATCGCGCACGGCCGCGAGATCCCGCAGCATGGAGCGACGCGCATCGCTGTCGCGATCCATCAGCGGCAGCAGGTAGTTCACGACGGCCCCCGGCTCGAACGCATCCTGCACGAACTCGCGCGCCACCTCGCGTCCGGCCACGACGTTCACCAGCCCGATATGTGGAATCTTCACGACGCGACGGGCAATGGCGTAGGTCCACTTCGATGTCCGGTACACCACGGCAAGCGGGCATCCCGCCACCGCAGCTTCGAGCGTGGTCGTGCCGCTCTTGCATAGCGCGGCGTCGGCGGCGCGCAGCACCGCAAACGACGACGAGGCCACCGCTGGATAGGGGCACCGCGCCGCATCGAGCTCGACACCCGGGGCCACGCTCACCACCACCTGCAGGCCGTGGAGGCGCGCCTGCATGGTGCGCCCCACGGTCACGAAATCGTCCAGGTGCCGCACGATCTCCTGCGCGCGGCTCCCCGGAAAGAGCGCGAGTACGGGGCGCGATGCGTCCAGGCCGAGGAGCGAGCGCGCTGCCTCGCGCGAGGGAAGGTCGGCGGCGCGATCGAGCAGTGGATGCCCCACGAACGTTGCATCGACCCCGTGTTCGCGCAGCAGCGATGCCTCGAAGGGCAGGATGCACGCGGCGCGCGTCACCAGCCGCGCCAGCTTTGCCAGGCGGCCGGCACCCCACGCCCACACCTGCGGCGTGATGTAGTAGAGCACCGGCACGCCGGCCTCGCGAGCCGCGGCGGCGAGCTTCATGTTGAAGCCGGGGTAGTCGATCACCACGAGCAGCGCCACGCGTCCGCCGCGCAATCGTGCGCGCAACCGTCGCAGCAGCTCCCAGTGGTGCGGCACCTGCCGCAGGACCTCCACGAACCCCATCACGGCCATGCGGTCCGTGCGCTCGAGCAGTTCCACGCCGGCCGCGTCCATGCGCGCGCCGCCGACCCCCGTGAGCGACAGCTCCGGGCGCAGGCTGTGCAACGCCGTCGCCAGCCCCGCCGCGTGCAGGTCGCCGGACGTTTCGCCGACGACGATCAGCACCTCACGCACGCGTCACATCCGGACGCGGCACGCCCGAGAGCGCGGGGAGGGTGCGTTCGATCTCACCCACGATCCGCAGCGCCAGCGCGAGCGCGTCGCGCCCCGCGTCCCCGCTCACCACCACCGGATGCTCGCCATGCACGGCACCCACGAAGCTCTCGAGCTCCAGCCGGAGGGGCTCGCCCTCCGGCGCCTGCAGCGGGATGCGCTCCACGAACGCCTCGATGGCAAGCGGCGACCGCGCCAGGGTCGCCAGGTCCAGCCCCTCGCGGATCCGGTAGAACTCCCCATCGCCGGCGGCGAGATCGAGCGACAGGTACCCGCTCTGCTGGAAGATTCGCACCTTGCGCAGCCGTTCCTTCGAGACGCGGCTCGACGTGATATTGGCAACGGCCCCGGAGGCGAAGGTCACGCGCGCATTGGCAATGTCGACGAACGGCGTCAGCACGGGCACGCCGACGGCGGCAATATCGGCAACCGCACCACCGACGAGCGTGTTCACGAGGTCGATGTCGTGGATCATGAGATCGAGCACCACGGCGACGTCCGAGCCGCGCGGGTTGAACGGCGCCAGCCGGTCACTCTCGATAAAGCGCGGTGAGTCCACGTACGGCAGCGCGGCGCGCACCGCACGGTTGAACCGCTCGACGTGGCCCGTCTGCACGAGTGCGCCCGTGCGCTCCGCGATCGACAGCAGCTCATCCGCCTCCGCCAGCGTGGTCGCGAGCGGCTTCTCGATCAGCAGGTGCAGGCCGCGTTCCAGCGCCCGCTTTGCCACGGCATGGTGCGCTGGGGTGGGTACCACAATCGTCAGCGCGTCGCAGCCCTCCATGAGGGCGTCGAGCGAGTCGAACGCGGTCACACCGAGCTCCCGCGCCACCTGGCCGGCGCGATCCTCCCGAAGGTCATGAAAGCCCGTGAGCGTGGCACCCGGCAGGTCGCGCAGCAGTCGCACATGATGAAAGCCCAGCGCGCCGGCGCCGACGACGCCCATGCGCACCGCCCGTGGCGCGCTCAAATCACCACTCCGCGATCGCTCTCCTCGAGGAAGCGAAGGAAGTGATCCATCTCCGCCGACGGCTGCAGCTCCGCGCGGGCGCGCTCGAGCGCCTGCGTCACGTTCAGCTCGGACCGGAAGAACAATCGGTAGGCGCGCTTCAGTTCGCGCACCACGTCATCGGGAAATCCGGAGCGCTGCAGCCCCACGCTGTTCAGGCCATAGAGCTTGACCGGATTGCCGACCGCCTTCAGGAATGGCGGCACGTCCTTCGCCACGCGCGAGCATCCACCCACGAAGCTGTGCTTGCCGATCCGCACGAACTGGTGCACCGCCACGAGCCCGGACAGGATGGCACGGTCCTCCACGGTCACGTGCCCGGCGAGCTGTGTCCCGTTCGACATGATCACGCCATCGCCGACGTGGCAATCGTGCGCCAGGTGCACGTACGACATGATGAAACTTCCCTTCCCGACACTGGTGCGGAACGACTGCGAGGTGCCGCGGTTGATGGTCGTGTACTCGCGAATGCGCGTGCCCTCGCCGATCTCCACCCACGTTTCTTCATCGCGGTACTTGAGATCCTGCGGGTCGCCGCCGAGGATGCTGCCACTGCCCACGACCACGTCGGCGGCAAGCTTCACGTTGCGTTCGAGCGTCGCCCTCGCCTCGATCACACAGCGGTCGCCGAGCTCGCAATGGTCGCCGACGATGGCGAATGGACCGACACGCACGTCCTCGCCGAGCACGGCCTGCGGCGAGACAATTGCGGTCGGATGAATGGCGGTGGTCATGCGTCGCGGACCATGGCCGCCATCTCGGCCTCCGCCACGACGTCGCCGTCCACGGTGGCCACTCCCTTCATGCGGCAGATGCGGCCGCGCACCTGCATCATGTCGAGCTCGAAGCGCAACTGGTCGCCGGGCCGCACCGGCTTGCGCCACTTCACGTTGTCGAGCGACATGAAGTAGACCACCTTCGACTCCGGATCATCGATCGCGCCCATGAGGAGCATGCCGCCGACCTGCGCCATGGCCTCGATGATCAGCACGCCCGGCATGATCGGGTGCCCCGGATAGTGCCCCTGGAAGAACGGCTCGTTGATCGTGACGTTCTTGAGTCCCACGACGCGCTTGCCCGCTTCCATCTCCAGTATCCGGTCCACAAGCAGGAAGGGATACCGATGCGGAAGCACCCTCATGATCTCCTCGATCCCGATCACTCTGTTCTCCTGGCTGGCGTGCCTGACGAGTTCGCGGACGAACAGCACCGTTCCGCGATGACTGGGTTTGTGCGCCACGATGCTGGCCTGCACCCGCGCGCCGGCAAGGGTGAGGTCGCCGACGCAGTCCAGCGCCTTGTGCCGGACGAATTCATCCGGCCAGCGCAGCGTCGTGCCGACGACCTGCTCGTCATCGAGCACGACGGCGTTGTCGGTGGAGCCGCCCTGGATCAGCCCCCGGGCCCGCAGCGCCTCCACCTCCCGCGCGAATCCGAAGGTACGCGCCGACGCGAGCTCGCGAACGAACGTCGCGGGGGTCACCGTCCAGGCGCCGCGCTGCCGCCCGATGAGCGGGTGCGGAAAGTCGATCTCGACGCGCAGGCGGAGCGAGTCGCACGGCGTGGCCTCGTACCAGGATTCGCCGTCCTCAACGCGCACCGTACCGTGCACCCGCAGCGTTGAGAGACGTCCGCCATGCCCCACGATACCGGCCCCCTGCAGCGCCTCCACGAACGCCGAGGCGCTGCCGTCCATGATCGGCGGCTCGGGGCCGGAAAGGGCGATCTCGAGATCGTCGATACCCAGGCCGCCCGCTGCGGCCAGCACGTGCTCCACCGTATGGATCGCCTGCGCGCCCACTCCCAGTTGCGTGCGCCGTTCCGAGAGCTCGGCCAGCTCGGCACGGGCCGGGATCGGGAGCGCGTCTCCCAGGTCGGTGCGCGTGAAGCGGATTCCGGAGCCGGGAGCCGCCGGGCGGAACTGCATCCGACAGGCAACGCCAAGATGCAGTCCGACTCCTTCCACTGCGGCTTCTCGTGCGATGGTCCGTCGCTGGTTGTTCAAGACTGTTCCTCGATCAACCGCTCCAGTCGCTTGAGCATGCCCGTGAGCTTGCCGAGAGCGGCGTGCGCGCGCAACCACTCGCGGTGCGGACGCGCCGGATAACCGGTCCACGTCTCGCCGGCCGGCACGTTGCCGATCACCCCCCCCTGTGCGCCAATGCGTGCGCCGTCGCCGATCTCGACGTGGCCGGCCACCCCAACCTGCCCGGCGAGGATCACGCCGTCACCGATGTGCGCCGAGCCGGCAATGCCCACCTGCGCCATCACCAGGCAGAGCGCGCCGAGGCGGACGTTGTGCCCCACGTGCACGAGGTTGTCGATCCGCGTGCCGGCGCCGATCACGGTGTCATCCACGCTGCCGCGATCGAGCGTGCTGTTGGCGCCGATATCCACGTCATCGTGCACGATGCAGCGCCCCACGTGCGGGATCCGTACGTGCGCGCCATCCCGGAACACGTAGCCGAATCCGTCGCATGCCACGCGCACCCCCGCGTGCAGTCGGACGCGCTTTCCGATCACCGCGCCCGAATACAGCACGACGTGCGGATACAGATGGGAGCCGTCCCCCACGGACACACCGCGGCCCACCACCACGTGCGCATCGAGCGTCACGTCGTCACCGATGCGCGCGTCATCTTCCACCACCACGTATGGGCCGATGCAGACCCGCGAGCCAACCCTGGCGCCGCGGCCGAGCCGCGCGGTGGGGTGCACGCCGGACTCTCGCGGTGCTTCCGGATAGAGCCGGGGGAGCACGCGAAGCACCGCCTCGTGCGGCTTGTCGACCACGATGCGCGCCGCTGGCGTGCCGGGCGCTTCGGCCAGCTCCGGGGCCACCAGCACGACGCCGGCTTTCGTCCCGGCAAACTGCGCCGAGTAGCGGCTCGTCGCGAGGAAGCTCAGGTCCGTGGGTCCTGCCCGGTCGAGCGGCGCAACGGCGCCGACGGTTACACCGCCGTCGCCGCTGAGCGTGCCCTCGACCATTGCCGCAATATCGGAAGCGGTGAGAGTGCGCTCACTCTCACCGCTACCGGGAAGTTCCGCCGAACCGGGTGCCGTCACCGGGGCGACCGGGGCGGCCGGGAGATGCCGGCCGGCGCGGATCGCGGGCCCGCTGCCGCACTCGAGTCCGGGCGCGCGGCGCTGACCGGCTTCAGGCGCGACACCACCTGTGCGGTGATGTCGAGGTTCCGGTCGGCGGCCACGATTCCGCCACCGTCGGCGCCGACGTCGAAGATGAACGTGTAACCGCCCTCCTTCCGGATCTCCTCCAGCACCTGCTTGATCTGCGACATCATCGGCTCGAGCAGTTCCTGCTGTCGCGCCTGCATCCGCTGGTCGAACTGCTGCGTACGGCGCGAGAACTCCTCGCGCTTGTCCATGATCTGCTGCTCGCGCGCGGCGCGGGCGCTGGAGTCCATGGACTCACCGTTCTTCTGGTAGTCGGCGATCATGGCCTGCAGCGAATCGCTCATGCTGGCGACCTGCCGGCGGACCCCTTCGTACTCATCGTTCCAGGTCTTTTCGGCGGTCGCCCGCCCTGGAGCCTTGGCGAGGATCTCCCTCGAGTCCACGTACGCGAACTTGGGGGCCGTCGACTGGGCGAGCGCCGGAGCGCCAGTACCGACGAGCAGCACGAGCGCGGGGATCACGGCGCGACTGAAAAGCTTCATGTCAAACACTCCGGTTAGAACAGCTGGCCAAGGCGGAAGTGAAGTTGCCAGCCGGGGTTCGGGCGTCCCTGCTTGTCGAGACGATCGAATCCGTAGGCATAATCGAGCCCGAGCGGCCCGAGCGGGGTCACGGTGGAAACGCCGATGCCGGCGCCGCGGAACAGTCGCGTAGGGCTGAAGTCGCGCGCCCGCGCGTACACGTTGCCGGCATCGAAGAACAGGTTGGTGTACAGCGACTGGTTGATCCTGAAGCCGGCCTCCGCCGTCGCCGAGAAGAAGGCCTTGCCGAACGACTCGCGGGTGGCGTTGAAATTATCGGTGCCGGTCACGTACCCCCGTGGGGAGATGGAAAACTCGTCATAGCCGCGCAACTGCTCCCCGTATTGTACACCGCCCAGGGCAAATTCCTGCGTGTAGAAGAAGGGTCCCGTCCCGCCGAACACCGCGCCGGCCTTGGTCGTGAGGCCGAACACGAACACCATGGGCTGCGACCCCGGCTTGGTGCCGCCGATCTGGCCGAGCGGCACATAGGCGCGCGATTCGGCGGTGTAGCGCTGGAAGCCGAACCGTCCGCCCAGCGGGCCGCCGTTGAACTGGGCCCCGATGGTCTGCATGCTGCCGCTGGTGGCGAAGGGCATGCCGAAGCGCGTATCGCGGGTGACCGTGACACCAGCGGTGGAGCGGAATTCGCTGCGCCCGAAGCTCCCCGCCTCGGTGCCGAGCAGGCCGCCGCCGCCAAAGCTCACCGCCTCGCCGCCGTACGAAAGAAAGAGCCGCGTCGCGCGTGTGCCGGCGATGGGCAGGCCGAGCTGGATCGATCCACCGGTGCGGCGGCTTCGTCCCAGGTCCCCGACGATGAAACGCGACACGGAGCGGTAGGCGCTCACGGTGCCCGAGAGCGTGGTCTGCCGGATGCGCGGATCGGTGTACGACAGGTTGAAGTCGTTGATGTACTTGCCGAACTGCCACTGCAGCGAGCCGCGCTTGCACTTGCCGAACAGGTTCGGTTGATCGAGCGAGATGAAGCCACCCACGCCGAGCCCCTGCCCCATGGAGGCGCCGAAGCTCACGTTGCCGGTCCGCTTCTCCTCAAGCGAGAAGACGATGTCGACGTCGCCACGATCATTGGCCGGACGGACGTCCGGCTCGGGCAGCGGTGACTCGAAGAATCCGAGATTCTGGATGCTGAGGTAGCTGCGCAGCAGCCGGTCCTGGTTGAAGACATCGCCGGGCACGATGCTGAGCTGGTCGCGGATGCACGACTCCACCGTGTAGTCGTTGCCGATGATCTCCACGCGATTGATGATCGCGGGGGTCTTCTCGTCGATCTCCCACCGGAGGTCCACCACCGGGGTGGAGTCGGCATCGACCGTGCGCTCGACGACGGGGCGGATCTGCGCGTAGATGTAGCCCTGGTTGTTGTAGGCGGTGCGCAGGGACTGCGTCGCCTCGTCCCATCGGTTGGCGTTGAAGACATCGGCCGGCGTGCGCTCGCGACGGCGGAGCAGATCCATCGCGCGCTCGCCGATGGTCGGCCCCTCACCCGTGAACGGGTAGTACTGCCGGATTTCCTCGGTGGAGAAGCGCCGGTTGCCGAGCACGTCGAATGAACCGATATGATACTGCTCGCCCTCGTCCACCTCGAGCTCCACGAGCGCCTTCCCGACGTCGGGGTCGACGATCAGGGTATCGCGCGTGACGCGGAAGTCGATGAATCCGCGTTCGCCGTAGAGCGTCGGGATGCGCGCCCCGACGTCCCCAAGAAACTTCGTTTCGTCATAGCCGCCCTTGCGCCACCACCAGAAGCCCTCGGGCTTCGTGTCCATGGCGCCGACGATGTCGTCGTCGGAGAGCCGTTCATTGCCCTCCACGCGCACCCCCGAGACGGCGAGGCGCCTCCCCTCCGTTATATCAAACGTCAGCGAAACGGCGCCATTGACGAACGTCGTCTCGGGGACGATGCGTGCGAGATAGTAGCCGTTGGCCTGATAGACCGAGTCGATCCCTGCCACCGCCTGCGCCACCAGCGCAGGATCGAGCGGCTCGCCGACCGACAGCGAGATCCGGTCGGTCACGCTACCGCGCGAGACACGATCGGGCCCCTGAACGGTGAAGTCGCTGAGGATCGGGCGTTCCGTCACCTGGATCGTGAGCGATGCCCTCGAACTGTCGGCCGCCAGCACGCAGGCGATACTGGCATCGTCGAACTCGCGCGTCGCATACAGGTTGCGCAGCGCGCGCTGCACGTCACGGAAGTTGAGTTGCGCGCCGGCGATGAGTCCGGCGTTGGCAAGAATCTCGGCGTTGGAGACGCGCGCATTTCCCTGAACGTGAATCGAATCAGGGGTGGCGCAACGGCCGATCGTTGGGTCCTGGGCGCCGACGGGCAGGGCCGTGGCTGCAAGCAGGACCGACAGTAAAGCGAAAAGGCGGGGCATATCCGGGGAAATATACACAAGGCGGGCGGTCGGGTTCATATGACCCCGACCGCCCGCCCCCGGGTTGCAACCTCAGCCCCCGGCTGCGCTCAGGCCTCGGTCCCCGTCAGGACGCGGAACTCCAGCTTCTCCTTGTCCGGCGCCAGGTCCACCTCGAGATCGTCCCCCTTGGCGAACTCGCCCAGCAGGATCTTCTCCGAGAGCGGGTCTTCGATGAAGCGCTGAATGGCGCGCTTGAGCGGACGGGCACCGAAGTGCTCGTCGTAGCCCCGGCCCACGAGGAACTCGGAGGCCGCGTCGGTCAGCCGGAGGGTCAGCTCCTCGTCGGTCAGCCGCTTCTGCACGTCCCGCAGGAGGATTCCGACGATCTCGGCGATATGCTCCTTGAGCAGCGGGTGGAAGACGATGACATCGTCCAGGCGGTTGAGGAACTCGGGGTTGAAGACGTGCTGCAGCCCCTCCTTCACCTTCTCGGCGATGCGCTCGAAGTTGGCCCGCGTGTCCGGCGCCGCGAAGCCCATCTGCTTGCCCTGCGTGATGTCGCGGGCGCCGACGTTGGACGTCATGATCACGACCGTGTTCTTGAAGTCGATCATGCGGCCGTAGTTGTCGGTCAGGTGCCCCTCGTCGAGGACCTGGAGCAGGATGTTGAACACATCGGGGTGCGCCTTCTCGATCTCGTCGAGCAGCACCACGGAGTAGGGCTTGCGCCGCACGGCCTTGGTCAGCGTGCCCGAATCCTCGTAGCCCACGTAACCCGGCGGTGCGCCGATGAGCCGCGACACGGAGAACTTCTCCATGTACTCGCTCATGTCGACGCGAATGAGCGCGGTGTTGTCGGCGAAGAGGAACTTCGCCAGAGCGCGGGCGAGCTCGGTCTTCCCCACGCCGGTGGGGCCGCAGAAGATGAACGAGCCGATGGGCCGGTCGGGGTCCTTGAGGCCGGCGCGGCTCCGGCGAATGGAGCGCGCCAGCGCCATGATGGCCTCGTCCTGCGCCACCACGGATGCGTGCAGTTCCTCCTCCATGCGCAGCAACCGGGCGGTCTCCGCTTCCTGCAGGCGCGTGACGGGGATCCCCGTCCAGCGGCTGACGATGAAGGAAATCTCCTCCTCGCCGAGCACGGGGCGATGCGACTGGCGCCGCTTCTCCCATTCCTCCTGCTGCTTGCGGATGTCACCCTGCAATTCGCGCTCGCGATCGCGCAACGCCGCCGCCCGCTCGAAATTCTGGTCGCGGACCGCCGCTTCCTTCTCGACGTTCACCTGTTCGAGCGCTTCCTTCAGCTTCGCCACCTCGGGCGGCGGCACCTGGGCCGCCAGTCGTGCACGCGCACCCGCCTCGTCGATCACGTCGATCGCCTTGTCGGGGAGGAAGCGGTCGGTGATGTACCGCTCCGACAGCTTGGCCGCGACCAGCAGCGTGGGATCGGGGATGGTGACCCGGTGGTGGTCCTCGTACTTCTTGCGAAGTCCCTTGAGAATCTCGACGGTTTCATCGACCGATGGTGGATCGACGACGACCGTCTGGAAGCGACGCTCGAGCGCCCCATCCTTCTCGATGTACTTGCGATACTCGTTGAGCGTGGACGCGCCGACGCACTGCAACTCGCCCCGCGCGAGCGCGGGCTTCAGCATGTTGCTGGCATCGATGGCGCCTTCCGCCGCGCCGGCACCGACAAGCGTGTGCAGCTCGTCGATGAACAGGATGATCGCCTTGTTCTGGGCAATCTCGTTCATCACGGCCTTCAGCCGCTCCTCGAACTGCCC
>DASSBZ010000192.1:0-15963 GCA_035698205.1 Gemmatimonadaceae bacterium | reverse complement strand
GAAGGACGGAGTCCACCCCGCTGTTCAAGACCACTGCACGGCTGTCTCCGTGCTGGCCGGCTTGCGGACCGCCGGCTCAGGCATGGAGGTCACATGACAGCCAGGCATCTCCCCGAGCGCGCGAACCTCGATCAGCTCAAGCGGCAGGCCAAGGACCTGCTCCACGAGGTCCGCGAGCGCAGCGCCACCGCCATCGTGCGTGCGCGCACGCTCCCCGCGTTCGCCGCGCACCCCGACGACCACATCGTGCGCACGTTCGCCCTGCACGACGCCCAGTCGCTGCTGGCGCGCGAGTACGGCTTCGATTCGTGGAACGCACTGCGCGAACAGGTCGAATCGACGACGCTCGACTTCGGCGCGGCGGTGGACGAGTTCATCGCCGCCGCCACCGACGGCCGCCGCGATCGCGCCGAGCGGCTGCTCGAACTGCACCCGGGCATCGCGCGCGCCAACGTGTACACGGCGCTCGTGCTGGGCGACGACGCCACCGCGGACGCGCACCTCACACGAGACCCGGCGCTGGCCGCCGCGCCGGGCGGCCCGCGCGGGTGGCAGCCGCTGCACTACGTCAGCTACACCTCCGTCGGCGCGCGCACCCCGGAGCGCGAGCGCGGCCTCGTCGCGATCGCCCGCAGGCTCATCGCACTCGGCGCCGATCCCGACCTGCGCTTCCCGTGGCGCCACCACGAGGTGTATCGCTCCGTGCTGTGGGGCGCCGTGTGCTCCACACGGTCACTCCCGCTGGCGCGAGCGCTGCTCGAGGCCGGCGCGAACCCCGACGACGGCGTGACGCTCACGATCTCGGCGAGCGCGGGCGACATCGCTGCGCTCGAACTGCTCCGCGAGTTCGGCGCCGATCTCGATGGCCCGTGGGGGACTGATGGATCCACGGCGCTCTACGCGATGCTGCACTGGTCGGAGAACCCGGCCGGCGCGCGGTGGCTGATCGAGCACGGCGCCGACGCCGACGCCGTGTTCGCGCAGAATGGCGAGACGCCGCTGCACCTGGTGGCGGCGCGCTGGGACACGAATCTCGCCGAGCTGCTGGTGAAGCACGGCGCGAACATCGGCCGGCGACGCGCCGATCGGCGCACGCCGTACGCGGTGGCGGTGCTGAGCGGGAACGTCGCGGTGGCCGAGTGGCTGCGCGCGCACGGGGCACCGACCGACGTGTCGGAGGTGGATCGCCTGGTGTCGGCCGGGAGTCGCGGTGATCTCGCCGCGGTGCGGACGATGCTCACCGCGCGCCCCGCGCTCAGGAACGAGATCGGCGGTGAGCACTACGGCGCGCTGTTCGACGCCGCCGAGCGGAACGATGTGAAGGCGATCGAGGCACTGCTCGCGTGCGGCCTCGACCCGAACCGCGGCGACGAGTCGATGGACATGAACGCGCTGCACAAGGCATCGATGGCGGGGTGGCCTGACGCCGTGCGGGTGCTGCTCGCGCACGGGGCCTCGGTGGCTGCGCGCGATCGCGAGTTCCACGCGACGCCGCTGGTGGCGGCGGCGGAAGGGGCACGCCACGCGCGCGAGGGGCGCGACCACGCAGCCGTGGGGCGGATGCTGCTCGACGCGGGATCGCCGCTGGACTGGGCGGAGAGCGGGGAGCCGTCGGAGAGCATCCTCGAGATCATCGAGGCATGGCGCACCGACGCGGCGCGCGGGGCGAACCCGATGTAAGCTGCTGAGACGGCGCCCTCGTCGATTGCGGTCACGCCACGTGGCGGATCGACGAGGGCGTTCGCGGCGTTTGTCCGCTCGCGAGGGGCGGCACGACAGCGCCAGCCCGCTTCCCCTGCACCTACCGAGAGCCAGCGGTCGGGATTGAACCGACGACCGCCCGATTACGAATCGGGTGCTCTACCACTGAGCTACGCTGGCCAACTGCGCGAACCCGACCTGGCCGGCCTCGCAATGCCCTGGAGCGGACTCGAACCGCTACGCCTTTCGGCACCACCCCCTCAAGATGGCGTGTCTACCAATTTCACCACCAGGGCGTTCTCTGCCGCACTCCTGCACTGACGATTGACTCTGAGGGGTACGGGGCTGACGGGGCTCGAACCCGCGACCTCCGGTGTGACAGACCGGCACTCTAACCAAGCTGAGCTACAGCCCCCTCTTGTCCCGCGACCTGCGCCTTCCACCTGCCACCGCACCTGCCGCCGCACGCCCTGCGCTGGGCATGCCTCCCGGCGCACGTCCCCGCCCCCGCCCCGCCCATAGCCCCAAGGGGAATCGAACCCCTCTCTGCACCGTGAAAGGGTGCCGTCCTAACCGATAGACGATGGGGCCGGTTCTCCTGCACGTACTCGAGAAGGTCACCCTTCTCCCTGACCCACCAACATCCCCCCCGACCATAGCGGTAACGGGATTCGAACCCGTGTTCCAGCCTTGAGAGGGCTGTGTCCTGGTCCCCTAGACGATACCGCCGTTTGACGCTTCCCTGCTGACCTCCAACCCGTGCACAGGCCCGGAGGGAATCGAACCCCCAACCGCCGGTTTTGGAGACCGGTGCTCTACCAATTGAGCTACGGACCTATCCCTTGTCGAAGCCGGGGCCCGGCGGCGCTCTCCTTCCGTCACCGTCGCGAGCCGTCGGCCCGCAGGGTGACTGACGGGAATTGAACCCGCAACCCCCGGAGCCACAGTCCGGTGCTCTAACCAATTGAGCTACAGTCACCATGCACCAGCAGCGCCGGTGAAGGCCAGAACTCTAATCACGCTTGCCCCGCATATCAACCGCGAATCCCCGTGGTTCCACCGCTGGTCGAACGCTACTCCTTGGCGCGATCGAGATACTCGCCCGTCCCCGGATTCACGCGGATCTTCTCCCCCACCGAGACGAACTCCGGCACGTTCACCGTCGCGCCGTTGTCCAGCGTGGCCGGCTTCGTCGACGCGCTCTTCGTCGCGGTCTTCATCACCGGTGCCGTGTCCACGATCTCGAACACGAGCGAATTCGGCAGTTGAATGCCGATGGGACGCCCATCATAGTACTCGGCCAGGATCTTCATGCCGGGCTGCATCCACTGCGCGTTGTCGCCCAGCGCCTCGGTGTCCATCTCCAACTGGTCGAAGTTCTCCGAGTTCATGAAGTGGTACGTGTCGCCGCCCTGGTAGAGAAACTCCAGCTCATGCGTTTCCATCGACGCCTTCTCGATGGAGTCCGCGGCGCGAAAGCGATGCTCGAAATTGTTGCCCGTGCGCAAATTCTTGAGCTTCGCCTGTACCATTGCCCGCAGGTTGCCCGGCGTGTGGTGACGGAATTCGATCACGCGGCACGGCTCGCCCTCGAAGACGAGAACCATTCCGCGGCGAATCTGGGTGGCCGGCATTGCCATAGACAAAATCCCGCTGAAGTGATCAGATGCAGGCCAAAAACGGCCAAGTACTGACAGCCTCTAAAGTTACCGTAGCTTGGCAACAGGGTCAAGCTCGCGCAGCATCGGCTCCAGCAGGCGCCACACGTTGTCGGCCACGATCCGCTCCCCCGCCTCGTTCGGATGAATGCCGTCACCCTGATTCAGCGAATCCACGCCGGCCACCCCCTCCAGCAGGAATGGCATCAGCGTGACCCCCTCCTCCCTCGCCACGTCGCCGTACATCGCATGGAACGCCTCGGTATATTTGGGGCCGAGATTGGGCGGCGCCTCCATCTGCGCGAGGAGCACTCGCACCGAGGGGAGCGCCGCCTTCACTTTGCGCACGACGCGTCGCAGGTTCGCGCGCGTGGAGTCCACGTCGAGCCCGCGCAGGCCATCGTTGGCGCCGGTTTCGATCACGACGACCTCGGCGGGTTTCCCCTGTTGCAGCAACCAGTCGATTCTTCGCAGCGCCCCGGCCGACGTCTCGCCGCTCAGCCCCGCGTTCACGAACTCGAAGTCCAGCCCCAGCGAATCCGCACGTCGCGCCAGCAGCGCCGGATACGCATCCTCGGTGGCGAGCCCCAGGCCGGCCGTCAGGCTCGTGCCCACGAACAGCACCCGTGGCCCTCGTGCGCGCGACACGCTGTCGCGCGCGGATGCGCTGCCGGCATCGCTCCCGCGAGCAGCGCCGGCCATGGTCGTATCGGTCGCCGAGCCCGGGCCGGCGCGGTCGCCGCTGCTCGCGCTGTCGCCCGCCCCGCCGCAGCCCGCGGCAAGCAGCATCGCCGCCGCTGGTATCCACCCTCTGACTGATCGCATGCTCGTTGCCCGCAACCTCACCAAGGAATTCCCGAGCGGCGCGCACCGGTTGACGGTGCTGCGCGACGTGTCGTTCTCCATTCCGCAGGGGCAGTTCGTCGCCATCGTGGGACCATCGGGGAGCGGCAAGACGACGCTCCTCGGATTGCTGGCCGGACTCGACACTCCATCCGGCGGCGCGGTCGATCTCGATGGTGTCGACCTCACGCGCCTCTCCGAAGATGCCCGCGCGCGACTGCGTGGCGAGAAAGTTGGCTTCATCTTCCAGAGCTTCCAACTGATTCCCACGCTGACCGCCATCGAGAACGTGCAGGTGCCGCTCGAGCTGCGCGGCGAGAGCGGGGCCGCGACGCGCGCCCGTGAGCTGCTCGTGCGCGTGGGGCTCGGCGACCGGCTGGACCACTTCCCCTCGCAGCTCTCGGGGGGCGAGCAGCAGCGCGTAGCGATTGCGCGCGCGTTCGTGAATGCCCCCCGCATCCTGTTCGCGGATGAACCGACCGGCAACCTCGACGGCGGGACAGGCGAGCGGATCGTCGAGCTGCTCGAACAGCTCAACCGCGAGTCGGGCTCCACGATCGTACTGGTGACGCACGACCTTCAGCTCGCGGCGCGCGCCGGTCGCATGATCCGGCTGCGCGACGGGATGATCGTGGAGGATCGGGAACACGAACGCGACGGCGCAGCGGCGACTGCTGCTGCTGCCGAAGTCGACGCTCCATGAACATCACCCCTCCGCGCCGCCGCAACCTGGGCGTGCTCTTCTCGCTCGCCTGGCGCGAATCCCGCTCGGCGCGCCGCCGGCTGCTGCTCTACATGTCGGCCATCTCGCTCGGCGTCGCCGCGCTCGTGGCCATCGATTCCTATGCAGGGAATGTCACGCGCTCCGTACAGGAGCAATCGCGCGCGCTGCTCGGCGGCGACCTCGCGTTCTCCACGCGAAACGACTTCACCCCCGCCGCCGATTCGGTGCTGGACTCGCTCGCGGCCTCGGGTGTGGAGATCACACGCACCGTCAGCTTTGCCTCGATGGTGCTGGTCCCGCGCGCCGGGGATGACTCGTCAGGCGGCGGCACGCGACTGGTGCAGGTGCGCGCGGTGGAACCGGCATTTCCCTTTTACGGCGAGATCGTGACCGCGCCGGCGGGCCGCTGGGCGATGCTGCAGCGGGGGCACAACGCGCTCGTCGACCCGTCGATTCTCGTGTCGCTCGACGCGAGCGTCGGTGATACGATCGCCCTCGGCTATGCCCGCTTCGCGATCATCGGGACGCTGCAGGCGGTGCCGG
The DNA here is from genome assembly GCA_035698205.1 of Gemmatimonadaceae bacterium. GTDB lineage: Bacteria > Gemmatimonadota > Gemmatimonadetes > Gemmatimonadales > Gemmatimonadaceae > DASSBZ01. Next base: position 10,494 of record DASSBZ010000192.1, on the reverse strand, counting down.
GGGACGCGGGTGTGGCGGCGGCGATCGCCCCCCGCGTGTTCATCCCCATGCAGTGGGTCGACGAGACGCGGCTGCTCGGATTCGGAAGCCGGGCCGATCACGACGCCTTTGCGCGACTCGCCGACGGGGTGAACCCGTCGCGCTTCGTGATTCCCTGGCGCGAGCGGATCGAAGCCGCCGACATGCGCGTGCGCACGGTCGCACAGCAGGAAGACAACTTCACCGAATCCATCGAAGAGCTGAGCGACTTTCTCGGTATTGTGGGCCTCGTCGCCCTGCTCCTCGGCGGCATCGGCGTGGCCAGCGGTGTTCACGCGTTCGTCGCGCGCAAGCTCGACACCGCCGCCGTGCTCCGCTGTCTCGGCGCGACCAGCGGGCAGGTGCTGCTGATCTACGTGACGCAGGCGGCTCTGATGGGGCTCGCGGGCGCGGCGATCGGCGTGGCACTTGGCATCGCGATCCAGTTCGCGCTTCCGGGGGCGGTGCGCGACTTCCTGCCGGTGAACGTGACGGTCCGGCTGGAGCCGCGCGCCATTCTCTCCGGGCTCGTGCTCGGCACGTGGATCGCGCTCGCCTTCGCGCTCCGACCGCTGGTGACGCTGCGCACCGTGTCGCCGTTGCAGGCGCTGCGTCGTGACACCGATCCGGCTCCAGTGGCGAGGGCGAACCGCGACATCGTGAGCCTGCTCGTCACGGCGCTGCTGGCGGCGAGCGTGATCGCCGTGGCCGCCACGCGGGCGCAGAGCACGCGCGACCTGCTGGTATTCACCGTGGGTATCGCGGTGGCGCTCGCGGCGCTGTGGCTGAGCGCCGGCTTCCTCTCGATGATCGCGCGACGCTCGCTGCGCGCACGCTGGCCGTACGTGGTACGCCAGGGGGTCGCGAACCTGTACCGTCCCGCCAACCAGACGCGCGCCGTTGTCCTCTCACTGGGCTTCGGCTCCTTCCTGATCACGACGCTGTACCTGGTGCAGACCAACCTGCTGCGGCAGTTCCAGCTCGACGCCGATGCATCGCGCGCGAACCTCGTGTTCTTCGACGTGCAGGAGGACCAGGCCGACGGCGTGGCCGCGGTGCTGGCCGGGCACGGGCAACCCGTGCTCGAGCGCACGCCGATCGTCACCATGCGCATCGCCTCCGTGAACGGACGGACGGTCGACGAACTGCTTGCCGATTCGACGGGCTACGCGCGCTGGGCGCTGCGCCGCGAATATCGATCCACGTATCGCGACACGATGCACACCTCCGAGCAGATCATCGCGGGGGCGCCGTTCGGTGCCGCGCCGGCCGGGGGAGGCGGCGAGCCGTACGAGGTGTCGCTGGAACGCGACCTGGCCGAGGAGCTGCGCGTGGGTGTCGGCGACGAGATCCGCTGGAACGTGCAGGGCGCCGAGGTGGATACGCGCATAACGAGCCTGCGCGAGGTGGACTGGGCGCGGTTCGAGACCAACTTCTTCGCCGTCTTCGCGCCAGCGGCCATTCGCGACGCACCGCAGCAGTTCGTGATCCTGTCCGCCGTGCCCGACCCGGCGACGCTCACGCGCATCCAGCGCGACGTGGTGACGCGCTACCCTAACGTGTCGAGCCTCGACCTCACGCTGATCCGCAAGACCATCCAGGACGTGGTGGACAAGGTGGCGGTCGCGATCCGCTTCCTCGCCGTGTTCAGCCTCGCGATGGGGGTGCCGGTGCTGTTCTCCGCCGTGGCGGCCACGCGGCGCGAGCGCGTGCGCGAGGGAGTGCTGCTCAAGACGCTCGGTGCCACGAAACGCCAGGTGGAGCGCATGCTGCTCGCCGAGTACGCGCTGCTCGGCGTGCTGGGTGCGGGGACCGGGATGCTGCTGTCGTTTGGCGGCGCGTGGGCGATTCTGCGCTGGGTATTCGAGCGCGAGTTCGTGCCGGCCACCGTGCCCGCACTCGTCATTGCGGCGGCGATGGTGCTGCTGACGACCGGCATCGGCCTGCTCAGCGGCCGCGACGTGTTCCGCGAGACGCCGATGGCTGCATTGCGAAACGCCTGAACGCGAGGGCGGGCACCCGCCCCACGGGGCGGGCGCCTGCCTGCCGGCTGCTACCGGATGCGCACCACGTGGAGGCGCGCGCCGTTGAAGCTCACGGTGCCACCAGTGGTCGACAGCATGCGGAAAGTCGCCTGACCGCTCCCCGCGGGGCGCACCAGCCGGTAGAAGTTCCCCGAGCCGGAGAACGATTTCGTCTCCTCCTGGGTGGGGAATGGCTTCACGAGCAGCGGGAAGACGTCCTTGTTGCTCCCCGCCATCACGTCGTGCATGTCCCAACTTCGGAATGCATAACGCGGATCGAGCCCGGCCACATTGAGATTATCGGTGTAGTTCGTGACCAGCCAGCCGGCGTCGATTTCATCGAACGGTGCACCGGCCTTGCTGACGAAGTTCGTCACGTTCACCGTGGGACCGGCGGCGAGCGCGCGGAAGAACTGCCGGGCGTTGTTGTTGGCGTACTGGTCCGCGGTGTAGCGCAGCAGCGACCAGCCGGCGCCGCGCGGCGCGAGCTGGTTGGCGGCACGATTGCTGATCGGCGACGCGGTGTCGGGGCGCTGCATCCAGGAGCGGTAGCGCAACAGGTTCTGGACGAAGTACGCCACGTAATCCTGCTGATTGGCGGTGATCGCGGCGTAATCCAGCTCGGCGAAGTCGCCCAGGCCGAGCTGTGCCCGCCCGACGGCTTCCTCGGCGATGTGCGACATCGCCTCGTTCAACCACGGCACCTCGAGCGAATCCACGGCCGGATTGAATTGCCGCACGCCCTGGTTGATCATGTGCTGGAACTCGTGGGCGATGGTGCCGCGGCTGGCCTGTCGCACGGAGGTTGTGGTCCGGACGTTTCCGAACGTCCCGGCCTGGTCGGCGGCGAGCAGGTAGAAGATCTCGCGTTCGTTGGTGGCCGGGCACGGCGAATCGGTGGGGAAATCCGACTTGAGGAAGAGATCACCGGGCCAGAAGAAGCCGCCGGTAAAGCCACCGTCGGTGCTCGCCGGCGTGAGCTTGTTCACCTCGGGGGTGAACAGGATCACGATCCTGCCGTCGCCATCGATGTCCGTCGGCTGGCCGAACCAGGCGACGTCCGTGGGATAGATCAGGTTGTCGAACTCGGCGGCGATGTCCGTATAGTCGGCGGCGGTAAAGCCCCCCGTCGGCGTGGTGATATCCTCCACGATGATCGCGTGCGTGCCGATGGCCTTCACGACACCGCGAATGGCGGCGAAGGTCGTGCAGAGGTTGCTGCTGTTCGCCTTGGTGACGTTGAGATTGACCGAGTCGCCCACGATGGCCGACGCGGTCAGCACGGCGGCCTGCGCGCCGAGCGATTCGCGCTCGCGCCGGAAGCGCGTGCGGTCGGTGCGTCGCGCACGCGGCACCACCGACATGATGCGCTGTCCGTCGGCGAGGATGTGGCCGGCGAGGGGTGCACGCTGCGCCAGTGCCGAGAGGCCCGCGCTGCCGGTGACTTCGCCGAGGTTGAGCGAGGACTGCGCGTTGGCGGTTGCCGACGCGACGTCGCCCTGCACCGAATACGTGCGGATGTCATCCGGCGCGGCGGTGCCGTTGGCGGGGATGAAGACGTACTCGCTCTCGTTCGGCACCGACGCGATGACCAGGCAGGACACGGCATTGGGCCCGCTGAGCGTGGCGACCTGGCCGGGGGCGAGCACCAGCGGCGTTTCGCAGCGATCGACATCAACGGAGATGTTGCGCGTTCCCGTGACGCCGCCGGCGCTGGCGCGGATGATGGCCGTGCCTGGGGCGACGCCGGTGACGAGCCCGGTGTTCGAGACGCTCGCGACGGCCGTGTTCGTGCTCGACCATTCGAACGTGGTGCCGGGGAGGGCGCGGCCTTCGGCATCGAACGCCGCTGCCGTTGCCTGCTCGGTCAACCCGACGATGACGGTGCTGACATCGATCGAGACGATGATCGAGGCGACCTGCGATCCGGGCGGCGTGGGGCCGTCGCCGCCGCCGCATGCCACAGTGGCCATCACCAGTCCGAAGACGAGCTTCCGCATGCGAGAACAATCCCTGGAGGAGAGGAAGAAGGCGGGCGGAGAAAGATACCCGGTCTGGCGCTTGGGGTTCGAATTCAAGATGGGCGCGGTAAGATCATGCTGCGAGCCTCATGCTGCTAGCTGGTGGCTGCGTGCATCCACGGCCATTCGACGCGGCCGGTTACGGCTTGACGGGGCGCTGCGAGCAGCATGCTGCTTGTTTGGCGGTCAGGTCTTTCATTGATGCCTCCACCCTGCTGCCTGCTGCCTGCTGACTGCTGATTGCTGCCTACGGACCGGCCCCCTCAGAGGCGGAAACCCGCACCGATCCGCGCGGTCGTGGCGTCCTGGAGCACTGAATATGCCTCGAACGTCAGGTCGAACCGCGGCGTCAGGCGGAGCTGGCCGCCGAGCATCAGCGCCGCGCGTGTCATGTCGACGATGATCCGCGTGTCATCATGAAAGCCGTCGAGCTGCTGGAAATCAACCTGAAATCGCGGCGTGAGGCGCGTCACGCCCACGCCGCCATAGCCGCCGAAGCGGCCGCCGCCGTGCATGCCGAGCAGCACCTCGCCGCCAAACATGTTCGGCTTGTACGTGTCGTCGCTGGGTTCATTGCCGTAGCAGGCCTGGGCGGGCGCAGTCTGCTGCAGGTCGTCCTCCGGACAGGTGATCGCGCCGCTGATCCTCCCCACGGTGCCGTGGGCGCGCAGGATCAGGTCGAGGGCGCGCGATGTGCCAATGCCCCCCAGCCGGTGCGTCCAGGCGACGGCCACGCTGCCGAGGTGCGGCTCGGCGTCGTTCACGGAGACCGGCGGCAGATAGCTCAGGTCCAGGGAGAAGCCGCCGGGGAGTCCGATCAGCAGGCGCGGGCGCGGGAAGACGGGCGACAGCTCGGTATTCTCGCGCTTCTCGAGGCCGTAGCATTCGTCCGCCTGCTGGATGCCTAACGATGGTGTCGGCACATAGGTGATCTCGAGCCCGATGCGCATGGCACCCGGTGGCATGGGAGCCACCACCCCGCCGGGAGAAAACGCCATCGGCGCGGAGTAGAACGCCAGCAGCTTCGCCTCGTTGCTGTCGTGCGACGGGTGGCAGGCTGCGGTCTGTGCTGCTGCCGCGGCCGGAAGCAGAAAGCCCAGGGCGAGCGTTGCGGCGAGTGGGGGGCGAAGCCGTCGCATGATGGAACCGGTTGAAGAAAGCCACCCCCGCCGCATCGTGGCGCGCGGCGGGGGCGGCGGGTCGGGAACGCGGGCTCAGCGCACCGTGAAACTCACGCGGACCACCGCCGTGACGTCCTTGTCGATGGAAGAGAGATCGTTGATGCCGTAGTCACTCACTTCCGTGGAGTAGCGCGGTGTGATCTGGAACACACCCATGCGTGCCTCGCGCACCACGCCCACGGTGCCACCGGCCGCCTCGGCGATGGCCACGGCCCGGTCGCGCGCATCCTTCGTGGCATCGGCGAGCAGCGAGACGCGCACCTCGGCCAGCTTGGTGTAGTGGTACTCCGGCGGCGACGACACGAGCGGCACGCCGCGCGAGATGAGCGCGCCGGACTGCTGTGAGAGCTTCGTGATGGCATCCACGTCGAGCGAGCGCACCTCGAACCACTGCGTCAGTCGATACCCGACCACACGCCCCGTCTCACGACCGTTGGCGGTGAACTCGGGGACCGCCCACGTCTCGATGGGGCGCACGGTGAGGCTGGAATCGGCCACGCCCTGCTCGCGCAGGAAGTCGCGGACCTTCGCCGCGTGCTCCTGGAGCGCGGTCGCTGCCGACTGCAGCGTGGGCGCCTGCGCGGCCACCGATCCGCGCCAGATGGCGAAGTCCGAGCGGATGGGCTGTCGCGCCGAGCCGGTGACGCTGACCTGGTCGCCAGCGCGCCGCAGGTCGCGCACCGCACCGCTGACGATCCAGAGGCCGACGATGAGCGCGACAGCGAGAGCGATCAGCCCCCACAGCAGGTCGGGGCGTGAAACACGGGACGATCCGGATTCCATGACGGGTTGGCTGCGGGAAAGTGCGATGCCGCCGACCGACATGGCCGAGCCGACAGGCAATATGAGCACGGGTCGCGTGTTGCGCCCCACACCTCACGATGAAGAACTACACGTGTACGATGAGGGTCGTTCCTCACACGACGAAAACAGCCGCGCCGGATCAGCGGCGCGTGGCCGGCGGCGGCTGCCCCCCGGGCTTCCATGTGGGTCGTGGCCCGTCGGTGAGCAGCCGCGCGGCATCGATTGCCGCGTTGACCACCTTCGTCATGTGCGGAAAGTCCACGAGCGACACGTCGTCCTTCACCGTGTGATACTCCTTGTGAAGGTTGAACGTCGAGAGCGTGTGCGCCACGATGCCCAGCCGCGCGAAGGCGATGTTGTCGCTGCGCATGAAGAAGTTCTGGTCCGGGCGCATGTCGGGACCGATGGGAATGCCGGCAGCGGCGAGCTCCTCACCCATCGTGGACCGCTCGTAGCCGGTGAGCCAGGCCCGGCCGGGGCCGCCAGCCAGCGAGTCGGGGCGTCCGATCATCTCGATCTCCAGATTCGCGACTGTCGCGCTGAGTGGCCGGACCGGATGTTCGAGATACCAGCGTGTGCCGAGCAGTCCGACCTCCTCACCCGTGGTGGCGAGGAAGACCGTCGTGCGCTTCGGTCGCGGACCGGCCGCCATGGCGCGAGCGATCTCGATGACCGCGACCACACCGGATGCATCGTCGTCGGCGCCGTTGTAGATGGAATCGCCATCCACCGGCGCGCGCACACCCAGATGATCGTAGTGCGCGTCGATCACCACCACCTCGGCGGCGAGCGCCGGATCGGTACCGGCCAGGATCCCCACGACGTTGACGCCGGACGTGCGACGATCAGCGGGGACCGTGTCGAGCGCCGCGAACGACTCGGCGAGCCGCGGGACGGTGCGGGTGTTTCCGTTGCGCGTCATGGTCTGCAGGGTCATCGGCACGCGCTGGAACCAGCCGCTGTCGCCGGCCGGCTCGAGCCCCGCCGCCTCGAACTGCGCGGCGATGTAACGAGCGGCGCGCGCCGAACCTGGCGTAGCCGTGCCCCGCCCCTCCATGGAATCCGCGGCCAGCGCCGTGAGGGCGGCACGCACGCTCGACTCGGTGGCACGGTACGGTGTCGTACCAGTTGCGTCCGTTGAAGGACGCGCGGTTCCGGCACAGGCGGAGAGCGCCACCGACAGCGCGACGGCGATGATCGCCCGCACCGCGCGTGCCGGCGTCCGGGAACTCGACGAATTTATCAGAGACACGCGATGTCCTCCTGGGGTGGTCCGCGGCGCCGGCGTTCGACCGCGCTGCCGGAGTGCGTCAGTTCCCGGAATCGGGAAGCGGGGGATCGACCATGTGATGGCGGCGATCCCGAGGCGAAGCTTGAGCCTGCAGCGCGGCGCCGTCAAATTCGCCAGGGCGACGCCGTCGGTGCCGTTGATTCAGTTCGCGCGGAGGATCGCCGCCAATCGTTGTCCGATCGGTGCGAGTCGCTCACACGCGCGCTCACAACACCAGCAGAAAGACATCGTACAGCGCGTGCGTCCACGCGGTAATCCCGAATCCCCGAACCACGTACAACCCGCTGAACGCCAGCCCGCCAACGGCCCGGTACGCAAACGACCTGATCTCGAACGGGTCGCCGTACGGGCCCACGTAGTGAAACGCCGAGAACACGAGCGCGCCCACAACGACGGCGACGGTGCCGGCCACCCGGTTGCGCCATCCGAACACGCGCCGGCCGAGCCAGAGCAGGCCGCCCACGAGCAGCACGCGGAAGAGGAGCTCCTCATACAGCCCCGCACCGAGCGACACCATCAAACGCTCGATTGCACCGAGTCGCTCGACCTGCGCCATCGCGAGGATGCCCAGTGATGACAACAAATGCGCGGTCGCGATGCCGACGACGATACCGAATGCCACCGCCAGCACCGCCGACTCCACCAGCATCAGGACAAGGATCCGGGGCGACAGCGCCGTGCGCCCCGCCCCGCGTGCGCGCCGCAGGTCGCGGATCGCGTACCACCCGCCGATGATCATCAGCAGCACCACGAAAATCATCGGGCCCCACTGGCCGGCGACGGCCACGAACGGACTCTTGAGAATGACGTCGGCGCCATTGCGTACGCCGCTACCGGCGACGCCGAGCATGGCGGCGAGCGCCTCGTACAGCACAAGCAGCGGCAGCGCCAGCGCGATGCTGTAACGCGGCGACCGGCTGAGCGACCAGTACGAGCCGGGAGAGGCGGTGACGGAAGGCATCAGCGATGAACCGCGGCGCGAGGGATCACGAAGAGTATGCGGATGCGCTCGACACTCATGCGCGATGGCGGCGAGTACAGCGAAGTCATCGCTACGCCTGACGGTTCCGCAGATGCGCGGGCAGCGCATCCAGCAACGGACGCAGATCCGCGGCGCGCTCCATCGTCGTCACGAACGTCAACCCGTCGAGCGCGACAACCAGCAGTCCATCCACGCCATACAGCACGACATCACCGCCCACCTCTTCGGAGTGGACGACATTACCGGTGCACTCCACGAAGTGCACGCCGCCCACGGCCCCGTTGCCGCGATCGTCCAGCTCACGCGCGCGGCGCAGCGATGCCCAGGTGCCCACGTCGTCCCATTCGAAATCACCGAGCATGGCCACGATGCTGTCGCTCCGCTCGAGCAGGCCGTGCTCGATCGACACCGATTGCACCCCGGCCACGAATGCGTCGTGGTCGTTCGCGCGAAGGGCCGGCAGCCCCGGAGCCACTTCGCGCGTGAGCGATTCGAGCGCCTCACGCACGACCGCCGCGCGCCAGATGAAAATGCCGGTGTTCCACAGCGCGCCACCGCGCACGAGGCGGTCCGCCTCGTCGGCGTCGGGCTTCTCGATGAACCGCGTCACCCGCACACCGCCCCCGCTCTCCAGCGACTCATCGTCGCGCAGCCGTGCGCCCCGCTGCAGATAGCCGAACGCCGACTCCGCGCGCGACGCGCGTACGCCGATCGCCACCAGCGCCTGCCCCATCGATGCCAGCCGCGCGGCGCGCAGCAGCGTGGCGCGGAACAGTTCGGGGAATCCCACCGCGAGGTCGGCGTGCACACAGCAGAAAATCGTATCCGGTCCAGCGCGCCGTATGATCTCCTCGGTGGCCCACGCCAGCGCCGCCGCCGTGCCGCGCGGGCGCGGTTCCACGAGCAGGTTGCGCCGCGGGACCTCCGGGATGACCGCATGGATGGCATCGGCGATGTCGGCGCTGGTCACCACCAGTACACGCTCCGCAGGCACGAGCGGCGAAAGCCGTCGCAGCGTTTCGGCGATGAGCGGTCGCTCGCTGGTGAGCTGCAGCAGCGGCTTCGGACGCCTGGGAGAGCTGATCGGCCAGAAGCGCGAGCCGATGCCTCCGGCGAGCACGACCGCCCAGAGGCTTTCGCCGGTGATCCGCCGTGCGTCGGGCTCGGGCTCCTCCATCTCGAGCACCCCCGCCCCCGTCTGCTTCGAGCCGGCGGACTTGCCGAAGTCATAGGTTGTTCGACGCGGCGGTACCGGCGAGTTCAGGCCGACCGGCGCGACGGTCTCACCGCCGGCCGCACCGACCGTCGGCCTCGAATCGGACGAATCACGCATGGGTCGACGTCGCCGGTCTGGCATCCGCGGTAAACTACTGGAGAGCACCCCGTCGCACAGCGGGCAGCCCCGTGTCCGCCGGATTCCGGGAATACCGAACGCGCACTCCGCCATGTCGTCGTCCGATCGATCCGCCGGCATCGGCCGGCCCCCGCCACTCGGCGCGCTCGATCTCGAGGCGCATCTGCGCGACCCGCGCGCTCGCCAGGCGTTCGTGACGCCGATGTTCGATACCATCGCGCCGCGTTATGACCGGTTCACGCGGCTGTTCTCCTTCGGCATGGATGCCCGCTGGAAGCGCGATGTGGTTGCCTGGGCCGCCGCCCCACCCTGGCCCGGCTCGCGCGTACTCGACCTCGCGTGCGGTACCGGCGATCTCGCATTCGGTGTGGCCGCGGCGCGTGAGGACGTGCACGTTCTCGCCCTCGACGCCTCGCCCCGCATGGTGGAACAGGCCCAGGCGCGACGCTCGCGGGAGCGCGCGGCTGATCGCGTGCGCATCGGTACGGGCGACATGATGGCGCTTCCCTTCGCCGATGCGTCGTTCGATATCGCGACCGTCGGCTACGGCTTTCGCAACGTGCCGGAGTGGACGCGTGCGCTGGATGAAGTGGCACGCGTGCTTCGCCCCGGGGGGCGGCTGGTCTCACTCGACTTCTTCCGACCGGAGCAGGCCCTGTGGCGCACGCTGTTCCTGGCGTGGCTCTCGGCCGCCGGCAACGCCGTGGGCTGGGCGTGGCACCGCGAGCCTGTGGTCTACGGCTACATCAGCCGCTCCATCGATCACTTCGTGAGCTGGGAGACGTTCGCGCGCGCCCTGCAGCAGCGGGGCTTTCAGGT
>DASSBZ010000191.1:0-4229 GCA_035698205.1 Gemmatimonadaceae bacterium | reverse complement strand
TACCGGAAGATCCGGGAGTTCGGGTTCCAGCGGCCGCGCAATGGTCACGGAGGGGCATGAAGGTTCTGGTCGTCGAAGACGATCCCACGGTCGGCAATTTCGTGAAGCGGGGGTTGGAGGAGCAGCGGTGGGGGGTCCATCTCGTCGCCGACGGCGAGGAGGCCGAGCTGGTTGCCGCGTCGGAAGCCTTTGACCTCCTGATTCTCGACCTGCGCCTGCCGGGCAAGTCCGGCATGGACGTGCTGAAGTCGCTGCGCGCGCGCGGGTTCGAGAAGCCCGTCCTCGTGCTGACCGCGCAGGACGCCGTCGACGCCAAGGTCTCGGCACTCCGGGCCGGTGCCGACGACTACGTGACGAAGCCGTTTGCATTCGAGGAGCTGCTGGCGCGCGTCGAGGCGCTCGCCCGGCGCCCGGTCGCCATGGCCTCGCGCGTGCTGAAGGTCGCCGACCTCGAGCTCGATCGTGACAGCCGCGACGTCCGCCGCGCCGGCAAGCCGGTGGAGCTGACGCCGAAGGAGTATTCGGTGCTGGAGTATCTCATGCGCCACGCGGGGCGGGTGATGAGCCGGACGCTGATTACGGAGTATGCGTGGGGCTATCACTTCGACCCCGGCACCAACATCGTCGACGTGGTCATCAACCACATCCGGAAGAAAGTCGACGCCGGGCAGGGGCGAAAGCTCATTCACACCGTGCGCGGTGTGGGGTACGTGGTGCGCGAATAGCGGGATGCGCTAGCTTGCGGGGCACCGCCACCCTCGACCGCGCATGAACTCGAGCCGCGCCCGACTCACTCTCTGGTACGCGAGCGCCCTGATCGCGACGACGCTCGCTCTCGGCATTGCCGTCTACGCGGCCCGCCGCGTCGGCGCGATCGAGCAGGTGGCGCGGCGGGCGTCGTCCAACGCCGACCTCACGCTCCGCATCCTGGGGCAGAGCCGGCTTGCCGGTGACACGATCCGGGTGATCGCGGATTCGCTCATCGGCCCCGTGGTGTCGTCACGCGTCCGACTCCTGCTCGAAGCCGTGCCGGGCTACGTGATCGTGAAGGATGAAGACGAGCGCATCGTGTTCACCTCGCGGGTGGTGCAGGCGCTCGAACCGCGCGACGTGAGCGCCATCCTCGCCGCGGCTGAACAGCTCACCACCCCCGGTCACGCGCAGCGGGTGTTCGGTTCGCGCTTCGACCTCCTGGTGGTACGACGGCAGGAGCGCACACCGGATGGGCGTGTGTGGGAGGCGATCACCGCCGTGGACACGGAGCTCGGCGTGCACCTGCGCGAAGTGCTCGGCGCGCTGTTTCTCGCCGCACCGCTGATCATGGGGTTCTCCATCGGCGGCGCATGGCTGATGGCGGGGCGCGTGTGGCGGCCACTCGATCGCGTGATCAACGAGATGGAGGCCATCACCGACGGCCGGAGCCTGCACCGCCGACTTGCCCAGGAAACCACCGGCGATGAACTCGCGCGCCTCGTGACCACGCTCAACGCGATGATCGGCCGACTCGAGACGTCGTTCGGTGGACTGCGCCGCTTCACCGCCGATGCCAGCCATGAACTCAAGACGCCGCTCACCGTGGTGCGTACTGATCTGGAGCGCGCGATGCGCGCGCGTCCCGGCTCGCACGAGCAGATGTCCGCGCTGGAGGAGGCGCTGCAGGAGACCACGCGCATGGCCGATCTCGTGGAGAGCCTGCTCACGCTGGCCCGCGCCGATGAGGGGCGCTTCGACCTGCATCGCGAGCCGGTCGACCTCGAGGATCTCGCGCGCGACGTGTTCGAGACCGCGACGCTGCTCGGCGAACGGCACGCGGTGACGGTGAACATGGTGGAGGCCCGGGGCGCAACGGTGCTCGGCGACCGCACGCGGCTGCGGCAACTGTTCCTGAACCTGGTGACGAACGCCATCAAGTACACGCGCCAGGGGGGTACGGTGGACGTGCTGCTGACACGCACGGCGGATACGGTGTCGTTCGCGGTTCGCGATACGGGAATCGGGATCTCGGCCGCCGACCTGCCGCACGTGTTCGAACGGTTCTGGCGCGCCGATCGCGCGCGTTCACGCTCGGCGGAGAAGGGCGGCTTCGGCCTTGGGTTGGCGATTTCACACTGGATTGCCCAGGCGCACGGCGGGACGCTGACGGTCCAGTCACGGCTGACGCGCGGCAGCACGTTCACGGCGACATTCCCGATCGCGCGCATTGCTACGGTCACGCCCCTGGATGGGGTGGCTGTGACGGAAAGCTGATGCGGCAGGTGAGTCCTCCATGCTGCGTGCTACACGCTGTGTGCTGCTGCAGCATGCTGCATGCAGCGCCCCGTCAAGGCAAAGCCGCCTCGAGCACGCCTCCGGATGCACGCAGCGACCAGCATACCGCGTGAAGCACGCAGCATGTCGTATCCTAACTTCGCCTTCACCATTTCTTAATACTTCTGATATTCCGACTCCACGTCACGGTCGTACGTTGCGTCCAGTCAGATGCACGTCCGTTTCACCGCGCTCGAAGGAGTATGAATGTTCAACAATCTGCTCGAGTCGAAGGCCAAGCGGCAGCGGAGTCTCGGCGGGTACGTGTTCAGCGCAATCGCACACGGCCTCATGATCATGGGTGCCGTGTACGCGACGGCGAACGCCACGGGAGTGCTCGAGAAGCCGAAGCAGGAAAAGATCGACTTCATGGAGATTCCCAAGGAGAAGCCGCCCCCGCCGAAGAACGAGCCGCCGCCGCCGCCACCCCCCGACGTCGTCATGAAGCCGCCGCCGCCGAAGGGGTTCCAGGTGCTGACCGCGCCGGTCGAGATCCCGGACGTCATCCCTGACATCGACCTGTCCAAGGCCGTCACCAACGAGGCGGACTTCTCGGGCGTCGGTGTTGCTGGCGGTACGTCCAAGGGAGTCGAGGGCGGCACGGCCGTGGTCGACGCCAACCAGACGTACTTCGAGTTCCAGGTGGAGAAGCCGGTGGTGCAGGCGCCGAATTCGCAAACGCCGCGCTATCCGGACATCCTCCGCCAGGCAGGCGTGGAGGGAGAGGTCATGGCCCAGTTCGTGGTCGACACGACGGGCCGCGCCGACCCGAGCACGTTCAAGGTGCTCAAGTCGTCGCATGACCTGTTCGCCAACGCAGTCAAGCAGGCGCTTCCCCAAATGCGGTTCATCCCGGCCGAGGTGGGCGGGCGCAAGGTGAAGCAGCTTGTGCAACAGCCGTTCGGCTTCGCCATCCAGCGATAAGCCCTCTCTCTCAATCTTCGGAGATCCCACGTCATGCATCTCGATCTCGCGGTTATCTGGGCCCAGACGCCCTTCTTCGGAAAGTTCCTGTGGCTGGTGCTGGCCATCATGTCGGTGTGGTCGCTCTCGACGGCCATCGGCAAGTGGTGGAGCCTGCGCAAGGCGCAGAAGGAAACGATCAAGTTCGCGCCCGAGTTCTCGCAGTTCCTCGAAGAGGACAACCTCGCCGAGGCGATCCGCCTGGCCGAGGGCTACAAGAAGTCGCACGTCGCCCGCGTCCTCGGTGGCGCGCTGGCCGACGTCAAGCCGCTGATCATGGACGGCTCGGTCACGGTGTCGGACATCAACACGGCGGAGCGGGCCATCGAGCGTGAGATGCTCATGGAGCAGGTCTCCCTCAAGCGTGGTCTCGCGATTCTGGCCACGACGGGCGCCACGGCGCCGTTCGTCGGACTGCTCGGTACGGTGTTCGGCATCATCAACGCGTTCGCCGGCATGGCGACGTCCAGCGGCGCCGGCATCTCGGCCATCGCGGCCGGTATCGCCGAGGCGCTCATCGCGACCGGCTTCGGACTCATCGTGGCCATTCCCGCGGTGTGGTTCTACAACTACTTCCAGACCAAGGTCGACAACCTGACGGCCGAGATGACGTACACCTCGAAGGAGATGATCGACTATCTCATCAAGGGTGTGTCCGGTGAGTTCGGTCGCTCGCGTTTCACGCGGGAGTTCAACACGGCGTCCACGCAGGGCGGTCCGATCTCGCAGTAGGGCAATCACGCGCCCGCCGCGACGCCTTCGGGTGGCGCGGCCCGCGTGATGGCGGTGTTTGCACCGCCATCCTTTCTACTTCTTTTTCTCGGAGCAACCTCTCATGGGCATGTCGGTAGGCGGCGGGGGCTCGGTCAAGGCCGAACCGAACGTCGTACCCATGATCGACGTCATGCTGGTGCTGCTCATCATCTTCATGGTGGTGACGCCGGCGCTCGCGGCGGGAT
>DASSBZ010000190.1:0-3012 GCA_035698205.1 Gemmatimonadaceae bacterium | reverse complement strand
GACGGAGTGATCGGCACCGACCTGCTGCGTCGCATGGACGTGGTGCTCGACGCCGGCGCGGGCACGATGACCATCCGCAGGCCGCGGCGCGATCCGCACGCCAAGCGCAATCTCTACTGGATCGGCTATCCCGTGGTGAAGTTCGTCACGCGCGACGGGCGTCCAGTCCTCTTCGGCCTCGACACCGGCGCCGATGGGACGTTCGTCACGACGTCAGTGCTGCGGAAACTGCCGCGCACGAAGGTCGCCGCGCGTCGCATGACACTGGGCGGCTTGGGCACGGGCCGCGAGCGCACGGAGTGGGTGGCGCGCGAGATCGCACTCAGCGACGGCGACTACGCGATCACCCTGCGCAACGCGCCGGTGACGCCGGACCGCCACTGGACGTTCGTGACGTTCGACGGCGTGATCGGGAGCGACGTCGCGCTGGCGACGCGGCTGCACCTCGACTTCACGAACGGCGTGTTCGACATCCGCCCCTCGCGCGCGGGCGAGGGCGGGCCGTCCGTGACGGTGGTGCCGTAACCCGCCCTTGCGCGTTTCGTAAACATCTGTATGATCGGTGGCCCGCGACACCTGAAAGAGTGTCTCGGCGCTCGTGCACGGACCGTCGCTACGCGTCCGCACTTCCGCGGATGGGTCGCGTCCTACCAGGAGGAAGCCACCGATGTCCCGATCGAGATTCTCCGTCCGTACCACCGCTATGGCTGTCGCCGCGACGCTGGCGATCGCCGCATGCTCCGACACCCCCGAGCCAATCGCGCCGGTGGGTACGCCAGCGTCGCCCAACCTGTCACGGTCGGAGGCGGAGGACCCCGTCGTCACCGGGGAAGTGATCGTGAAGTTGAAGGAGGGCGCGGCCCTCGACGCCGTCGTGAGGACGCACGGCGTAGCAAAAGGGCGGCAGGGCTTCGCGCACGCGTTCGACATCGTGCACACCACGCGTGGCAATGAGCGCGCGATGGCGGCTCGGCTCGCCGCCGATCCACGCGTGGACTACGCCGAGCCCAACTACCTGCGGCACACGGACGCGGTGGATCCGCGGCTCTGGGCGTTCTACAATCCGGGCGGGTTGAACATGTCGTTCTTCAACGACCCGAACGGTCGCACCGGGCCGATTCCTTCCAGCTACGCCTCTCTGATGGACGCGGACGAGGACAACATCGCCGGCTACGCGGCGGGTGGCAGCGACGTCACCATCGGCTCGATTGACACCGGCGTGGACTTCACGCATCCGGAGTTCACGGGGCGGCTCATCGCCGGCAGGGACTGGTACAGCGGCGACAACGACCCGAGCGACACGCCGGATGAAGGCCACGGCACGCACACCACCGGCACGATGGCCGGCAGCACGGTCGGTGTCGCTGGCGTCTCTGGCGCAGCCTCACACGTGAAGGTGTACGTGCAGCGCGTCTGCGGCGCGTCGGGCTGCCCGACGTCGGCGATCATCAACGCGATCAACGCGGCCGCGTCCTATACTGATGCGAACGGCAACCATCTCGTCGCCGTGAACCTGAGCCTCGGCGGCACCAGGGAGTCCACGGGCGAGAAGCGCGCGATCCAGACCGCCACGAACGCCGGCGTGCTCGTCATCGCCTCGGCGGGCAACTCCGGCTCGGGCAAGGTGGCCTGTCCGGCCTGCGACCCCAACGCCATCTCCGTCGCGTCCACCACCTGGCAGGATCAGAGAGCAGCGTACTCGCAGTACGGGAGCGGGCTCGATATTTCGGCGCCCGGCGGGTACTGCTACTCCAACACCACGCCGGAAGGCTGCATCTTCAGCGCGGTCGCGAAGGGATATGCGGGCGCGGAGAGCGGCCCGCTGGCGGGTGGCAGCTACACCTGGATGCAGGGCACGTCCATGGCTGCGCCACAGGTCACCGGCACGGCGGCGATCGTCGCGTCGAAGACAGGATCGCGAGGTAGTTCGTTGCGGTCACGCATCCTGGGCACGGCCGATGATCTCGGCGCCGCTGGCTATGACACGAAGTTCGGCAATGGCCGGTTGAACAGCTATCGCGCTGTCACCGGGTCCACGCTCTCCGCGGGACAGTAGGCAGCTCGGCAATAGGCGACGGTACGCCAGCATTTTTTCGGCGTGCCGTCGCTGGCTCCGGGGTGAAGTACGGTAGGTCCCGACACTCGCTACGCTCGTGCGGGATGACAGGTGTTGCGGTCCGGCGCTCGTGCGGGATGACAGGTGTCGGTGCATACTTGGGCGCCACCACCTCCTCCGGAATTCGCATGCATCGCTTCCCCGCCCTTCTGCTCGCCCTCGCCGCGCCCGCACTCGCCTCCGCGCAATCGCTGAGCAGCCACGCACCGCCGCCCCGCTTCACCGACGCGGCTCGCCTCGCGAAGCTCGAGCGCGCCATCCCGGTGATCGACAGCCTGATGTCCGCCTTCGCCGCGCGCAATCGCGTGCCCGGCATCGCGTATGGCATCATCGTCGACGGCAGGGTGATTCACATCGGCACCGCCGGCCTGCGTGACGTCGCCACCAAGGCGCCCGTGGACACCAACTCCGTGTTCCGCATCGCGTCGATGACCAAGAGCTTCACCGCGCTCTCCATCCTCAAGCTGCGCGACGAAGGAAAGCTGTCCCTCGACGATCCCGCCGAGAAGTACGTCCCCGAGCTCAGGGGCCTGAAGTACCCGACGAGCGACTCGCCGAAGATCACCATCCGCTTCCTCCTCTCGCACTCCACCGGATTTCCCGAGGACAATCCGTGGGGCGACCAGCAGCTCGCCGACAGCGACGAACAGCTCTCGCAGATGCTCCGCCGAGGCATTCCCTTCTCCACCTCGCCCGGCACGAACTACGAGTACTCCAACCTCGGCTTCGCGATACTCGGCCGCATCGTCGCCAATGTGTCGGGGATGCCGTACGCGCGCTACGTGCGCCAGAACGTGCTGCTGCCACTCGGCATGACCTCCACTACGCTCGAGCACGCGCAGGTGCCGGCGAACCGGCTCGCGCACGGCTATCGCCTGCAGGATGGCCAGTGGCTG
>DASSBZ010000189.1:0-10511 GCA_035698205.1 Gemmatimonadaceae bacterium | reverse complement strand
TGTACCACCCGCTCAACAGGACGGCGGAACCGCTGCAGCTTTCGGCTCGCCTCGCGCATGGTCGCTGGAAGCTCGGCCACCGCCTGCTGGACCGGCGCACTCGCCCAGTACGCAAGTCCCCCCAACCCGCCGAGGAACGTGAGCACCACGAGTGCGGCACCGATCGGCTGCGGAAGCTTCTTATCCGCCAGCCAGCGCACCGCCGGCCGGAAGAGCAGCGCCAGATACGTAGCCACGCACAGCGGGAGGAAGAACACGCGTCCGAAGTGGAGCGTGACACCGACGGCGATCATCGCGATGACCGTCAGCGCCAGCGACGATGTGGCGCGTGGCGCCGGCGCCGGCTCCGGTACGGGGTCCGGCGCCGCGAGTATCACCGGAGGCTCGTGCACGCGCGGCCGTTACCGTCCGCCCTGTACGCGCTTCACCGTCGTCCCCGCGGTCAGCGTGGCACTCTCCGCGACGCCGTTGATCATCGCCAGCTCGGAGAGCGGAATGGTCGATGGATAGCGTCGATTGAACTCGCCCAGCGACATCGATGACGGCACCTTCACGAGCGACAGCTTCGCGGGCTGGACGCCGAGCGCACGCGAATCGGTGAGCCGGCGATAGCTGTTGATCCATTGCCGGAACATCGGATCGTACTCCGAACGCTGCTGCGCGCTGGTGTAGCCGAGGAGCTGGTACGTGGTGCCGCCGTCGGCGAGGAACGCCATCACGCCGCCGATCTGCCCCTGCTCGGTGTTGGCGACGAATGCCGCGGATGCGGCGGTGAAGCCGTTGATGCTGGCCGTCGATGCCTGCCCGCTCTGGATGCCCTGCTGGCCGATGAACTGCTGGAGCAGTTGTGACGGCGTGCCTTCGGGAGCCAGCGAGAGCTGCACGATGGCATCCTGCTGCGCGCTCAGCCCCACCACGGCAGCGGTCTGGTTCTGCACCTTCCACCCCGACGGGAACTGGAGCTGGAACCTGAGATCCGGGTGGTAGAACGTGGCGCCGTCGAAGTAGCCGTCGCGCGGGTTCACCCCGTAGACGAGTCCGTCGAGGTGACGCAGATACTCGTCGCGGCGCACGATCGTGCCGGAGAGATCGCGATTGAGGGCGCGCACACGCGCCAGCGCGTCTTCCACCCGGTTGCCGGGGTCCGGATGCGTCGAGAGCCATTCGGGTGGCCGCCCTTCGGAGCTCGTGCCGCTCACGCGGTCGAGCGTGCGGAACGTCTCCGCCATCTCGCGCGGATCGTACCCTTCCGCCACCATGTAGCGGAAGCCGATGGCGTCAGCCTCGCGCTCATCGTCGCGCCCGTACTTGAGGAAGAGCAGGCCAAGCCCCTGGCTTGCCAGGTTCGCGAACTGCGCGAGCTCGGGCTTCACGATCGCCGTTCCGATGACCGCGATCTGCGCGAGCTGCTGCTGCGACAGCTGATGCGCCGAGTGCCGGGCGGTGATATGCGCGGTCTCGTGGCCGAGCACTCCCATCAGCTCGGCCTCGGAGTTGAAGTAGGCCAGGATGCCGCGCGTGATGTACACCGGGCCACCCGGCAGCGCGAACGCGTTGACGACAGGATCATCGACGACGGCGTACGACCAGGGGAGCCCGGGGCGCTCGGTGTCCTTGGCCATGGCAAGGCCCAACTGCGACACGTAGGATTGGAGCGCGGCATTGTCGACGAGCCCCATCGAACCGCGTACGGCCTGCTTCCCCTCCTGTCCCATGGCAATTTCCTGGGATTCGGAGACGAGACTCAGTTCGCGCTCGCCCGTCGCCGGATTCCGGGCGCACCCGGCGAGCGCGAGGATCGCGGTCAAGTGGACCAGCCCGCTACGCACGTTGGCAGAGGCGCGCATTTGTCGAACTCGGCTGTTGATGGTTGAGACGGATCAGCGCTCGTCGCGCGAGTGCGGGCGACGAACGACCATTATACAACCCATGCAGGAAAGCAAGATCGCTGCCCGCGCGCGGGGCACCCCCGCCCGATACGTGCCGGGGCGCGATGCCGTCACAGGTTCCCATCGAATCGAATCCGGAGGCTGTATTCATGATCAATCGTCATTTCCGCCCGTCCCGCCGGCTGTTCGTGGCGCTGTCGATGCTCGCCGTTGGATCGTCGCTCAGCGCGCAGGACGCGACCGAGAAGAGCTTCGTGATCGACCTGGGTTACGTGACCACGAGCGGCAATACCGACGTCACGACGCTGAACATCAATCAGCTCTATCGCTTTGCCCGGATGGGGTGGGGGCTCGAGGAAACGTTCGGCACGATCTACGGCACGGACGATGGAACGGTCAACACGAGCCTCTGGCAGGCGCGTCTCACGGGATCGCGTGACCTCACCGAGCGCCTGTCGGCGGTAGCCGGCGTGGGTTGGGATCGGAACCGGTTCGCGGGAATCGACAACCGATACGAGGAGTTTCTCGGGCTGCGCTACAAGTTCGTGAACTCGCCCTGGGATCAGCTCTACGGTGAGGTTGCCGCGGCGCTCATCCAGCAGGACAATCGCGACGGTACGTCCGACGACTTTCCCGCGGCCCGCCTGACGGGCGGATACAAGCACAACTTCTCCGATGCCGCGTACTTCGAGGAGGTGATGGAGGTCATTCCGAACCTCGAGGAGAGCAAGGATTACCGCCTGAACAACGAGATGGCGCTGATCGCGCCGCTGTCCGTTGCGCTGAGCCTGAAGCTTTCCTGGATCCTGCGCTTCGATAACCGGCCGCCCACCGACTTCAGCAAGACCGACACGTTCTTCACGGCGGGGCTGCGGCTCGCGTTCTGATTCAGACAACCGTCGCGCTCGCCGCGGTGTCCAACCACGACTGGTTCGTGACCGCCAATCCCTGAATCGGCGCCGCGAACGGCCTTCTGTTTCCGAGGGAGAGTCTGATGCCGAGATTCCTGCGTACTCGCTGGGGCATGCTGCTCGCCGCGGCGCTGATCCTCGGCGCGCCCGGCGCCTGGCTCATGGCGCGCGATTCCGGCGACGACGTTGCCGCGGTGGTGGCCAGCGTCAAGCGCGGCGACTTCAAGGTGCTGGTCACGACGGCCGGCGAACTCCGCGCGCGGGAGTTCGTGCAGATCCAGGGGCCCGCCAATGCCCAGCAGGCCGAAGCCTACCAGATGAAGATCTCGTCCATCGTTCCCGAGGGAACGGTGGTGAAGGCGGGCGATATCGTCGCGGAGCTCGATCGCTCCATGATCGCCGGCAAGCTGTCCGAGGTGTCGCTGGCGCTGCAGAAGGCGGAAGCGCAGTACGAACAGGCGATGCTCGACTCCACACTGAATCTCTCCAAGGCGCGCGAGGATATCCGCACCATGGACCTGGCGCTCGAGGAGAAGCGGATCGCCAAGGAGCAGGCGATCTATGAAGCGCCGTCGGTGCAGCGCCAGGCGGAGATCGACCTCGAGAAGGCCACTCGCGCGCTTGCCCAGGGGAAGCTGGACTACAAGACGAAGACGGAGCAGGCCGAGGCGAAGATGCGAGAAGTGGGCGCTGACCTCGAACGGCAGCGCAACAAGCAGCAGATCGTGATGGACGTCATGGCCGGCTTCACCATTCGTGCGCCCGCCCCGGGGATGGTGATCTATGTGAAGGAGTGGAACGGCCGGAAGAAGACGGCTGGCTCGCAGATCAATCCGTGGGATCCGACGGTCGCGACACTCCCCGACCTCGAGGAGATGGAATCCGTCACCTACGTCAGCGAAATCGACGTGCGCAAGGTCGCCGCGGGCCAGCCGGTGACGATCACGCTCGATGCCGATCCCACCAAGCGGCTCACCGGCAAGGTGACGAGCGTGGCCAACGTGGGCGAGCAGCGCCCCAACTCCGACTCGAAGGTCTTCGAGGTGAAGGTCGTGGTCCAGCAGTCGGACACCACGCTGCGTCCGGGGATGACGACGGGGAACCAGATCGAGACCTATGCGCTCAAGGACGCGCTCTTCATCCCGATCGAGGCGGTGAGCGTGGAGAACGACGTCCCGATCGTCTTCAAGCGAAGTGCGGGCGGGGTGGTCAAGCAGGAAGTGCGCACCGGCGCGATGAATGACGATGCGGTGGTGATCGTGAGCGGCCTGGAGGAGGACGACGAGGTGCTGCTCTCGGTGCCGGCGGACCGCGCCTCGCTCGAGCTCCGGCGGTTGCCCGGCTCGCAGGAGACGACGCCCGAACAGCGCGGCGACACGGCCGCACCGGCGGTGCCGGTTCCGGTTCGCCCCGATTCGGTCGCCACTCCCACCCCTTCGGCTCCGCCCACGCGCACGCCGGCTCGCGGCTGATCCAATGCGTCGCCTGATCGAGGTTCTCGCGTGGTTGCGGGGGCCGTTCCTGACGCATGTCGCGTTCAGCATGCGCGCCGCGTCCGAGGCGGTTGTGCACAACAAGCTGCGGGCGTCGCTCACCTCGCTGGGCATCCTGTTCGGCGTCGCGTCCGTGATCGCCATGCTGGCCATCGGCAAGGGCGCCGAGCAGGAGATCCTTGCGCAGATGAAGCTCCTGGGCTCCAACAACGTGATCGTCACGCCGCTGGTGGAACAGCAGGAGGGGCCGGCGAAGGACGAGGGGGAGAAACAGCCGAAGAAGTATTCACC
The DNA here is from genome assembly GCA_035698205.1 of Gemmatimonadaceae bacterium. GTDB lineage: Bacteria > Gemmatimonadota > Gemmatimonadetes > Gemmatimonadales > Gemmatimonadaceae > DASSBZ01. Next base: position 5,927 of record DASSBZ010000189.1, on the reverse strand, counting down.
CGGGCTCACCTACCTCGACGCCGAGGCGATCAATCGCGTCATTCCGGCGGTGGAGACGACCAGCGCGGAGATCGTGCTGAACACGCTCATCACGCGCGAGGGGCGCCGTCGCAGCGGCAAGGTCGTTGGTGTCGACACCACGTACTTCCGTCTGCTGAACCTCGCACTTGCGGATGGAAGCTGGTTCAACCCGCTCGAGGTGGAGCTTGGCCGGCCGGTGGCCATCATCGGCCACGGCGTGCGCTCCCGCTTCTTCACGACCGAGAATCCCATCGGCCGCCCGCTCAAGGTGGGTGACATCTGGGTCACGGTCGTCGGTGTGCTCGAGGATCGACAGGTCACCAGCCAGGCGTCCGAGCGCCTCGGCATCCGTGATCCCGACATGGACGTGTACGTGCCGGTCCACACGATGCTGCTGCGCTTTCGCAATCGGTCGCTGCTCACCCAGCGTGACATCGAGGCGGCGGCGAGCCAGATGCAGTTGCCGACCGAGGATGGCGAGGAGGAGGATCCCGTGGCGCGCGCCGAGCGCACGAACTACCACCAGCTCGACCGCGTGATCGTGCGCGTGAACGAAGCGCGCTTCGTGTCGTCGGTTGCCGACATCACACGCCGTATGCTCACGCGCCGCCACAACGATGTGGTGGACTTCGAGATCACCGTGCCCGAGCTGCTGCTCAAGCAGGAGCAGCGGACGAAGACGATTTTCAACGTCGTCCTTGGCGCCATTGCCTCGATCTCGCTCGTGGTGGGCGGGATCGGCATCATGAACATCATGCTGGCGTCGGTGCTCGAGCGCATTCGTGAGATCGGCGTGCGACGGGCGGTCGGGGCCACGCAGAAGGAGATCCTGGCCCAGTTCCTCAGCGAGGCCGTGATCATCAGCGTGGCTGGCGGTGTGGCGGGGATCCTCGTGGGTGCCGCTCTCTCCTTCGGCATCGAACAGATCGCGGGAATCAGGACGATGATCTCGCCGATCTCGGTGATCGTGGCGTTCGGGGTGTCGCTGACAGTGGGACTGGTGTTCGGGATCGTGCCGGCGTATCGCGCGGCACGGCAGGATCCGGTGGTCTGTCTTCGTTACGAGTGATGCGAATGCCGATGATGATGATCCGGCGCGTGATGCTGTGGGGCGCGTCGATGCTGCTCTCCTCCGGCAGCGTGGTGATGGCACAGGAGCGCGCGCCCGAGCCGCTCACGCTGCAGCAGGCGATCGAGCGCGCGCAGGAACAGGGGAATGCGGCGCGCGCGGCCAGGAGCACGCGCGACGCGGCCCGCCAGCGTGACCGGCAGTTCGGCTCCACGCTGCTCCCGCAGCTCTCGCTCACCGGGACCGCGCCCGAATACAACCGCTCGATCATCCCCGTGCTGCAGCCGGACGGCACGACGGAATTCAGGCCGCAGCAGCAGAGCCAGACTGACCTGAGCATGATGCTTTCGCAGCGCCTGCCATTCACGGGTGGCAACCTGTTCATCTCCTCATCGCTGGCCCGCCTGCAGATCAGCGGAGAGCGCGAGCTGCGAAACTGGTCGGCCACACCGTTCCTGGTGGGGCTGCGACAGGAGATCTTCCGACCGAACACGCTGGCGTGGGACTCGCGCGAGCAGGACCTGCGCAGCGACGTGGCCGAGCGGCAGTTCCTGGAGGCGCGCGAGGATATCGCGATCCAGACCACGTCGGCGTTCTTCGACTACTACGCGGCGCGCATGGCGCTGGCGAACGCCGAGTCGAATGCGGCGGTGAACGACACGCTCTACAACCTGAACAAGGGCCGGTTCGAGGTGGGACGGATCGGCGAGAACGATCTGCTGCAGAGCGAACTCGCGCTGCTGCGCTCGAGAAACGCGGTTGACGGGGCGCGACTCGACCACGACCGGACGCTGGCCGCGCTCCGCCTGCTCCTGGGCCTGGCCCCCGGGGCGGCGCTGGATATCGCCGTGACGAACGATATCCCGCTCACGACGGCCGACACCGCACTGGCGGTCACCCAGGCGCTCAAGAACCGCGCGCAGGTCCCCGAACTCGAATTGCAGGACGTCCAGGCGCGGCGCCGTATTCGTGAGGCACAGCTCAACAACGGGTTCGGGGCGACGGTGCAGGCGAGCATGGGCTTCAACCAGACGGCCAACGACGTCGGCAACGTCTACAGCGACCTGCTGCAGGCGCAACGATTCTCCGTCGCGGTCGAGATGCCGCTCATCCAATGGGGCGGCCGGAAGGCGGCCATCGCGGCCGCCCGGGCGGATCGCGGCCGCGTGGAGGCCACCTCGCGTCAGGCACGTGAGCAGACGGTGCAGGACGCGCACTTTGCCGCCCTCGAGCTCGCCCAGTCAGCGCGACAGCTTGCGTTGAGCGCCAAGGCCGACACCGTGGCCACCAAGCGCTTCGAGGTGGCCAAGAACCGATACATCATCGGGCGGATCGGCATCGACAACCTGTATCTGGCGCAGAACGAGAAGGACCAGGCGCTGCTGGCGTACGTGCAGTCGCTTCGGGGGTACTGGAACACGTTCTACCGGCTGCGACGGGTTACCCTCTGGGACTTCGTGGCCGGGGAGGCCATCCGGTAGCAGGGCGGCACTCCAATCGCTAGCATTCGTGTCCCGTCGATTCCGGAGACCCGCTACTCCGGATCGCCTCGACAGGAGACCTGCCGCATGCACACTTCGAGATCCCGGCGACTGCTGCCGACTGCCGCGCTCGCTCTCGCCACCATGGCCTGTGGTGCTCCGGCGCGCACCACCAACGTCGCGCCGGAGCCGGCACCGGCCGACCATACCCCGCCGGTTTCCGCGACCGTCGCGATCGACAGCGCCGCCCATCCGTGGAGCGAGGCCGACGTCGAGTTCATGGCCGGCATGATCCACCATCATGCGCAGGCGATCGTGATGTCCGAATGGGCGCCGACACACGGCGCCAGCGAGTCCATCCGCACACTCGCCGGGCGGATCATCAACGCGCAGCGCGACGAGATCCGGCTGATGGAGCAGTGGCTGCGCGATCGCGGTGAGGATGTGCCGGAGCCCATGCCCACTGGCGGCGGGATGATGGACCACATGCAGGGTGCGGGGCACGAGACGATGATGATGCCCGGCATGCTCTCGCCGGAGCAGATGCAGCAGCTCGACTCGGCACGCGGCAAGGCGTTCGACGAACTCTTTCTCACCTTCATGATCCAGCACCATCGCGGCGCCATCACGATGGTGAAGGAGTTGTTCAACACCTACGGCGCCGTCCAGGACAACTCCGTGTTCAAGCTCGCATCCGACGTGAACGTCGATCAGACGACTGAAGTCGCGCGCATGACCCGGATGCTGTTCGCGCTCAAGCTCGAAGCCGCGTCCCCCTGACCGCAGGTCTCGACGCAGTTCTCCACAACGCTCTTCATCCAAGGGATCACAGATGATCTTCCATGATCGGTCAACTCGCAGCGGAACCGCACCGACCACAGGGCTGCTGGCACTCGCGCTTACCGCCGTCGTGCTCTCGACGGCCGGCTGTGCTTCGTCGAGCGCCATGTCCGGCTCCGGCTCGCCTGCGCCATCCGGGACGATGTCCGCCACGGCGCCAAGTCCCGATCCGCGCGTGGGGTTGCGCGCCGGCCTGCATAACGCCGAGGAGGCGTCCTGGAACGTGAAGCTGGTGTCCAACTCGCCGGCGACGGGCCAGTTCGCCAAGTCCTGGAACTCGGACATCTCGTTCAAGGGCAACTACGCCATCCAGGGCAACTTCGACGGCTTCCTGGTGTGGGACATCTCGAACCCGGCCTCGCCGTCGCTGGTGACGTCGTACTATTGCCCGGCCTCGCAGAGCGACGTGTCGGTGTACGGGAACCTGCTCTTCGTCTCCGGTGAAGGAACCGGGGGGCGGCTCGACTGTTCGGGTGAAGGCGTGAAGGACGTCGTGAGCCACGATCGCCTGCGCGGTATCCGCATCTTCGATATTTCCGACATCAAGAACCCGAAGTACATCGCGAACGTGCAGACGTGTCGTGGCTCGCATACGCACTCGGTGCTTGCCGATCCCGACGACCTGACCAACGTCTACATCTACGTCTCCGGATCGGCCGGTGTGCGCCCCGAGGCCGAGCTGCCGGGCTGCGTGAATGAATCGCCGGACGAGAACCAGAATTCGGCCCGCTTCCGCATCGAGGTGATCAAGGTCCCGCTCGCCCACCCGGAGCAGGCGGCCATCGTGAGCTCGCCGCGCATCTTCCAGGATCTCACGGCCCCCGCCACGCACGGCGCCGCGCCCGAGGACGTCGCCGCCTCGAAGGAGCGCGCCGAAAAGGCGGAGGCGGCCGGACAGTACGTGGTGAACTTCATGGGTGAAGCCATCGTGCTGCCGCCCACCTTCGTGCAGCCGATGCTCGACAGCGTCGTGGCGGCGCGCAAGGGAACGGGCGCCGCGACGGCCGCCGACAGCGCCGCCCTGCGTGAGGCGCTCCCCGGCATCGTCGCGAAGATGTTTGGCGGTGGTGACGAAGGCCCCGGTCCGAGGCCTGGTCCCGACCAGTGCCATGATATCACGCTCTACCCGGCCATCGGTCTCGCCGGTGGCGCGTGCGGCGGCTACGGCCTGCTGCTCGACATCTCGGACCCGGTCAATCCGGTCCGCATCGGAGCGGCCGCGGACTCCAACTTCTCCTACTGGCACTCGGCCACATTCAACAACGACGGCACCAAGGTGCTGTTCTCCGATGAATGGGGTGGCGGCACCGCGCCGAAGTGCCGCGCGACCGACAAGCCCGAGTGGGGCGCTGATGCCATCTTCACGCTCGAGAACCGCAAGATGGTGTTCCAGAGCTACTACAAGATGCCGGCAGCCCAGACCTGGTTCGAGAACTGCGTCGCCCACAACGGTTCGTTGATTCCGATCCCCGGGCGCGACGTGATGGTTCAGGCGTGGTACCAGGGCGGCATCTCCGTCTTCGACTGGACCGATGCCGCGCACCCGGTGGAGATCGGCTACTTCGATCGCGGACCCGTCGACTCCACGCGCCTCGAAACGGGCGGCTCGTGGTCGGTCTACTGGTACAACGGCCATCTGTACAGCTCGGAGATCGCCCGCGGACTCGACGTGTTCGAGCTGACGCCGAGCGCGTTACTGTCGCAGAACGAGCTGGATGCCGCGCGCACCGTACACCTGGAACTGCTCAATGCGCAGGGGCAGCCGAAGTTCACCTGGCCGGCGAGCTTCGCGCTGGCAAAGGCGTACGTCGACCAGCTCGAGCGCTCGAAGGGGCTGTCTTCGTCGCAGATCTCCGCCACGAGGACCGCGCTGGCCGGTGCCGAGTCGGCGTCGGGGAATGCGCGTCGCACCGCGCTGACCACGCTGGCCACGAAGCTCAGGGCCGACGCGGGCAGCTCGAGCGACAGCGCGAAGATGCAGAAGCTCGTCGACGCCGTGGAGGCGCTGGCGGGCGCGAACTGATCGGCGATCGTGCACTGAACGATCGCAGCGGGTCCGGTATCGATCGACCGGAACGGGAACGGGCGGTGGCGCACGGTGCGCCGCCGTCCGTTTATTCATGGTCCTGGGGAGCGCGGATGCTTCGTCCTTTTTCCACGCACGCTAGAGGTCTTCATGCCTGACAGCTCGTCGTACGCCGTCGGATGGGGCGCGCTGGCGCTCATCAACGCGAACATCGCCCAGCTCAAGGGCAGGACGGGCATCAACTGGTTCGTGGTGTCGCTGTTCCTCGGGCCGCTGGCCACGTTCATACTCGCGATGATCGAACGCCCGGTCTCGCTCGAAAACGTGGGTGACTAGCCGAGAGGCAGCTTGAACCACGAAGGTCACGAAGGGAACGATGAAGGAAGTGCGTGAGGTACCCCTGAAACGCGGAGCGCCGCATGGCCGAGCTCAAGACGAAGGAGACCGACACGAGCGTGGACGCCTACATCGACGCGATCGATGACGAGGC
>DASSBZ010000188.1:0-9301 GCA_035698205.1 Gemmatimonadaceae bacterium | reverse complement strand
CGCGCGTTTCCTGCGTACCGAGCAGCGAGAGAAACGCCTCACGCTCGAGATCGAGCACGTCCTGCTCGCTCACGACACGCGGCGGGCCCTCTCCACCGCAGAGGATTCGTGCCACATGCCGGGCGATCGTCACGTCGTGCGCGCTCGCCTGTCCCGCCTCCTGTGCGGCCCACGCCGCATAATGGAGGTTCCCCAGTCCCTCGTTGCCAAGCGTACGAATGGAGCGGGGCACCGGTGGCAGGTACCCCGGCGCAAGTTCCAGCACACGCGAGCGCGCGTCGGCGATGAGGCGACGCCGGTTCATCGAGATGCCGTCGCCGGGGCGCAGCAGCCCGAGCGCCCGGGCGTCCAGCGCGCTGGTGCTCGTCTTCGCGAGCGCGATGAGCTGGAAGGCGCGCTTGACGGCGGCGAACGGATCGGCGTCTTCATATGGCAGCAGGTCGGTGCTGAATCGGAAGAGCAGTTCCTTGGTGCCGCCGCCGCCTGGCACCAGCCCCACGCCCGCCTCCACGAGCCCCATGTACAGCTCGGCGTGCGCCTGGACGCAGACGGCATTGAGCGTGAACTCGGCACCGCCGCCTAACGTGAGGCCGAACGGTGCGACGACCACCGGAAACGGCACCCGGCGCAGCGATGCGACCGCGTCCTGGAAGGCCCGCACCGCGGCATCGAGCTCGTCCCACGCGCCGCGTTCCGCGCGGGCGAGCAGGCCGGCGAGATCGGCACCGGCCGTGAACGTGCGTGGGTCGTCGTTCCCGATCACGAGCCCCACGTAGCCCCCGCGGCGCACGCGCGTCGCGGCCTCGGCGAGCAGTGCGAGCACGCCGGCGTCCAGCGTGTTCATCTTGCCGCGGAACTCCAGCAGCAGTACCCCGCCGCCCAGGTCGAGCAGCGCAGCGGAGTCGTTGCCGGCCACCGCCGAGCGTCGAACCCATGGCGCGTCGAGCCGGAGCTGGTCCGCCGGCTCGTCCACCGGCGCATACTGCCCCGTGAACGTGAGCTGCCGCTCTCCCGTGCCGAGGTGGCGATAGAACGTCTCCTGCGCGGCCGCCAGCAACGGCGGCTCGGGAAGGCCGAGCGTGCCGAGCACACGGCGCACCGTCGCGAGCCCCACCGCGTCCATCTGCGCATACGGCCCGGCGACCCACCCGTACCCCCATTCCAACGCGCGATCCACGGAGACAATGTCGGTCGCCAGCTCCGGTGTGCGCACCATTGCGTAATGCGCGGTGGCGAAGAGCAGGGTGCGCGCGAACTCGGCATGGCGCCCCTCGGCCGCTGCCAGCGCGCGCAGCCGTTCGTCGAACGGCAGGCGCGAGAGCTCCTCGAGTCCATCGAGCGAGGCCCGTTCGGCCGGGCGATACTCACCTGACTTCCAGTCGAGCGTCTCGATGTTCTTGCCAACCTTGCGATAGAAGCCGGCACCGGCCTTCTCGCCGAACCGCCCCGAGGCCACGAGTGCATCCACCCAACCCGGCAGCGCGAAATCCTCCCCCGTGGCTTCGGAAAGCTCGCGCGTAACGTGCTGCACGACGTCGATGCCGGTGATGTCGCCGGTGCGGAAGGTGGCCGACTTCGGACGCCCGAGAAATTCGCCGGTGAGCGCGTCGACTTCGTCGATCGTGAGATCGAAGCGTTCCATGAGGCGGAGCGCCGCCACGAGACCGAACAGGCCGATCCGGTTGGCGATGAATCCGGGCACGTCCTTGGCCACGACGATACCCTTGCCGAGCGTTCGCTCGCCGAAGGTGCGGAAGGCGGTCAGCAGGTCGGGCGCCGTGTCCGCCGTGGGGATGATCTCCAGGAGATGGAGATATCTGGGCGGGTTGAAGAAGTGCGTGCCGATGAATCGTCGCCGGAACGCCTCGGAGCGTCCCTCGGCGAGGGCGCGGATGGGGATGCCCGACGTGTTGGACGAGAGAATCGCATCGGGGCGCATGAGGGACTCGAGCTTCCCGTAGAGCTCGCGCTTCGGCTCGATCCGTTCTATGATCGCCTCGATCACCCAGTCGCAGTCCGCGAGCAGGCCCAGGTCGTCGTCCACATTGCCGACGGTAACAAGGTCGGCGCGACTGGCGTGCATGAACGCGGCAGGACGCGCCTTGAGCGCGCGCTGCAGCCCGCCCCGCGCCGGGGCGTCGCGTTCGTCGCTCCCCGTTCCCTTGCCGGGGACATCGAGCAGCACGACCCGCACTCCGGCCGAGGCGGCCAGCGCCGCGATTCCGCTGCCCATGGCGCCGGCACCCACCACTCCGACCTTGACGATCTTCATGCCTGCTCCCCGCTGCGCGTCGTGGATGAAGGATGCGATCCCAAAGATCGGACGCGGGCTTCGCGAGTGGAAGCCGTCACGATGCGTGCGCCTGGCCCGTGGACATGCGACGACATGGCCGATCCTCCCCGGAACGCGGGGCGGCCGCTTGTGGGCAAGAGCGCATTCGTGGATTTTGTGGACATGATTGATGCCTTTCGTGTCGTTCGCGTCGCGTTCGTCGCATGCGTGCCGCTGTGTCTCGCAGCCGCGTCGGAATCGCGATCGGAACCGCCCCCGGCTCCGGTCATCGCTGACTCGCTCATGGGCCCGGGTGTTTCGCAGGCGCTCGCCGCGTCGCGCGCTGCACTCATCCATGACGTGCGCTACGATCTCGCGCTCGACGTGACCAACGCCGACACGGCACATGGCACCGTCGTCGTCCGCTTCGTCGCCGAGCGCCCCGCGAGCGTGATACTCGATTATCGCGGGCCCCGCCTTGGTATGGTGCGCGTGAACGGCCGGTTGATCGCCGAGCCCGAATTCAATGGTGCACACCTGCGCTTGCCCGCGTCCCTCGTGCGGCAGGGTTCGAACGAGGTCGCCATCGAGTTCGACGCCCTGATTGCCGCGGCGGGTGCGAGCATCATCCGCTATCGCGATCCGGTGGATGACGCGACCTATCTGTACACGCTGCTCGTGCCGGCGGACGCCAATCAGCTCTTCCCCTGCTTTGACCAGCCTGACCTGAAGGCCCGCGTCCGCCTTCGCCTCGTCGTCCCGTCCGGGTGGACAGCGGTCGCGAATGGAGCACGTGCCGCCGCGACCAGCAGCGGCGGGAATGAGGAGCTCACGTTCAACGAATCGGAGCCGATCAGTACGTACCTGATTGCGTTCGCCGCCGGACCGTGGCGCACGCTGCAGGCGAGCGCGAGTCGCAAGCCGATCACGCTCTACGTGCGCGCCTCACGCGCCGTCGAGGTCGAGGCCGATTCCATCATCCTCGCCAACGACCGGGCGGCTACGTGGCTGGAGCGCTACTTCGACACGCCGTTCCCGTTCACCAAGCTCGATGTGGTGCTCGCGCCCGCATTCCCGTTCGGCGGCATGGAGCACCCCGGTGCGATTTTCTATAACGAGGACCGCTTCATCTTCCGGGAGCGCCCGACGCTGCCGCAGCGACTCGGGCGAACCGCGACCATCTACCACGAGGTGGCGCATCAGTGGTTCGGCGATCTCGTGACGATGCGCTGGTTCGACGACCTCTGGCTCAAGGAGGGGTTCGCCACCTATATGGCGGCGAAGATGCAGGCGGACACCGATCCGGCTTCGCATGCCTGGATGTCGTTCCACCTGCGCAACAAGCCCGCCGCCTACGCGGTGGATGCGACCGCCGGCACCACACCGGTATGGCAACGCCTGGACAACCTCGACCAGGCGAAGAGCAACTATGGCGCGATTGTCTACAACAAGGCGCCGTCGGTGCTCAAGCAACTCGATTTCCTGGTGGGTGACGAGGTGTTTCGCCGGGGGCTGCAGCGATTTGTCGCCGGCCATCCGTACGGAAACGCCACGTGGCAGGAGCTGCTCGACGCGATTGCCGCCGAGCGGCATGCCCCGCTCGGCGAGTGGGGGAAGGCCTACATCCTGCGCCCGGGGATGCCCGTCATTGCGCAGCAGATGGATGTCAGCGGCGACACGATCCGGCGCCTTGTGCTGTACCAGCAGCCCGCGCGCCCGATCTCGGGTCCCGGCCCGTGGCCCATTCGGACGAACCTGCTGCTCTGGTACGCCGACGGTCGTCGCGACACGATCGCGGTGTCATTCGACACCGACAGCATCGAGGTGCAGGAGGCTGCCGGACTTCCGGCGCCGGCGTTCGCGTTTGCCAACGCCGGCGACCAGGCGTACGCGCTGGTCTATCTGGATGCGCGAAGCGTGCGGGGTGTGGAACGGCATCTCGCGGACGTGCACGATCCGCTGTTGCGCGCCATGCTCTGGGGGGCGTTGTGGGACCTCGTGCGTGACGCGCGGCTGGCACCATCGCAGTTCGTGACGCTTGCGCTGCGCACGCTGCCGGAGGAGCGCGACGAGCAGATCGCCGGGGGCGTGCTGCGTCGTGTGACACGGGCGACGGGCGCGTACCTGGTCGCGGACGAGCATGCAGCGATGATCGCCGACGTCGAGAGGGCCCTCGCGCGGGGGGCGGCCGACAGCGCGCACTCATACGGCGTGCGCAAGGCGTACCTCGATGCGTTCATCGATGTGGCATCCACGCCGGCGGCGCTTGCCGCCCTCGATACGCGACTTGATTCCGCCACCGCCGCGGGCGAACCGCTGCGAGCTCCCACCCGCTGGGCCATTGTCACCCGGCTGCTCGAGGCGGGGGCGCCCACCGCCGAGGCGCGGTTCACAGCGGAACGGCAACGCGATTCCACATCGGACGGGCAGCGCCGTGCGTTCGTCGCCGCCGTTGCGCGCCCGGACGCGCGCGTCCGGGACGAGTACTTCCACCGCTACTTTGCCGACTCCACGCTCAACGAGGACTGGGCAACCGCCAGTCTCGGTGCCTTCAACTCGCTCGACGCACAATCGCTCTCGCTGCCGTACCTGATTCCGGCGCTGGATTCGCTGCCGTTCATCCAGCACAACCGGCGCATCTTCTTCCTCGGCTCCTGGCTCGGCGCGTTCCTGGGAGGCCAGACATCACCGGAAGCCCTGCGGATGGTCGAGGGGTACCTCGCCGCGCACGACGACATGCCGGAGGATCTGCGTCGCAAGGTGCTGCAGGAAGTGGATGAACTGCAGCGGACCGTGCGCATCCGCAGGAGCGGCATGATTGGCACGGGTGCGACGGGGCCCCGGCGCCGGTAATCAGCGACGCCAGCCTATCGCGAGATCAGAGCGCAGCCTGGGAGTCCTGGTGGGGGCGCCACCGTCCGCGACGGCGAGTGCGGCGAGGTCCACGATGTCCGCGCGTACGTCGTGGAGGATCGCGATTGGCGGCGAGCCGCCCTCGTCGTCCAGCATCAGCACGCGATTGGTCAGCACGATGACGAACAGGTCGAGGTCGGGATCGATCCACAGCGACGTGCCGGTGAAGCCGGTGTGACCGATGGCGTGGTCGCCGAGATACTGTCCGCAGGCACCGCCGTCGCACCGCTCCCATCCCAGCGGCTCCTCTCCGGCGCCGCCACCGATGAAGCGTGATACCGCGGAGTCGCTGGCGATGCGCACGCCGCCCAGCCGTCCGCCATCGAGGATCATCTGGGCGAAGCGCGCCAGGTCCCAGGCGGTGGAGAACAGGCCCGCGTGTCCCGCCACGCCGCCTAACGCCGCGGCGTCCTCGTCATGCACCCGCCCGCGCAACAACCCCGGTCGGACCGGGCTGTAGCCGGTGGGGGCCGTACGCGCGGCAACCGGTGCATATCCCGTGGCACGCATGTCGAGTGGCACGAAGACCGAGCGCCGCAGCATCGTGTCGAGTCGCTCACCGGCGACCGTTTCGAGCGCGATCCCGAGCACTTCGTAGCCCACGTCGCTGTAGCGCCCCCGATCGCCGGGGCTCCACGCGAGCGGCACGTCGAGCACACGCCGCCTTGCCTCCGCCGGCGAATCCGCGTGGCGGAACAGCGCCGCTCCGGCGGGGAGCCCCGAGCGGTGCCGCAGCAATTGACGCATGGTCACCGAGGCGCGTGAACCCGAGCGGTACGTCGGCAGCCAGCGCCCCACGCGGTCATCGAGATCGAACTGGCCATGATCCCAGAGTACCATGGCGGCGGTGGCCGTTGCGACAGCCTTGGTGATCGATGCGAGATCGTACACCGTGTGGCGCGGACGCACCGGCTCGCGCCCATCGCCATCGAGCGAGCCGACGCCGCGCTCATACACGATGGCGCCGTGTCGCCCCACGATGACCGACGCCCCCGGATAGCCGCTGGCGTCGAGTCCGAGGCGCAGTACCCGATCGATCTCGCTCAGGCGCTCCGACGACATGCCAACCGTCTCCGGGGCACGACGGGGGAGGACCGTGCTGTCCGGGAGTGCGACTGCCAGCATGGCGGCAAACAGGAGCTGCGGCGTCATACGGGATTGACGATTCGTCTCGCGGGCTCGTGACGACGCACGGCTCGCTGCTTGCATTGAGATTTCATTTTTCCAATCCTGACTGCCTCGCCCGAACGTGTGCTTGCCATGACGAGTCCCGAAATTCGCATCTCCCTCCCGGACTGGATCGACGACCTGATCGATGTCCATCGGACCTACCCCGACGATCGCGACCGGATCCGCGTCGCGATTGCGCTGGCGCGCGAGAACGTCCGGCGCCGCACCGGCGGGCCTTTCGGCGCGGCGATCTTCGAGCGCGAATCGGGGCGACTCATCGGCATGGGCACGAACAGCGTTGTGCGATGCACGAACTCCACGCTGCACGCGGAGATGGTCGCGTTCATGATGGCGGAAGCGCGCGTCGGCAGGTTCACGCTCGGCGCGCCGGGGATGGCCACGCACGACCTGTATACGTCGTGCGAACCGTGCGCGATGTGCCTCGGCGGGGTACTGTGGAGCGGCGTATCGCGGGTGCTACACGCTGCGCGTCGCAACGATGCCCGTCGACTGAGCTTCGACGAGGGGCCGGTCTTTCCGGAGTCCTACACCTACCTGGCGGAGCGCGGCATCGACGTGGTGCGCGACGTGTGCCGCGACGAAGCCCTCGAAGTCTTCGATGAGTATCTCGCGACGGGTGGCGCGATCTACAACGGCTGATCGCCGCGTTCCGTCATCGGAGCCGGCATCGGAGACCGCAACCGGTGGCGCTGACTTTGCGAGAGCGGTCGCTGCCGGATTCGGCGGGTTGTCGGTTGGGAAAGTGTAACGAAGCGCGGCGATCGTCGTCGAATGGAGACGGGACTGGAGTGTGACGTTTGTCGCCTCGGGCGAGCGAATCAGCGGCGACGTCTCAAGTTGCTATCAATCAACGGGTTGACGGGAAGCTTCCCGGATCGAGACGGTGATCGGGGGCAACGGGAATCGGTGACCCACTTGGCAAACGGCAGGTCTGTATGCATCGTATAGCGTGCTCATCATTTGAGCCGCACAGCCTGGAGGGGAAGACGATCACCGGGTGCTGACAGATTTATGTCTTGTGTAATGCGCACCACGATCCGATCTTAGCCGCCGAACCCAACCCCCACGCCCATGCTGGCATTGCTCTCTCCCCTCGACGCGTATCGGGCCGACCTGTTCCGAAATCCGGGACTCAAGGACTTCGGTCGCACCGATACCATCTGGCTCCTCGTATCGCACTGCTTGAGCCGTCTCAGTCGGACGGGTCAACCGGGCCGCCAGTCCATCGCGGAGTATTGCGCGGTGGCGCTGCGCGAACTCGAGGAAGGCGCGGACGGAACGTTCACGGACGAGCGCGAGCTCATGGCATTGCTTGGCCGGTTGCGCGAAGGTCTCGCCTCCGTGGAAACGCGCGAAGGGGCGAATCTCATCTCGCAGTCCATCCGGACGCTGGCCGATGCGATGGGTGACGCCGGCGCGTTCTCGCTCTCCTTCAGCACGCTGGGGCACCTTCGCTCCTCGGTGCCGGCGGCCAGCGCGCGCGAGCGCGGCATGATCCTGACGGAGCAGGCGAGGGCATCACGACTGCTCGGTGACCTGGATACCGCGGACGATCTCTACGAACTCGCTGGCGAGCTGGCGGCGGTGTCCCACGAGGCGGAAGTGGAAGTGCGATCGGTGCTCGGTCGGGCGGTGGTCGCGCGCGTGCGCGGCAACTATCCCAAGGCGCGCACGCTGTTCCGCGACGGGCTCGAGCGCGCCGAGGCAGCGTCGCTCCGCGAGCTGGCCGGCATGGCGCATCAGGGGCTTCTCATTGCCGCCGGTGTTGCGGGCGACCTCGACACCGCGCTCGTGCACGGTTGGGCCGCGTACGAGATGGTCGCCGGTGACGAACAGCGACAGTCGGAGATGCTCATCAACCTCGCGCAGCTCTCCATGCTGGCGGGATATCATGCCGCGGCACTTCGCGGGTTCATCGCGGCGATGAACCGCGCGACGGCGGTACGTGCGCGCGTGCCGGCGCTGGGCAGCGCGGCCGAGGCGGCGGCGCGCCTGGGCAACGCGGACCTGGTCGACAGCATCGCCCAGGTGGTCGAGGGGCTCGCGAGCGAGACCATCATGCCGTACGAGATCGCGCAGGCACTCAAGTCGCTGTCGACGGCGTACTCCGAACTCGGACGGACCTCCCTGGCAGACGACTATCGTCGTCGTGCGCGAGACATCGCGCGCAAGGGCGGCTTCTTCGAGATCATCCACGGCACCGAACCGAAGACCGAGGCCGCCAACAAGCGGCGCGGACGCTCGAAGAAGAAGCTGACCGAGCCGTCCTACCGGGTCATCGAATCGTTGGCATCGCTCGAAGGTGACCCGGCAGAGACGGTACTCGCACTCACACGTGCGGGTTGATGAAGTCGACGTGCGGGTTGATGAAGTCGATGTGCGGATTGATGAAGTCGGGGTTCTGACAGGCGGGCGCCGACTTCGTGGTGCCGTCGCAGACCGGCGTCGGTTCGGTGATCGATGACGCGCCGCAGGCAGACAGGGCGGTAGCGGCGGCGGCGAGCAGGAGGTAGCGGGTCGTGCGAGACATGGGTAAGCTCCGTGTGCGGGGTGACGGATATTTACGTAGTCGCTGACCTCGCCACCCACACGCCATGGGCATTGCCCATACACCATGTAACGCGGTGTGCCGTCGAGTCGAATGATCGTCGCCGTTCTCCTTCGCGAAATTGCCGCCCGGGCGCGCATTCACGATGCATTGCGTGGACACGCCGCTGTTCGCCTCTGTGAAAATCAGGAGGAACTTCTAACGCTGGTCGCCGAAGGGCTCGCGGCGATCGTCGTCGTTGACCTGCGCGACCGAACTGGCGCCTCCACGCTTCCTGCGGTGCACGCGATTCGTGAGGGGTTCCCCAGCGTTCCCGTGATCGGCTACGTGCACGTGGGCACCGGTGCATCACGCGATATCATCGCGCTCGCACGCGC
>DASSBZ010000187.1:0-9415 GCA_035698205.1 Gemmatimonadaceae bacterium | reverse complement strand
GGACCGTACTGGCCGGTGCGCGTCAGCGCCTCGGCCTTGATCAGCTTCATCTCGTCCGGCAGGTAGAGCGGGAACGGGTCGTTTGGCTGGGAATACTTGGCCAGCGGCTTGATGTCCACGCCCGAGGGATTGGACGACAGCGGTGCCGCGGCAAGATCGAGCCAGTATGCCGGCCGCTGGTCGCCCGGCTCGGCCTCGTCGGCAAAGCTCTGCAATCCTCCCACGTACTCGAGCTGGAAGGCGAGGTTCTCCACCGGGTTGCGCGTCGGTGCGGGATACTCGAGCACCGAGAGCACGTTCAGGTTCACCCGGTCGGCGGCGGCGATGGCGTTCGCGAACTGCCCGTCCATCAGGTAGTAGCGCGCCAACATGGCGTCGATCGTGTTGCGGAGATCGATGCCGGGACCGAGTGCCCGGGCCTTGAACGAGGACAGCTCGGCATCGCTGACCGAACCCAGGTCGGCGCGCGCCTCTTCAAGCAGCGCGAGGACGCTGGCCATCACCTGTGCGCGGTCCACCGGAACGGCGCCATCGCTGGCTACATCGAGGGGCGCCTTTTCGAAGATCTGGATCAGCCAGCCGAGCGTCATGGCCTTGAACAGCTTGGCCGTGGCCTTGACGCCGGCGGTGGTTCCGGTTCCCATATCGAGCGAGTTCGCGCCGACCAGCGCGGTGTTCGCCGATCGGATGGTCTGGAAGGAGTTGGCGTACGGCGTGTACACCGTGGTGAATCCCTCCTCGAAGTTCTCGCCATTGTACATGGAGATCCACGAGAGGAGCGCACGCGTACGCGTGCCCCACTCGTCGGTGCCGAGTGAGCTCGGCACCAGGTAATCCTCGATGGAGAAGGCGAATTCGGACTGCATGCCCACCGTCACCGCGAGGATCCCGTCGACGCTGCCGACGATCTGCTCCGATGACGGGGCGTTGGGGTTCTCGAGGTCGAGGTCGCAGGCGGCGACCCCCGTGCACAGCGCACCGAGCAGGAGCGCGTGGCGAATCTGCGATCGCATGATCAGCATGGCGTCCTCCTCAGAAGCTGAACGTGAGGCTCGCCACGAAGGTGCGTGGGAGCGGAATGGTGGCGAAGTCGACGCCGCGTGCGACGGTCTGGGCAGAGAACAGGTTGACCTCCGGGTCGAGCCCGCGATAATCGGTCCACGTGTAGAGGTTGCGGCCGGAGAGGCGCAGGACCATCGACTCGGCCCCCACGCTCTGCAGCCAGTCGGTCTCGAATTTCTTGGATACCGCCACCTCGCGCAGCTTCACGAACGAACCGTCCTCGATGTACTCCTCGTAGATCGAGATGCGGCCGGCCGGGTTGCGACCGAACGTCTTGGGCACCGTGTCGCCGCTGGCCTCGAGGGCGAGGACGGCATCGGAGCCGAAGAACTCCGTGATGCGGCGCGTGAAGTTCGCGACGTCGTTGCCGAAGCGTCCATCGAGCAGCGCGCTCACCTGGAAGCCGGCCGGCAGGTCGATCGTGTTGCTGAACGACATCGTGAAGTCCGGATTCGGATCGCCGATGATGCGCGCGGCGTTCACGGTGCCACCCGCGGCTGTCGTGTCGCGGCCGCGCACCGGAAGCAGAAGGGAGTCCGCGGTTACCTTCGCATAGTGAATGGTGCCATCGGGGTTCCGGGCGTAGATGCCGCCGTAGAACACGCCGACCGGCTGCCCTTCCATGACGTAGTTCAGGTAACCAAACAACAGCGAGTCGCCGCTGGCGGCCAGCTTCGTGACCTCGTTGCGGTTCGCCGCCCAGGTGAGCCGCGAGCGCCAGGTGAAGTTCGGGCGGTTGATGTTGACCGTGTTGAGCGCGAGCTCCACACCCTTGTTGGTCAACTCACCCACGTTCTGGAACTGCACCGTGGCGCCGGTGCTCGGTGCGACCGGAACGCTGAGCACCAGGTCCGACGTGAACTTGTCGTAGTAGGTGGCTTCGAACTGCGCCCTGTCGTCGAACATGCCCATGTCGAACCCGAACTCGAACTCGCGCTGCCGTTCGGGCTTGAGGTCGGGGTTGCCGATGATGTTGCTGGCCACGAGTCCGGGGCGGCCGGCGAACGACGTGTTCACGTAGTTGTCGAGGCGGCTGTAAGCACCCGGCGGCTGGCCGCCGGTCTCACCGAACGCGGCACGGAGGCGGAACGAACTGACCGGACCACTGAACATCCCGGAGAAGGCAGGCTCCTCGTTCATCACCCACGAGGCGCTGACGCGCGGGAAGATCTGGAGGCGCTGGTCCTCTCCGAACGCCGACGACGCGTCGAAGTTCACGCCTCCCGTGAGATACAGCCGATCGTTGACGCTGATGCGCTGTTCGAGGTAGCCGCCGAAGGTGCGCAGCTCGCTGCGCGACTGCGACGCCGACTGCGTGGCGCCACCGACCAGCCCCTGATCGGGGGGCAGGTCCGACGCGGCCGCGCGCAGGACTTCGTTCTTCGCCGACGTGTAGCGGATACCGCCGCCGGTGGACATGCCGATGGACGGCGACAGCGACCACTCGAGGTTCGCGAGGATGTCGTTGTTGAACTGGCGCGTGAACTGCACCGGCGCCTGCACCGACCCGGTGAAGTTGGCGTTGATCGAGAGCGGCGGCTGGAGGAAGAGCACCTCACGCCGGTAATCATCGACACCCGCGAGGTAGCGGACCGAGAAGTTCGAGAACGGGCGGAACTGCGCCTCGAATCCCCCCACGAAGCGCGTCACGTTCTCGGGGGCCTTGAACTGCTCGAGGATCAGGAGCGGATTCGGGCCGAGAATCGGATTGTAGGGATAGCGCCCGGTGGCGGGATCCTTGTACGGGTTCCAGGTGGTCGGCGTGAAGACCACGCTCGTCAGGACGCCGTTGGACTGCTCGCCCTCGGTCACGAACTGCGCCTCGGACTTGATGAAGTTGCCGCGCACCGTGATATCGAGCTTGTCGTTCAACTGCTGCCCGATGTTGGCGCGCAGGTTGAGGCGGTTGTAATCGCTCGTCTCGACGATGCCCTGCTCATCCTCGTAGCTGCCGGCGAAGTAGTACTGGGTGCCGCCGGTGCCGCCGGAAACCGACAGCCGCTGCGTGGTCGAGATGCCGGTGCGGAAGATCCGGCTCTGCGGATCGAAGCGCTCGACCGGCGCACCGACCGACGGCGCCAGCCCCGCCGCCACGTCGGCGAAGGTGGCCGTTGGCGACATGTTGAGCTTGTAGCGCTCCGGGGTCTCGCTCGAGCCGACCTGCGTGGAGGCGTTGAAGCTCGGCGCCCCGGCGCGTCCCCGCTTGGTGAAGATCTGGATGACGCCGTTGTTGGCCTTGGAGCCATACAACGCCGCCGCCGCCGCACCCTTGAGCACTTCGATGCGCTCGACGTCGGCCGGATCGAGATCGGCCAGCCGGTTGCTGAGCGCAGCGCCGCCGCGGGTGGCGTTGCCGCCGAGGTTGACGAGCGCCTCGGAGTTGTTGTCGATGATGACGCCGTCCACCACGTACAGCGGCTCGGCGCCACCGAGGATGGAGTTGGTACCGCGCAGGCGCACGCTCACACCGCCGCCGGGCTGGCCGGAGTTCTCGGTGATGATCGCGCCAGTCACCTTGCCCTGCAGTGCCTGGTCGATGGCGGTGGCCGCCGCGGCTTCATTCACTTCCTCGCCCGCCACCGATTCCACGCTGTTGCCGACGGCGCGTCGCACCGTCGGGGCGGCGACGCCCGTGACGATGACATCGCTGAGCGTCGTGGCCGTCGCCGACATGGTGAAGTCGACGGTCGACGTCTGGCCCGCGGTCACCGTGATCTGCTGTCGCGACTCGGTGAAGCCGATCCGGCGCGCCACGATGGTCTGTGACCCGGCGGGGACGGCGGTGATCGAGTAGGCGCCAACCTCGCTCGTGAGCGTGCCGAGCGACGTCCCGTTGATCACGATCTGGACGTTGGCTACCGGCTGCCCGCTCGAGGCATCGGTCACGCGGCCACGCACGGTCCCGGACTGGGCCGCGAGCGCGGACGGAAGCAGAGCGGCGAAGAGCACAACCCATCGCTCGCATCGCAGGTGCATGAAATCCTCCCTCAGATGTTGGAAAAATCGCCGGGCCACAGACGGCGCATGATGGGCTGCCGTGGTCCGGCGAATGGAGCGGAGGGGAATCGAACCCCTGACCCCCTGCTTGCAAAGCAGGTGCTCTCCCGACTGAGCTACCGCCCCGAGTGATGCGCTGCCCGTCCGCATGTTGGCATGTAGGATAACCACCCCGCTTGGCAGATTCCAACCCTCGATCAGGAAAGCCCCTCGATGCTTCCATCGGCGTGCACTCGCATCCCCTCCGCGGCCGGCACCTTCGGCAACCCGGGCATGGTCATGATGTCGCCGGCCAGGGCGACGACGAAGCCCGCACCCGCGGACACGTACACATCACGCACGGTGATCCGGAAGCCGCTGGGGCGTCCCAGCCTGGTCGGGTCATCGGAAAACGAGTACTGCGTCTTGGCCATGCAGACCGGGGTGTTGCCGTAGCCGATGCTTTCGATCTGGTCGATCGCCCGAGACGCCGCCGGCAGATAGTCTACGCCATCGGCACCGTAGATCTCGCGGGCGATGGTGTCGATCTTCTCCCGGATGGGGCGATCCGTGTCGTAGAGGGGGCGAAACGCGGCGCCGCCCTCGTCGAGGAGCGCGAGCAGCTCGTGCGCCACGTCCTCGCCGCCCGCGCCGCCGCTCGCCCAGACGTCGCTCAGCGCCACGCGCGCCCCCCACGACCGCACCGCGTCCATCAGGCACTCCAGCTCCTCGGGGGAATCGGAGAGGAACCGGTTGAGCGCCACCACCGTGGGCACGCCGTACTTGTGCACGTTGCGTACGTGCGCCTCGAGGTTCACCATCCCGCGGCGCAGCGCCTCAACGTCCGGGGTGGCGAGCTCCGTCTTCTTCACGCCGCCGTTCATCTTGAGCGCGCGCACGGTGGCCACCACGATCGCCGCCTCGGGGCGGAGCCCGCCGAAGCGACACTTGATGTCGAAGAACTTCTCGGCGCCGAGGTCGGCCCCGAACCCCGCCTCCGTCAGGACGACGTCGCCTAACGACAGCGCCAGCCGCGTGGCCGCGATGGAGTTGCAGCCGTGGGCGATGTTTCCGAACGGGCCGCCGTGCACCAGCGCCGCCCCGCCCTCGAGCGTCTGCACCAGGTTGGGGAGAATGGCGTCGCGCAGCAGCAGCGTCATCGCCCCCGAGGCCTTGAGCTGTGCCGCCGTGATCGGCTGGCGCTCGCGCGTGTACCCGATGATGATCCGTCCGATGCGCGCCTCGAGGTCTGCCAGGTCGCGCGCCAGGCAGAGGATCGCCATGATCTCGCTCCCGGGCACGATCACGAACCGCTCCTCGCGCGGCGGCCCGGCGTTGATGCCACCGAGGCTGATGACCATCGAGCGCAGCGACCGGTCGTTCATGTCCATCGTGCGCGGCCACGTGATGCGGCGCGGGTCGATGCCGAGCGCGTTCCCCTGGTGCAGATGGTTGTCGATCAGCGCCGAGAGCAGGTTGTGCGCCGACGTGATCGCGTGAAAATCGCCGGTGAAGTGGAGGTTGATCTCCTCCATCGGGATGATCTGCGCGTAGCCACCGCCGGCCGCGCCGCCCTTGACGCCGAACACCGGTCCCATCGACGGCTCGCGGATCGCCACGATCACCTTCTGGCCCAGCCGGCGCAGCGCCATCGCGACGCCGATCGTCACCGTCGACTTCCCCTCCCCGGCCGGCGTCGGATTGATGCCGGTGACGAGCACGAGCCGCCCCTCCCTCCCCGCACGACGTGCGATGGCCTCCGGCGTGACCTTGGCCTTGAAGCGGCCGTACGGCAGGATCTCCTCCGGACCGAGACCGATCTCGGCTGCGACGTCGGCGATGGGGCGCGGCGTGGCGGCCTGGGCGATGGCGATGTCGGACGGCACTGCGGGGGGGGACGCGGCGGTCATGCGGGGCTCTCCGAGGGTCTGGGCCGTCGATGTTGCGGGCGTGAACGGATCAGCGCAAGCGCCGGCCAGCCGGCCGGAGGCACGACAGGCGGCCGATACGGGGCCGCCTGTCGCAATGCATCATGTGTCCGCCGGTCACTCGTGCGCCGGCAGGGGTTCCATCGTCACCGGATCGCACGGCACCTGCACTTCATCGCGGTACGGCGACGTCAGCAGCACCACGCCGATGCGCGGGAACGCATCCATGAACTGCATGTAGCTCCACGCCCACAGTCCGCCGAAGCCCAGGAAGATCATCAGCTCCCAGAGCCCGAGCGGCAGCGCATTCGGGGTGACGTAGATGGACGGATAGACCTCGATGTAGCGGTGAATCCAGAGGCCGACGATGCCGCACAGCGACACCACCGTCATCACCGGCGTGTAGATCTTGGCCGACTTGCTGAGCAGCGTGAAGAACGGCACGACGAACATGAGCACCGCGATCGCGACGGTCAGTCCGGTCCACGGCTCGATGAGCCGGAGGCGGAAGAAGTGCGTCTCCTCCCCCCAGTTGCCGTACCAGATGATCAGGTACTGGGCGAAGGTGAGGTAGCCCCAGAACGCCGTGAAGGCAAAGCACAGCTTGCCCACGTCCCAGAAGTGCGTCTCGGTGATCACGTCGTGCGCGCCGAGGAAGTTGCGCCAGAGCCGGAGCAGCACGGCGTACACCATCAGCCAGCCGATCCACCCGCCCATGAACACCTGCCAGCCGTACATCGTGGACTGGAAGTGCCAGTCGAGCGACATCGACAGGTCCCACGCCAGCATCGTCCAGCCGTAACCGAACGCGATGACGAGGAAGACGGCAACCTTGCCCTGCCGGGAGTGCGTGCTGTGCAGCTCGCGGCGCTCCGCACCGAAGCCGGAGCGCATGCGCCCGCGGATCCCCTTCGCCCAGGCCGCACCCCACTCCGGCAGCACGCCGACGTCCAGGCGGACGGCGTTCCACACGAACCGCATGCTCAGCGCGACGATGATGCCGAAGACGATGATGTTGCGGATGGTGAACGTCGTCGGTTCCAGCCAGACCTGCTTGGCGTGGATGGTCGGCGGATCGTCGATCCAGGGGAAGATGGCCGTCTTGCCGAACAGCAGCGCGACCGCCAGCAGCACGAAGGCGATCGGCAGCCAGGCGACAAAGCCCTCCTGCATGCGATTCACGGCGCGCGACCAGCGCGCGGTCGTGATGCGCTGCACGGCGGCGAGCGCCACCGCCGAGGACGAGATCGTGGTGAAGAACAGCCAGTTCACGTGGAATGCCTGCCACGCCCGCTCCTGCCCCATCACGACACCGAGCACGAAGACCGCGAAGCCGACGACGGCCAGCACCAGCGCGATCAGCTTGTGGCGCGCGGGGATGGGCTGTCGCTGGATGAGCGCGGTGACTTCGTCGCGCGAATACGTATGATCCTGGCCGTGGCTCACCGGGCACCTCCCGCACCAGCGGTATCCGGCGCCGCCGGCGTTGCGGGGACCGCATGTCCGGTGGACGGCAGCGAGAACGGCACCGGACGCGTCGGCCCGAGCTGTGACGCTCCGGGCACGGTCTCACCGGTCTGCCCGGGCGCACCCAGTGCCCCGGTTGGAACGGGCCCGTTGAGGAGCCCCTGGAGTCCGCGCACGTAGTTCACGACGTCCCAGCGATCGGGCTCCTCGATGCGATTGTACGTCGGCATCAGGCCGCGCCCGTTGCGGATCATCCCGAAGATGTATCCATCGGTGCGCCCCTTCGCGAGGTCGGAGAGAAGGCTCATGGGTACCATGCCGAACTGCACCGCGGGACCGTCGCCGGCGCCCGTGGCACCATGACAGACCGCGCAGTTGATCTCGTAGTAGACGTGGCCGTTATGGAGCGAGGCCGGTGTGGGCGCCGTCGGATTCGTCAGCAGGCGGCCGATCGAATCGATGGTGCCGGGGAGCGGCGAGTAGGAGATGGCGAACGACGCCACCTCGGTGCCGGTGGTCGGCACGGAGCCCTGCGGGCTGCCGCGCACAATTGCCGAATCGCCTCGCACCGACTCCCAGGTGACGAGCGACGGCTGCCGCTTGAAGTCGCTGAACCACTCGCAGGCGGTCAGCGGAAGGAGCACCGCGACCAGCACGGCGCCGCGAAGCCTAACGTTCACGTCGCACCTCCAGCGCCCCGTGCTTCCGCAGCGTCTCCTCGGCCAGCGCGATGCGCTCGGGCACGGTGTCGACGAAGATGCCGAAGTCGCCGTTGGAGAACCGCGGATCGAAGCCGATGGTCTGCGTGATCTTGGGAATGCGGGAATGGATGAACATGCCGGCCACGGTGGACAGCGCGCCGACGAGCACCATCACCTCGAAGCAGATGATCGTGTAGGGGATCCAGCTCGCGATCGCCTTGCCGCCAACCACCAGCGGCCAGTACTCCGAGGTCCAGATGGCGATCCAGTAGCCGAACACGGCGCCGCAGAGTCCCCCGATGAGCGTATAGCGGCGGACCGGGCTGAGCACCGGGTCCACCGCGTGCTCGATCTCGTGTCGCGGCGTGGGGGTATAGACCGTGACGTCGGTGTGCTGCTGGGTCTTGAGCTCTTCGATCGCATCGACTGCGGCGTCGAGCTCCCGGAACGCGGCCAGGATTCCCATCAGTCGTGCTCTCCAGGCGTCGCCGCCTCGTAGTCCTTGTGCCGGCCGTCGATCGTGATCGCATCCCCGTGCGGATGCGCCACGCGCAATGGCGGCGGGATGATCTCCTTCACCTCGGAGATCGCGATCACGGGCAACTGCTTGATGAACAGCAGGAACCACATGAAGAACCAGCCGAAGCTGCCCACGAGGATCGCGACGTCGAGCCAGCTCGGCAGGTAGTGCCCCCACTGCCAGGGCTCGAACTCGTGCGAGAGCCCCGGCACGATGATCACGAACCGCTCGTACCACATCCCCAGGTTGATGAAGATCGAGAGGATGAACAGCCACGCCGGATTGCGACGCAGCTTCTGCGACCAGAGCGAGAGCGGGAACACCACGTTGCACAGCAGCATGATCCAGGCAGCCCACCACCACTCACCGAAGACGCGGTTCCAGAAGTACTGCGTCTCGAACGGATTGCCGCTGTACCAGGCGATCCAGAACTCGATGATGTAGGCGCACCCCACCACGCTCGACGTGAACAGGCAGAGCTTGGCCGCCGCATCCAGGTGGTTGATCGTGACGATGTGCTGCAGGTGGAAGAACTTCCGGATGGGGATGATGATCGTGAAGACCATCCCGATGCCGGAGAAGATCGCGCCGGCCACGAAGTACGGCGGGAAGATCGTGGCGTGCCAGCCCGGCGTCAGCGCCATGGCGAAGTCCATCGACACGACCGAGTGCACCGACAGCACCAGCGGCGTGCTGAATGCGGCCAGGAACAGGTACATCCGGGCGAAGTGCCGCCATTCCTTCTCGCTGTTCCGCCAGCC
>DASSBZ010000186.1:0-11003 GCA_035698205.1 Gemmatimonadaceae bacterium | reverse complement strand
GATGGCCGTCCGGACGGTCTTTCCGCGATCGAGCTCTTCACGTATTCGCTCGAAAACCAGCACGTTGGCGTCCACCGCCATCCCGAGCGAGAGGACGAAGCCGGCGAGCCCCGGTAGCGTGAGGACGGCGTTGAAGCCCGCGAGGACGCCCATGGTATAGAGCACGTACAGGACGAGGCCGAGTACCGCCAGCAGGCCGGAGAACCGGTAGTACACGAGCATGATCACCACCACCAGGACGACCGCCATGATGCCCGCGATCATGCCGCTGTGGATGGAGTCGGCGCCCAGACTGGCCCCGATGCTGCGCACCTCGGCCACCTTGAGCGGCACCGGCAGCGCGCCCGCGCGCAGCACGAGGGCGAGATCCTGCGCCTCCTGCAGCGAACGCCCCTGCCCCATCGTAATCTGCCCGCTCGTGCCGATGGCGCTCTGGATGACCGGGGGCCGTCCCATCACGCGATCGTCGAGCACGATCGCCATGTAATCCTGGATGTGTTTCGCGGTCTCGTTGCGGAAGCGCCGCCCGCCCTCGTTGTTGAGGGTGAACTGCACAATCGTGCCCTCGCCGGGGATGCTGTTCGGCTTTGCGTCCGTGAGGTACTCACCCGTGATGATCGGGCGTGAGTCGAGTACATACAGCGGCTTGTAGAATTCCGCACCGATCGCGAGCGAGTCGCTCCCCCAGCGCAGCACCTTGCCCGGCGGCAACGCGCCAGCTACCGCGGGGTCCTCCACGTAGCGCGTGACCGTGGGAACGTTGGAACTCGCGACGAGATACTCGCCAGGCAGCTGCCCCTGCTGCAGCAGTTGCGAGAGCGGCCCACCGGTGGCCGGCGGCGTCGTGGCACCGGCGGCGCCGGTACTGTCGCTCGCCTTTGCAGAATCGTTCGCGCCGAGGAGCGATTCGAGTCCCACCTGTGTGGCGGGCTTCGCGGCATCCGATGGAACAGCGCTCGCCAGACCGCGATCGCGAATGATCTGGTCGAGGCGGCCGATGCTCTTCTCGAGCGCGCCCGTTTCGTCGGTGATCTGGAACTGCAGGAACGCCGCCTTCTGCACGACGTCGATGGCTCGCTCCGGATCATCGATGCCGGGCAGCTCGACGATGAGCCGTTCGCTGCCCACCTTCTGGATGACCGGTTCGGCAACACCGAATTCGTCGACGCGCGTGCGAACGACCTTGATGGCACGGTCGATCGCCTCGCTCATGTCGGCGACCTTCTGCTTCGAGGTATCGACCTCGAGCGAGAGGTGCATGCCGCCCTGGAGGTCGAGGCCGCGCTTGAGCGGAACGCGCTGAACGGTATCGTAGACGAACTCGTCGCCGCGCTTCACGCGCTCGATGGTGGTTCGCGGGAACAGCGCCCAGAGAGAGGCCACCGCCAGCGCGACGATGATCAGGACGCGGTACTTCAGGTTGGACATGCCGCGAGGGAGCGAAAAGTGAGTGCCGGAGAGTCCTGAAGGTTACGGACTCGACGACGATGCGTCAACGGAACTCGTTGTGTCATCGGCAATTCCTCGCGCCGGCCGGTCCAGCGCCCGACGTGCGTCCGCTTCGTCCCGGGCGAGCTGTGCGCGCAGCGCCTCAGGGCCGCTGAAGCGTCGCGTCTCCCGCAGCCGCCGCACGAAGTCGACCCGTACCCAACGGTCGTACCAGTCGCCATCGGCATCGAACAGGTGGGCCTCCAGCGTCACGTCCGGCTCGCCGAAGGTGGGGCGCGGTCCGAGGTTCATCATCCCGCCGAACGCCCCGTCCGGGGTCTGCACACGTACCGCGTAGACGCCCTGTGGTGGCAGCAGCTTCCGCGCGGGTGGGGGCGCGAGGTTGATGGTCGGAAAGCCCATGCCGCGCCCCCGCTGGGCCCCCGGCACCACGCGCGAACTTACCGAGTAGGGGCGGCCGAGTGCGAGCGCCGCCCGATCCAGGTCCCCACCCGCGACGGCGCGTCGGATCGCGGTCGACGAAATGGGGAGCCCCTCGTCCGACGACACCGGTGGCAGCACCTCGACGCGGAAGCCGTGCCGCGCACCGAGCGCACGCATCACGTGAACGTCCCCCGAGCGGTTGCGACCGAAGCCGTGATCGAAGCCCATGAGCAGGCACTGCATGCGAAACCGGTTCAGCAGCACGCGCGTGACGAACTGCTCCGCCGTGTAGCGCGCGAGGCTGGCGGTGAACGGCAGCACCGCGCAATAGTCGATTCCCGACTCGGCGAGCACCTCGCGCTTCTCCTCGTTCACGGTGAGCAGTGGAGGTGCGGCGGTGGGGTTGACCACGGCGAGCGGGTGCGGATCGAAGGTGACCAGCACGCTGCGGAGCTGATCCACGCGCGCGCGCTGCACCAGGTGCGCGAGCACGTCGCGATGGCCGCGATGCACGCCGTCGAAGGTACCGACGGTGACGGCGGTCGCCGCCACATCCGGTGGCAGCCCGGACTCGTCGCCGCTCTCGGGCTTCCTACTCACCGGCGAACACCACGCGCGGCTGCCACGACTCCTCGATTCGCTCTGCGATTGCCAGCACGCGTCCGTCGTCGTCCACCAGCGCGGCCCGCGAACCGGGCACCGTGGCGGGCACGCCGCCGCCGTGCGCGATGCGAGCCGCGCCGTCCGTGCTCACCCGCTCCGTCGCCAGCGAGGGAAGTCCGTCGAGCATCGAACGCACGCGTCCTTCCCCGGCCTCGAGTGCATCGAACCCGACGGCATCACGCACGTCGAACGGCCCGCTGCGCAACCGTCGCAGCGCTTCGCAATGTGCGGCTGCGCCAAGCGCACGCCCCAGGTCGCGGGCCAGCGCGCGCACATACGTGCCACCCGAGCAGGTGACGATGGTGTCGATCGAAGCGCCGTCGATGCCGGCAAGTCGCCATTCGTGTACCGTGACGCGAGCCGGCGCAAGCACCGGCGCAGTGCCGCGACGCGCCAGGGCGTAGGCTCGCTTGCCCGCGACCTGTTTGGCCGAGTACGCGGGGGGCACCTGGTCGAGCGCACCGACGAAGGCGTGCAGCGCCGGCTCGAGCACGTCCGTCGTGAGAGCGGGGAGCGGCGCCGATCCTGTCGGCACACCGGTCACGTCGTCGGTGTCGGTTTCATGGCCGAAGCGGATCCGCGCGGCGTAGACCTTCGGCTCGCCGTCGAGGTATGGCAGCGCGCGCGTGGCCGGTCCGACGAGCAGGACGAGCAGGCCGGTCGCGAACGGATCGAGTGTGCCGGCGTGCCCGATGCGTCGCTCGCCGAGCGCGCGTCGGGCGAGACGTACGGCGTCGTGCGACGACGCTCCCGCCGGCTTGTCGACGAGCAGCAGGCCGCTCGTCACCGTGTCAGGCGTCGGGCGCGGGGGTCGCTCCACCGGCATCCGACGCGTCGCGGTCGCGTTCGATCTGCGCGAGCAGGGTCTCGATGCGCGCGGCCTTGGCGATGCTCTCATCGAGCTTGAACGCGATTTCCGGTGCCATGCGAAGTCGCAGTGTTCCTGCGAGCCGATGGCGAAGGTGGCCGGCGACGCTGGCGAGCCCTTCGAGCGTGGAGGCCCGCTCGGCATCGGATCCCATCACGCTCACGTAGATGACGGCATGCCGCAGGTCGCGCGTCACGTCCACCCCCGTCACCGTGACGAGCGCCACGATCCGCGGATCCTTGGCGCCGCCGCCCTCGGCGAGAAACGGCGCCACTTCCGCGCGAATGGCCTCGGCCACCCGCTCGGCCCGTCGATTGTCATGCGACATGCTTCCTCTCCTCGTAGCGCACGCAGGTGCGTCGACGTCAGGCTTCGGCGTCGGGCTGCAGCGTGCGCGCCACCTCTTCCGTGCGGAAGCACTCGATCACGTCGCCAACCTTCACGTCATTGAAGTTCTCGATGCCGATACCGCACTCGTAGCCTTCCTTCACCTCGCGAACATCGTCCTTGAAGCGACGGAGCGATCCGATGGTACCGGCGTAGACCTCCACCCCATCGCGCACGATGCGCACACGGCCCTGGCGGTTGATCACGCCGCTGCGCACGATGCAGCCGGCCACGACGCCCACGCGCGGCACCTTGAAGGTCTCGCGTACTTCCGCCTCGCCGATGATGACCTCGCGCTCCTCGGGGCGCAGCAGCCCTTCCAGGGCCGAGCGCACGTCGGCGACGGCGTCGTAGATCACCTTGTACAGCTTGATCTCCACGCCCTCGCGTTCGGCCGCATTGCGCGCGTTGTTGTCGGGGCGCACGTGGAAGCCCACAATGATCGCCCCGGACGTGCGCGCCAGCAGGATGTCGCTCTCGGTGATGGAGCCGACGCCGCGATGAATCACGTCGACCTTCACCTCGTGTGTCGACAGTTGCTGCAGGGCATCGGCGAGCGCCTCCGCCGGGCCGCCCTGATCGGCCTTGATGACGAGATTGAGCGTGCTCTGTTCGCCCTTCGCCGCGGCGTTCATGAAGTCCTCGAGCGAGACGGCACCCTTGCTGGTGCGCCGGCTCTTGGCCTCGCGATCGAGTCGTTCGCGCCGCTGTGCGATCTCGCGTGCCTGCGTGGCGTCCTCCACCACGAGGAACTGGTCGCCGGCCATGGGCACACCGTTGAGTCCGAGCACCTGCACCGGAATGGCGGGCCCTGCCTCCTTCACGGGTTTGCCGCGTTCGTCGAGCAACGCACGCACGCGTCCCGAGAAGAGGCCGCAGATGAAGTCGTCGCCCACGTGCAGCGTCCCGCTCTGCACGAGGATCGTCGCCACCGGTCCCTTGCCCGGGTCGAGCTGCGCCTCGACCACGGCACCGGTCGCGCGCCTGTCCGGATTGGCCTTGAGGTCGAGGATCTCGGCCTGCAGAAGAATCTGGTCGAGCAGGTCCTTCACGTTCGTGCCCTTCTTGGCCGAGATCGGCGTCGAGAGCACGTTGCCGCCGAACGCCTCGAGCACGACGCCGTGCTGCAGAAGATCCTGCGAGACCCGCTCCGGGTTCGCATCGGGGACATCGATCTTGTTGATCGCGACGATCAGCGGCACGCCCGCGTTCTTCGCGTGCGAGATGGCCTCGATGGTCTGCGGCATGACGGAATCGTTGGCCGCGACCACGAGCACCACGATGTCGGTCACCTGCGCGCCGCGCGCGCGCATGGCGGTGAACGCCTCGTGCCCCGGCGTATCGAGGAAGGTGATCTTCCGTCCGGCGGGGAGCGTGACGTGGTAGGCGCCGATGTGCTGCGTGATGCCGCCGGACTCGCCGGCCACCACGTTCGCCTTGCGGATGTAGTCGAGCAGCGACGTCTTGCCGTGGTCGACGTGACCCATGATGGTGACGACGGGCGAACGCGGCAGGAGCTCTTCCGGCTGATCCTCCTCGACCTCGGCGCCCATGTCGGCGGCGTACTCCGCCTCGCGCACGGCCTGGAACCCGAACTCGCCGGCGATCAGCTCGATCTGGTCGAAGTCCATTCGCTGGTTGACGGTGACCATCAACCCGAGGTTCTTGAACGCGAAGCCGACGATCTGCGTGGCCGGCACCTTGAGGATATCGGCGAGTTCGCTGACCGTGATGAACTCGTTCACGTGCACGGTCTTGCGCTCGCGCTCCACCTCCGCCTCACGCCGCGCCTGCAGCTCCTCGCGCGAAATGCCGTCGTCGGAGCGTCGTCCGCCACGCCGCTGCGGACCGCTGCGCATCGCGGACATCGTCTTGAAGATGTTCTGCGAGACCGCTTCCTGGTCCACCGATCCACGCTTCCCCTTCTTTCGGCGACCACCCGACGGCGACGCGGGGGCGCCGCCGGGGCGACGCATGCCAGCACCGCCGCCACCAGCTGGGGCGCCAGCGGGCGTACCGGAGGTCGCGGGGCGCGAGCTGCCAAAGGGCGACGCACTGGCGACCGGTCGCGGGCGCTGCGCGCCGGGGACGATCGGACGCGGGCGCCGACGATCGGAGGGCGCAGACGGCGTCGGGGTTGCGGGGGCAGCGGTGCCGGCCGGCGGTGGTGGCGTGGACGGCGCGCTCGCCGGCACCTGGGGTGCAGGGCGCGATTCGACGACACGCGCCGGTTCGGCGTCCACCGGAGCGGGGCGCGAGACCGGCTTCTCGACCACCGGCGGCTCGGGGGCGACGGGCGCGGGCGCTGCCGGCTTCGCGACCGGCGGCGCGGCTTCGACCACGTCAGGCTTGCTGGCAGCCGCAGGGGCTTCCGCCGCGGCCGCCGCAGCGTCTTCCGCGGCACGGGCTGCCACCTCTTCCGCGCTCGGACGACGACGACGGCGTACGCCCGACGCCGCAGGCGCTTCGCTCGCGGCCGGCGGCTCGGGCGCGGCGGCTACCGGTGCCTTGGACGCCGCGGTCTTGGTGCCGCGCCGACGACGCGTCGGGGCGGCCGCGGGCTTGTCGGCCCGCGCACGCTTCTCACGCTCCCAGCGCGCGCGCAAGCGCGCGATCTGGTCGTCCGTCAGCACCGTCAAGTGGCTGCGCACGGAAACATCCATCTGACGAAGAAGGTTGATCACCTCGTCGCTGGAGATCCCGAACTCACCGGCCATGTCGTGTACGCGAAGCTTGTTCAAACGATCCTCCTAAGGGGTCCCCGACGGACCCGACTCCCGGCCCCTGTCGGGGCCTTGCTCAACCAGGGCGCGAATGCCCCGGGCGAGCTGTCGATCCACGACCCCGATCGCGGCGGTCGTCTCCCTGCCAACCGCGGCTCCCAGCTCGGACGCCGACGGTCCCTCGATCACCCGCACGTGCTTTGCCACGAGCAGCGGCACGATCTTGTCCTTGCTGTGCCGCGACACATCGGGTGCGACGACCGCCAGCGCGAGCGTGCCGCGCTTCGCCGCGTCCCGGACCTGCTGAACACCCACCACCGCAAGCCGCCCGCGCACGCCGAGGCCGAGAAGGCCGAGCAGCCGGCGACGCGTCGACTCGTCCATTCTACGTGCCTGGCGGCTCGGTCGCGCTCGACGGCGCGGGTGGCGTGTCGTCCGACACCTCCCCCTCGCCATCGCCCGCGGCTTCGCTGCCGTCTTCCTCGTCGTTGCTCCCCTCTTCGGTGAGCTCCGACAACATGCTCATGATGCGATCCGCCTCCGCCGGCGCGATGCCCGGCAGTCGCAGGAAATCGTCCCGATCCAGATCGATGATGTCGTTCAGCGTGCGATAGCCGGCGTCTTCGAGGACGGCAACCGTTGCGGTCGAAAGCCCGTCGATCTCGGAGAGCTTGACGTCGGCAGCCGTATCGTCCTCCACCAGCGGGGCGAACAGCGGTGCATCGCCGGCGCGCTCCATCCATTCGCGACTCGAGTAGAGATCGATCTTCCACCCGGTGAGCTCCGAGGCGAGGCGCACGTTCTGGCCGTTGCGGCCGATGGCGAGCGAGAGCTGATCTTCATCCACCACGGCCTGGACGGTCTTGGCCACCGGGTCGGAGAAGACGCGCGCCACGCGGGCCGGCGCGAGCGCCAGCTTCGCGAACCGCTCGGGATCGGGCGACCACGGCACGATGTCGATGCGTTCGCCGTTCAGTTCGTTCACGACGGCCTGCACGCGCGAGCCCTTGAGGACCACGCACGCACCAACCGGGTCGATGGCCTCGTCCTTCGAGAACACCGCGATCTTGGTCCGGCTCCCCACTTCGCGCGCGCCGGCGCGAATCTCCACGATACCCTGCTGGATCTCCGGTACCTCGAGCTTGAACAGCGCCTTCACGAACGCCGGATCGGATCGGCTCAGGATGAGGCGCGGCCCCTTGGGCGTCTCCTCCACGCGCTTGAGCACGGCGCGCAGCGGATCCCCCTGATGATAGTGTTCGCGATGGTTCTGCTCGCGGTACGGGATGATGGCCTCCGCCTCGCGAAACCGGTTGAGCATGACGACCAGCTTGCCGCGCTCGATCTGCTGGATCTCGCCGCTGAGCAGTTCCCCCACCTTGGTGGTGAACTCGTCGCGAATGCGCGTTCGCTCGCCTTCGCGCACGCGCTGGATGATCCGCTGCTTGGCGGCCTGCACGGCGGCGCGCCCGAACTCGGCGAAGTCGACCGGGATCTCCATGATGTCGCCGATCTCGAACTCCTCGTCCTCGAAGCGCGCTTCCTCGAGCGATGCCTCGCGCCCCGGGTCGGTGACTTCGGCAACCACCGTCTTGAGCAGGACGATGCTGATCTTGCCGGTGTCTTCGTCGATGTCGACTTCCGCCTGGACTTCGGGGCCGTGCTTCTTGGCGAGGGCGGCATGGATGCCGTCCTGGAGCAGCTCACGCAGTTCGGAGCGATCCAGTTGCTTGCTGTTCGTCAGTTCGCGGATCGCGGACAGGATGTCTGCGGAACCGATCATGCAACCCCCTCATTTCCAATGAAACACGAGTCGTGCCTCCCGGATCTCACCGAGCGGCACGCGATGCTCGACACCATTCGCGTCGCGAAGGGTGACATCCTCCGCGCCGTCCGTACCCTCCACCGCGACCAGGGTCGCGTCGATCCGGCCCCCCAGCGAGGTGCTGGTCACGCTCACCTCCCTGCCAACAAAACGCCGCCACTCGGCTGTCGTGCGCAGCCTGCGCTCGACCCCCGGTGACGACACCTCGAGCACGTACCGCTGCGCGATCAGGTCGGACGCATCCAGCCGCTCCTCGATGGCCCGCGAAGCGCGCGCGCAATCCCCGACCGTCACCCGCTGCCCGTCGGGGCGATCGACGCGAACGTCGAGGACCGGACGGCTCTTAGTACCCAGGCGCCGAAGCTCGACCAGCTCGAGTCCCGACGCCGCAACTGCTTGCGTTACAACTTCTTCCACGGCGGAATTCATACGACTTCGAGGAATACCCCCAAGAACAAAAAAATGTGGGGAGCCGTTCCCCCACATTCCACCGGCGACTCCCTCTCCGCCGAGCATGGTCAATCTAGGAGGCGGGTCAGGGCGCGTCAACCCAACTCGTGAACTGATCG
This sequence comes from Gemmatimonadaceae bacterium, assembly GCA_035698205.1. Classification (GTDB taxonomy): domain Bacteria; phylum Gemmatimonadota; class Gemmatimonadetes; order Gemmatimonadales; family Gemmatimonadaceae; genus DASSBZ01. The sequence continues at coordinate 2,096 of DASSBZ010000186.1, read as the reverse complement.
GGATTTCCGAGGACGAGCACGCCGAGCTGTCGACCCGTGTCCCCTGCACGATGCGAGAAGAACCGGTCGTTGTGGCAGCGAGTGCACCACTCGCTCACGGTGATTCGGCGAACACCGCGCGCCGTCGCGTGCCCGGCGATGAGGGCGCGCAAATCCACGGGCGTCGGCCCGTCCACAGAACGCCCGGTGAGTCGACCATGGACCTCGGCGCTCACCTCGTAGCACCTGCCGCAGATGGCCGGCCCGAGATGTATCCTGATCTCGTCGACGTTCGCGCCAAGTCGCTGCATGGCATCCAGTCCACGCTCCACGATGCGCGACTCGGTGCCGCGCCACCCCGAATGCAGGAGCGCCGCGGGACCGCCAGGGTGCGCCAGAAACACGGGCACGCAATCCGCGACGGTGACCGCCATGGCGGTGCCCGGCGTGCGCGTGGCGTGACCGTCTGCAGCGGGCCCGCGCAGCCAGCCGGTCCACCCTGCCTCGTGCACGAGAACGTCGTTGCCGTGAACCTGCTGCGCCGTTGCAAGTCGACCAACCTTCGCGCCAAACGACTCGCGAAGCGCCGACCACCGTCCCATCACTTCGTGAACGGGCTCGCTCCCCTGCGTACCGAACGTGCCCGCGTGTCGTGTCGTCGTGAACGCCAACAGGCCCAGCTCGGCGAAGCCGGGTACCGGCTCACGCGCGGTTCCAGCGTCCTGGCTCACCATTCCTTGCGCGTGATTTCCGCCCCCAGCGCGCGCACACGTTCGGCGATGCGCTCGTAACCACGTTCGATCTGGCCGGCGTTGTTGATCACGCTTCGTCCGTCGGCGCAGAGCGCCGCGAGCAGCATCGCCATCCCCGCACGGATGTCGGGTGACTCCACCGTGGCACCGCGCAGCTGCGTCGGCCCGGCAACGATCACGCGATGCGGATCGCAGAGCACCGTGCGCGCCCCCATCCCCGCCAGCTTGTCGACGAAGAACATGCGAGATTCGAACATCTTCTCGAACATGAGGATCATTCCGGTGCACTGCGTGGCGGTGACGATCGCAATCGACATCAGGTCCGCCGGGAACGCCGGCCAGGGCTGGTCCTCCAGCTTGGGTACCGCGCCACCCAGGTCGGGCTGGATCTCGCGCGACTGCTCCGCGGGAATCACGAGATCGTTCCCCTCGATGATGCACGTGATCCCGAGCCGTTCGAAGCCAAGCAACGTCGCGCGGAGGTGCTCGACTCCCGCGTCGGCGACCCGTAGCGTTGAACGCGTGACGGCCGCGAGACCGATGAACGAGCCGACTTCGATGTGATCTGGCCCGATGCGCCAGTTGCCACCGCGGATGGACGTGCCGCCCTCGATGGTCAACTGATTGGTACCGATCCCGTCGATGCGCGCGCCGAGCTCCACGAGGAACTTCGCCAGGTCCTGCACGTGCGGTTCCGAAGCGGCGTTGCGCAGAATCGTCGTGCCCTGCGCAGCGACCGCGGCCACGAGTGCGTTCTCCGTCGCTGTGACGCTGGGCTCATCGAGAAAGACGTCTGCACCAACGAGTCGGTCGGCGCGGAGCTCGAAGCGATCACCGCTCCTGACTTGCGCGCCGAGGGCTTCCAGCGCCAGAAAGTGGGTATCCAGGCGACGCCGCCCGATGACGTCGCCGCCCGGCGGAGGCAGGGTGATCTCGCCGCACCGCGCCAGGAGGGGCCCCGCGAGCAGAATCGACGCGCGAATCTTGCGACAGAGTTCAGGGTCGAGGTCGGCCGGACGGACATCGCGCGCCGTGATCGCCAACTCGTTATGTCCCGTCCATTCGGCCTGGACCCCGACCGAGCGGATGAGCTCGACGAGCGTTTCGGTGTCGCGGATGCGCGGAACGTTCTCCAGGGTAACCGGCTCGCTGGAGAGCAGTGCCGCGGCGATGATCGGGAGCGCGGCGTTCTTGTTGCCCGATGGCGTGACGGTCCCGGAGAGTGGGCGGCCACCCTCGACGATGTACTGGACTGCGGACATGGAGGTGGGGATGCGAGGAGGTCAGGGCGCGGAAGAATGGACGGCGGCGCGCGCCAACGTCAAGCAGCGACATCGCTTGACGGAGTCCACCTCAACACCGTAC
>DASSBZ010000185.1:0-14356 GCA_035698205.1 Gemmatimonadaceae bacterium | reverse complement strand
CCGGGTGACTGCTTGCATGGCCAGAGGGCCTCTCATAGTTTCCGCACTCACCCGTCGGGGCCGGTCGAGCCCGGCGTCGTCAGCAGTGCCCTTCCTTCGCTCCGGCGGCTCTTCGCGGCATGCCACAACTCAGACTCAATGACGCGACGTATGAGTTGCCGCAGGGCGAAACACGGATCGGACGAGGGGGAGACGAGCGTGCGGCGATCGAGCTCGCCGGCGACGGACCGCATGGGACGCTGGCCGTGATCGATCGCGGCGCCGACGGCGCGGTGCTGGCGCGTCGCGGTCCGGACGGAGACGCCACCACGATCGAGGTGAACGGTCTCGTGCTGACGGCGCAGCCGGTGCCCCTCATGCATGGCGACCGCCTGTCCATCGACGGCCAGACGCTGCGCTTCGCCGCCGACGTGGACAGCGGCAAGACCGCCTTCATTCCGCTCACCCCCGCCGACGTCCTCGGCTGGAAGGGACCCGAGCGTCGCCGGGCTCCCAACTCGGGGGGGCGGCTGGTCTCGCAGGTGGACGGCCGCGAGTACGAGATCGGCGAGCGTCTGCGGATCGGTCGTGAGGCATCCAACGACGTGGTGCTCTCGGCGAAGGACGTGTCACGCCGGCACGCCGAGATCGTGCTCGGCGAGCACGGATACGAAATCCGCGACCTCAGCTCCAACGGCGTGTTCGTCAACGGCGAGCGCGCGCGCTCCGGGCGGGCACTGGTGCGCGGCGATGTGCTTCGCCTCGGACGCGAGGAACTCCGCTTTCACGCCGATCCGCTCCCCGCCGTCCTGCCGGACGCGCCGGCGCCTGACGCGGCGACGGCGGATGTGCCGTTGTCGGCGGACGTAGCGCCGCAGGCGGAGGAACCGGGGGCCCGGGCGACGATGGTCCTCTGGCTCACGCTGTTCGTGGTGGCCGCGATCGCGATCTTATTCTTCTTCCGAGGTCGCTAGTGGATCTCTTCGTGGCGGCCCGTTCGGACGTCGGCATGATTCGCGCCGGCAATGAAGACAGCTTCTATGCCGAAGCCGATGACACGCGCGGGCTGTTCATCGTGGCCGACGGCATGGGCGGGCACGCCGCCGGCGAGGTTGCGAGCGAGATGGCGGTGCAGATCGTCTCGCGCGAACTGCGCGCCCTCATGGACGTCACCGCGCCCGAGGCGCGCCGCCAGGTGGAGAACGCGCTGCGCCTGGCGAACCTGCGCATCTACGAGCGCACCATCACCGAAGTCGACAAGCAGGGGATGGGGACGACGGCCTCGGTGCTCATGATCTCCGGCGGGCGCTACCTGATTGGCCAGGTCGGCGATTCGCGGATCTACCTGCTGCGCGACGGACAGCTCTCGCAGATCACCAAGGATCATTCGTACGTCCAGGAGCAGGTGGACGCCGGGTTCCTTACGCCGGAGCAGGCGCGCTACCACCCGTACTCGAACGTCATCACGCGCTGCGTGGGGGCAGGCGAGGTAGTGGAGCCGGACACGTACGAAGGGGCGGTGCGGGCCGGTGACGTGTTCCTCGTTGCCAGCGACGGCCTCACCGGCATGGTCGACGATCGTCGCTTGCAGCAACTGCTCTTTCAGCGATCGGGGCCGGCGCGTGTGGTGGACACGCTGATCTCCGAGGCGAACGGGCGCGGTGGGCTGGACAACATCACCGCGATCGTGGCGCAGGTGATCGCCACCACGGATGACGATACCCCCACGGCGGAGACGCCGGCGCTTGACGACTGAACCGGTCGACGGCGACAGCGTCGGCGCGCTGGCCGAGCTTTACCTGGGCAACATCCTGTACGCGCTGGAAACGACCGCGCATGCCCTCGATGGCGAGGGGCGCGCCGACGCCGCCGCGTTCTATCGCGGCATCGCCCGCAAGCTGGCCGATGCCAGGGGGCGCGACCGCACCGACTGATCAGGGTGTGAGGAGTCGCGGCGCCGCCAGGCGCTCGCGCACGCTCGCGGGATCGCCGAGCAGCAGGGCCAGCAGACGCGACCTGGGGAGGTCGACAGGGCGGGCGACAAACACCCGAAGCCAGCGCGCCGATCGGTAGAGCTGCTCGGACAGCACCGGCAGGTTGATCGCGCCCTCCAGTCCCGAGGAGGTCAACCGTCGCACCTCGCCGTTGCGCCGCAACACCGGCAGGTCGAGTCCGAGCATCTCCGTCTTGGCGGGGAAGTCGAGCAGCAGCTCGCCCGGCTCGAGCCCCACCTCGGCGGCGAGCCGATCCTCCACCTCCACGGCAAGCGCACGATCGTCGGCGATCCATTCGGCCGCGTCGAGCGGCAGTTCGGCGGCCGGACACTCGAATCCCCGCTTGTACAGCCGACGTTCGCGCAGCGACGCCAGCAGCGACGACGGCGCGCGTCGTTCGAGCTGGTGCAGCAGCCCCTCGTCGGTATAGGTGCCGAGCTGGTCGGCCTCCAGCGTTCCGCTTCGCAGCGCATCATCGACCAGCCGCTTGTACATGGCCGTGCCGCTTCGCACGGCATGATGCCAGTACACATTGCGGTACATCTGGTACTTGGCGAACAGCAGCGATTCCAGCGCCGAGAGTCCCTTCTCCACCACGCCCACCACGGGGCGTCCGTGCGCCGGATCAGGCACGAGCACCAGCGAGTGTACCAGGCGGTCGACATCGATCTCGCCGTACGGCACACCGCACATGAGCGCATCGCGCTTGAGGTACTCGATCTTGTCCAGGTCCAGCGAGCCCGAGATCAGTCCCTGCAGGGCGCTGTCGCTGGTGCCGCGGATCAGTGCAAACACGCGCTCCGGCGCATCGCTTCCGAGCGCGTCGCGCAGGATCTCGGCGACCCGTCCCTCGAGGATGCGTGGCCGGGCGAGTTCCTCGTGGTGGAGGGCGCCAATCTCCTCGATGGCGTGCGAGAACGGGTAGTGCCCGACGTCGTGGAGCAGCGCCGCCGATCGCACGATGGCCCGCTCCTCGATCGGCACGCCGCGCAGCGCACCCTGTTCATCCAGCAGTTGGAGCGTGGTGCGCGCAAGATGGTAGGCGCCGAGCGCGTGCTCGAACCGCGTGTGCGTGGCGCCCGGGTACACGAGGTAGGCCAGGCCGAGCTGGCGCACGTAGCGCAGGCGCTGGAACACGTGGGTGTCGACGAGCTCCATCCCGAGGCTGTCGACGCGGATGTTGTTCCAGAGCGGATCTCGGATGATGTCCATTCGGGGGCGCGGCGGGCGCGAGGGAACGGGGGAAGGGGCGGTGGCCGCCGGCCGGGCACGGGAGCTCAGTCGCGGCTCCCGTGCCGCGCGCCGCGGTGTCCGCTCAGCGCGCCGGACCGGCGGCCGCGATGTCGGCGTCCACCGTGCCGAACTTCTCGAAGTTCTTGTGGAACATCGCGGCGAGCTTCGCGGCCTGCGCATCGTATGCGGCCTTGTCGGCCCAGGTCTCGCGCGTGTGCAGCACCGAATCCGGCACCCCCGGCACGGCGGTCGGCACAGCGAGCCCGAACACCGGGTCGACCACCGTCGGCACCTCATCGAGCGCGCCCGCGAGCACGGCACGCACCATGGCTCGCGTGTGCGAAAGCTTCTGGCGCGTGCCCGTGCCGTAGGGGCCACCCGTCCAGCCGGTGTTGAGCAGCCAGACGCGCGAACCGTGGCGGTCGATCAGCTCGCCGAGCATGCGGGCGTAGCGCGTGGGCGCCCAGACGAGAAACACGTCGCCGAAGCAGGCGCTGAAGGTGGCCTGCGGCTCCGTGACCCCGCGCTCGGTGCCTGCGACCTTGGCGGTGTACCCCGAGAGGAAGTAGTACATGGCCTGGTCGCGCGTGAGCCGCGCCACCGGCGGGAGCACGCCGAACGCATCAGCCGAGAGAAACAGGATGTTGCGCGGATGTCCGCCGCGTCCGAGGGGCACGTGGTTGCGGATGTAGTGGAGCGGGTATGAGGCGCGCGTATTCTCGGTGATGCTCTGGTCCTCGAAGCGGACGCGGCGGGTGATGTCGTCCAGGGTCACGTTCTCGAGGACGGTGCCGAACATCTGCGTGGTCGCGAAGATGTCGGGCTCGTGTTCGGCCGAGAGGTTGATCACCTTGGCATAGCAGCCGCCCTCGAAGTTGAACACGCCGTCCTCGGACCAGCCGTGCTCGTCGTCGCCGATGAGGGAGCGATCGGGATCCGCGGAGAGGGTCGTCTTGCCGGTTCCCGACAGTCCGAAGAACAGCGCCGTGTCCTGCTGCGGCCCGATGTTCGCCGAGCAGTGCATGGAGAGCACGCCCTCCTTCGGCATCAGGTAGTTCATGACGGTGAACATCGCCTTCTTGAGCTCACCGGCGTAGCGCGTGCCGCCGATGAGGATGGTCCGCCGCGCGAGGTGCAGGACGACGAACGTGCCGGTGCGCGTGCCATGCCGTTCCGGGTCGGCCTGCATCTCCGGCGCGTGCAGCACCGTGAAGTTGGGCTCGAACGTGGGCAGGTCGGAGGTGTCGGGGCGGACGAACATGTTGCGCACGAACGCCGCCTGCCACGCGTTAGGCATGACGTAGCGCACGTTGAGCCGGTGCGCGGGGTCGGCGCCGCAGTACAGGTCCTGGACGAAGAGCTCCGGCAGTGTGCCCAGGTAGGCCTGGACGTCGGACAGCAGCGCATCGAAATGCTCCGGCGTCATGGGGCGGTTGACCTTCCCCCAGTCCACGTCACCCTCGCTCCCGGGCTCGCGCACCGTGAACTTGTCGTTGGGCGAGCGGCCGGTGTGCGGCGACGTGACGGCCACGAACGGACCCATGTCGGCAAATTCCCCCTCCTCGCGCCGCGCCGCGGCCGTGAAGAGCTGCGGTGCCACCAGGTTCCAGTGCACCGTGCCGCCAGCGGTGATCCCGAGGGCGTCAAGGCCGCCTGCGGATTCGGCGGCCGGCTTCGTCTGCGTTGCCATCTTCGAGGTATCCTCCGGGGCCGGTTCGATCAGTCGCCGCTGGTGCGGGCGAGATCGCCGGCCGGTGTGCGTGATTGTGCGTCCATGACGGCGACCGCGGCCATGTTCACGATGTCCAGGACATCTGCGCCGCGCTCGAGTACGTGTATTGGCCGGCGCATGCCCACCAGAATCGGGCCGATTGCGGTGGCGCCGCCCAGATGATGCAGCAACTTGTACGCGATGTTACCCGCGCTCAAGTTCGGAAATATCAAGACGTTGGCGGATTTGTTCAAGGCGCTGAAGGGATACGTCGACGCGATGATCCGTTCGTCCACCGCCGTGTCGGCCTGCATTTCCCCGTCCACGATCAGCGACGGGTCGCGCTCCCGCAGCAACGCCACGGCCCGCGCCACCTTGTCCGTCTCGGGGTGCCGGACCGAGCCGAAGTTGGAGAAGCTGAGCATTGCAATCCGGGGCTCGAGCCCGAACGTGCGGACGATCCGCCCCGCCGCATAGCCGATCTTCGCCAGCTCCTCGGCGGAGGGATCGATGTTCACGGTGGTGTCGGCGCAGAACACCACCTGTCGTTCGAACACGAGCATGTACATGCCGCTCACCAGTTCGGTGCGCGGGTTGGCGCCCACGACTTCGAGCGCCGGCCGGATGGTCTCGGGGTAGTGCGTCGTCATCCCCGACAGCATGGCATCGGCATCGCCCAGCGCGACCATCACGGAACCGAAGTAGTTCCCGTTGAACAGCCGCCGGTGCGCCTCGGCCAGCGACATCCCCTTGCGCTGGCGACGCTCGAACAGGTACTGCGCATATCGTTCCCGGTTCGGCGACGTGGCCGGGTCGTCGATCTCGATCTCCGCGAGGTCCACGCCGGCATCCATCGCCTCGCGCTCGATCACATCGCGCCGACCGAGCAGCACGGGAAACGCGATGCCCTCGGTCACGAGCATCTGTGCGGCCCGCAGCACCTTGCGTTCCTCGCCCTCCGGGAGCACGACGCGCCGCGGGTCGTTCACGGCGCGGTTGATGATCCCCCGCATGATGCCGTGCGACTTCCCCAGTCGCTCCTCCAGCTGCTCGCGATAGAGGTCGAGATCGATGAAGTCGGGAGCCGCCCCGGTGGCCACCGCCGCCCATGCCACGGCGGGCGCCACGCGCAGGAGCACCCGCGGGTCGAAGGCGTACGGAATGATGTAGTCGGGACCGAACTCCACGCCGCGCAGGCCGTAGAGCGCGCTCACGCTCTCGGGCACGGCTTCGCGCGCGAGCAGTGCCAGGGCGCGCGTGGCCGCCATCTTCATCTCCTCGTTCACCTCGGTGGCGCGCGCATCGAGCGCACCACGGAAGATGAACGGAAAGCCGAGCACGTTGTTGACCTGGTTGGGGTAGTCGCTCCGCCCCGTGGCGATGATCGCATCCGGACGCGCGGCGCGGACCGCCTCGGGCTCGATCTCGGGAACCGGATTGGCCAGCGCAAAGATCACCGGCTGGCGCGCCATCGGCTTGAGCATCTCCCCGGTGACCGCACCTCCCACGGACAGTCCCACGAACACGTCGGCATCGACGAGGGCCTCGGCGAGCGTCCGTGCACTCGTCGCATTCGTGTATCGCGCCTTGTAGGGATCCATCTCGTTCGTACGGCCATCGTAGAGCACGCCCCACTGGTCGCACATCACCAGGTGCTCCGCGCGGATCCCCAGCCGGAGATAGTGGGCGGCCGTCGCCAGCGCCGCCGCCCCGGCTCCGGAAAACACGACTCGCACATCCTCGATGCGCTTCCCGGTGATCTCCAGCGCATTCAGCAGGGCGGCCCCCGTGATGATGGCGGTCCCGTGCTGGTCGTCGTGGAAGACCGGGATGGACATCGTGCGACGGAGCGTTTCCTCGATATAGAAGCAATCGGGGGCGCGGATGTCCTCGAGGTTGATTCCCCCCACGGTGGGCTCCAGCAGTTGGCAGAAGCGGATGACGTCGTCCGGGTTCTCCGAGCCAACCTCGAGGTCGAAGACGTCGAGATCGGCAAACTGCTTGAAGAGGTTCCCCTTGCCCTCCATCACGGGCTTCCCGGCGAGCGCCCCGATGTTGCCGAGGCCCAGCACGGCCGTCCCGTTGGTGACGACGGCAACAAGGTTGCCCCTGGTGGTGTATCGATACGCAGCCGACGGGTCGTCGCGGATCGCGAGGCATGGGGCGGCCACCCCCGGCGAGTAGGCGAGGGAGAGATCGCGCTGGTCGGCGAGGGGTTTCGTGGGGACCACGGCAATCTTGCCGGGTCGCGGAAGTTCGTGATATTCGAGTGCGTCGGTGCGCGACATGCAACGAAAGCTAGGGGCATGTCGTATTGTCGTCAGCCAACCGGAGTCACCGCCAACCGGAGTGAGGTCTCGCGCATGTTGCAGCGCCACCCACTGATTCGCACGTTCGCCTTTCTGTTCGCCGCGTTCGTCGCCGCCCTGCCTGACGCGGCGGCGGTGCTCGAGGCGCGCGCCGAAGCGGCGGTGGTGGCCTCACAGGCGCAGATCCACGTCGAGGCCGACGGCATCGTCGACCACGTGTTCGCGCATCCGGACGACTGCGTGCTCTGCCACGTGCTGTCCGCGCTGTATTCCGCCCCCGCGCCAGCCGAGCGCCCGGTTGCGATCCGGGTGGTCGTGCGGCCGGCCGATCCGCCAGTCGACGGGGCCCGCGAGGTACGCGAGCTCGCCCGCCACAGCAGGGCCCCTCCGAGCGTCTGACCACGCCCGCCCCGTGAACCGCCCGGGGCCGGCGATCCGCTCGCGTTCACCCATCGTCGTCCCGTAACGGTCGCTCTCGCGACCTGCGGACGCGTACCGGTCAATCAGGGGATCTTCATGCCCGTTCGTTTGCTCTGCGCCGCCGCCGGCGCTGCGTTTCTCGTTGTATTTCCATCCGTGGCGCGCGGTGCGCCGCCCGATACAGGAAGCGTGACCGTGTCGGCTCCGCGCTCCACGGAGGCGCCCGACCTCATTGGCGTCGTGCGAGACAGCCTCGGTGCGCCGCTGCACAACGCGCAGGTGATCGTGGCGGAAGTCGGCCGCACCACCACGACCGACCGCGCCGGGGAGTTCCGCATCCGCGGGTTGCCGGCGGGGTCGTATCACCTGACGGTGGTCATGCTCGGCTTCGCGCCGGCGCACGTCGCCGCCACCCTCCCCGAGTCGGGGAACGCCGTGCGCGTCGAGGTGGTGATGCGCCCCACGCTGCTGCGCCTCAGCGGTGTGGTGGTCACGGCCTCGCCCGTGGGGGCGGATCCGCTTGCGATCACGCAGTCGACGATCGAGGTCTCGGGCGCCGCGCTGGCGCAGAACCTTGGCCCGAGCGTCGCCCACACGCTCGCCAGCCAGCCGGGCATGTCGGTGCGCTACAACGGGCCGTCGGCGGCGCTGCCGGTGATTCGCGGCATGACCGGCGAACGCATTCTGGTGCTGCAGGATGGTGAACGCGCGGGTGATCTCTCGGCCGCATCCACCGACCACGGGCTCACGATCGATCCCATCGCCGCCGACCGCATCGAGGTCGTGCGTGGCCCGGCATCGCTGCTTTATGGCAATAACGCGCTGGGTGGCGTGATCAACGTCATTTCGAACGACATCCCGACGTCGATCCCCAACCACCTGGAGGGTCGGGCGGGTGTGCAGACGGAGTCCGCCATGCCGGGGGCCGCGCTCTCCGCCACCGTCACGCAGCCGCTGGGAGAGCATGTCGCGGTGAGCGTGCGCGGGAACTACCGGCGCGCGCAGGACGTGCGCGTCGGCGGATCCGGGACGCTCCCCAACACGGACAGTGAGGGATCGGGCGGGCTGGCATCGCTCGGCTACGTGGGCGAGCGCGCCACCGTGGGCGCGGCGTTCAAGGCCGAGATGTTCGAGTATGGCGTACCAAGTGCGCCGGACGCGGAGGAGAGTGGTATCCGACTGGACGGTCACCGCACCCAGGCGAGCCTCCGCTCCACGTACGACCTGCGCAGCGTGCACGTTCCGCTCATCAAGGTGGACGGAACCGCACAATGGTATACGCACGACGAGATCGAGTCCGACGGGGCGATCGGCACGACGTTCGAGCTGCGGACCCAGACGGCCAACGCGTCGGCCAAGACGCAGTTCGGACGGTGGGTCGGTGCCATCGGCGCGCAGGCGCTGTTCAAGCAGTACGAAGCCGAGGGAGAGGAGGCGCTTACGCCGGGAGCACGCAGCACCAGCGGGGGCGCGTTCATCTATCAGGAGGTGCCGCTCACGACCTCCGCTCGCGATGAATCGCACACGCCGAGGTTGCAGCTCGGTGCGCGCTACGACCGCTATCGAATCGTCTCCAGCGACGGCGGCGCGCAGTTCGGGCCGGCCACCTCACGTACCTTTGACAACGTTTCCGGATCGGTGGGTCTGAGCCTGCCGCTTGGCCGCGGCATTACCCTCAGCGGCAGCGCCGCGCGCGCCTTCCGTGCACCTACCGTGGAAGAGCTGTTCGCCAACGGCTTCCATGCGGCCACCAACACCTTCGAGCGCGGCAATCCCGATCTCGAGGCGGAGACGAACGCCGGCGTCGACGGCGTGCTGCGCGTACAGTCGGGGACGAAGTCGTTGCAGCTCTCGGGGTACTGGAACCGCGTGAACGATTATATCGCGCTGGCGCCGGAGGCCCCGATCACGGTGGACCAGGATGCGTTGGCCCCCGAGGCGCGTGCGCGATATGTGCAACAGGATGCCACGCTGACCGGCTTCGAGGCACAGGCGGAGGCGGAGCTCTTTCCACGCGTCGTGGTGGGGCTGATGGCCGATGCCGTTCGCGGTACCTTCGCCGACGATACTCCCCTTCCGTTCATGCCGGCGGCGCGCGTCGGTGGATCGGCGCGATGGACCAGCGGCGCGTGGGAGCTGGGTGGCGACGTGCGCCATGCCTTCCGGCAGCGTGATCCGGGTCCGCTCGAGTTCCGCGCGGAGTCGTACACGGTCGCCGGGCTGAGCCTGTCGTTCAACATCGTGGGCGGCGATCGTGCGCACTCCATCACGCTGCGCGCCGACAATCTTGGCGACGTGCGCTATCGGGACGCGACCAGCCGCATCAAGGCGTACGCGTTCAATCCCGGGCGCAGCGTGAACCTGATGTACCGCGTGCTGTTCTGATGCGGTAATGCGTTCAGGCCGGGGCGTCGAGAGCGTGTCGCCCCGGCCTGGTGGCGAGTGAGCGAGGCGTCAGTGCGCGGCGAGCGCGGTTCGAACGGCGGAGGCGAGCGTGAGGGGATCGAACGGTTTTTCGAGGCACTCCACGGCACCGGCGTCGCGCGCGCGCTGCAGCATGTCCGGGGTGCGGCTCGCCGTGAGGAGGAGCACCGGCACCGTGCGTGTGCGAACGTCGGCCTTGAGCGACCGGCACACGGCCAGGCCATCGGTGCCGGGGAGCAGGTAGTCGACCATGAAGGCATCCCACGATCCGTCGCTCGCGCGTGCCAGAAAGCTCGCCGGATCTCCCCTCACGTCGGCCTCGATGCCCGGGTCGAGCGCAAGCGCAAGTCGAAGTATCGTGCGCAGATCGGCGTCGTCGTCGAGGCAGAGCAGTCGCATGGGAAGGGAGCTGGGCGGGCGTGACCAGTGTGCGCGATGGGACGTCCTGAATGTGGGTGAGGTCACGCCGCGTGCGGACGTCCCCTCCTACGGCTGGCCGGCAGCATCGCCCGCTCGCGAACCCGTTTACTTCCGGCCACATGGCCCTCGGCGCACCGCAGCCCAAGATCAGCGACGCCCTGCGCGCTCTCCGCGAACGATATCGCGACTCCAGCGTCGCGATCATCTCGACGCTGGATTCCACGGCCCGCGCCCTCGCCAACGATTCGACCAGCGCCGAGGCGGTCGCGCGTGCCTCCGAGACGTTGCATTCGATCGCCGGCACGGCCGGGTCGTACGGCTACACCGAAGCCAGCGAACTGGCGCGTGTGCTGGAGCTGCGCGTGAGCGCGTGGGCCGATGACCCGACGCTCGATGCGGCGCAGCGCGATACGCTGATCGACCACTTCGCGAGCGCGTTCCGGCTGTGCATGTCGCATGACCAGCCGCTCGGCCGGCACGTCACCTCGCGGCGGCGCATGCTCGCCGTGGACGTACCAGCGGCGCAGGTGCGCGCGCTCCGTTCCGGGGCGGCGCTCAGGGGATACCAGCTCTCCACCGCCGTCGCGGCCGAGCTCTCCGCGAGTTCGCTCCGTGAACTGGCGCCGCATGTCATTCTCGCGCCGTCCGTGGTGGTGGCGCCGATGCTCGCGCTCGGCACCGTTACCAACGTGCCGGTGATCGTGCTCCGGCGCCCGGACGAGTCGCCGGCCGTCCCTGCGTCGGGCGATTCCGTCGGGGCGGTGCACGTACTGACGGGTGACATGGGGTCGCTGTTCGATCTCGTGGACCGACTGTGCCTGGGCAGCTCGTGGATCGGGGCGTCGGTGCTCGTGCTCGACGACGATCCCAGCATCCTCTCGGTCGTGAGGCACCTGCTCGAGGAGGAGGGGATTCGCGCCACCACCTGTGGTGACCCGGACCAGCTTCTGTCGCGCATCGGCACGGAATCGCCGTCGATGCTGCTCATCGACTACCGGCTCGGCGACATCTCGGGGATCGACGTCGCGCGTCAGGTACGGTCGCTGCCCTCGTGCGCGCAGCTTCCCATCCTGCTCCTCGCGCGGACCATCGACGACGCGACGCGCGAGCTGGCGGCGCGGGTGGGAATCGAGGACGTGGTGCCCAAGCCCATCGTCGCGACGGATCTGCTCGAGCGCATCGCCGCGCCGCTGGAGCGTCAGCGCCTGGAGCGAATGGCGCTGGGACGACATCCCGGTACCGGCATCCCGCTCACGGCGCGCACCATCGCGAGCGCCGAGTCCATGCTCGCACGGCTCGGCGAGCGCGCGGTGCGTGCTGCCGACGCGGGAGGCGACTCGTCAGGCACTTCGCCTATAGCGACGGCGGTTCTCATTCGCCCCGACGCGGCGGAACTCACCGGCGAGGCAGCCACCGAGTGGCTGCGCGAGTCCGAGCGCCTGGCGCATGCCCTGTCCACCGAGAGCGGCGTGGTGGGCTACATGGACGGCGTATCGCTGTTCGCGCTCATGGAGGGCGAGTCGGACACGGTGGAGCCGCTGGTGCAGGCGCTGCTGGAAGGAGCGAGCGTTCCCTGGCGTGCCGCGATCGCCGATTCCCGCGCCGTGCGCCCGGAGCTTCGCGCACTGCGCCGTGCCACCGAGGATGTGATGGAGCTGATGCACGCGAACGGTGGTTCGCCAGTGATCACCTGGCGGCGCGAAGAGGTGTGCCGCGCCCCCGATGCCATCATCGTCGAGGATGACTCGTCGCTCGCGGAGATGCTGCAATACGTGCTGCGACTGACCGATCTCTCCACGCGACGCTACGCCAGCGCCGAGGACGCCATCGACGCGCTCTGCACGTTCGAGACGGGTGACGTGCGGCCGCTGCTGCTGCTGGACGTGATGCTGCCGGGGATGGACGGTCACGAGCTGCACGCGAAGCTGCGCGCCACACGGGGCGACGACTACGCGGTGGTGTTCATCAGCGCGCGCGACGACGATGAGGGGCGCATGCAGGCATTGCGCGAAGGCGCGCTGGATTACGTGACCAAGCCGGTCACCTACCGCACCCTCATGTCGAAGGTGCCGCTATGGCGCGCCTGGGCGCAGGAGCGTCGGTCAGCCTCCGCCACCGCCTGACGCTTCGCCCGCCACGGGTGCGGGGAGCGTCACCGTGAAGGTCGTGCCGCCGGATGGCGGGCAATCGAACGAGATGGCGCCGCCGTGCCGCTGGACGATGGCGCGCGAGATGGACAGTCCGAGTCCGGCCCCGTTGGCCACGTTGCTGGCGTCATGGGCGCGCTGGAATCGCCCGAAGATGCGCGAGCGGAACTCGGGCGCGATCCCCGGCCCGCGGTCGATCACGTCCACCTGCAGACGGTCACCCCGAAGCCGCGTCGAGACGCGCACGCACTCGCCACGTGGTGAATAGCGAATCGCGTTGGCCAGGAGATTGGTGAACACCTGCACGAGGCGGTCGGGATCGCCCGAGAGCTCGAACGATTCCGCCGCGTCCACGGCCAGCATGACGCCGCGCTCATCCGCCATTGGTGCGAGCAGGGTCGCCGTGGTGTGCAAGAGCTCCGTCACGTTGCAGGAGTCCGCGCGCAGCGGCTGATCGTCGGCATCGAGCCGCTCCGAATCGAGCAGGCCGTTCGACAGGCGGATGAGCCGGTTGGTGTTCTGCTCCGCGATGCGCAGCAGCTCCAGCGCGCGCGGCGACAGCGAGTCGGCGGTGTCGTGCAGGACGAGGCCGAGCGAGCCGCGCAGGGCCGTGAGCGGTGTCCGCAGCTCGTGGCTCACCATGGCGATGAACTCGGCTCGCGTGCGCTCCAGTCCGGAAAGCCGGTGCACCTCGCCGCGCAGGTCGTCGGCCTCGGCGCGCGCATCCGCCAGCCGCCGGGAGATCAGCCAGGCGGCGAGGGCTCCGAGCGCCAGGGCGACGGCGAGAATGCTCACGAGCGGCGCGCTCTCCGCACGACCCGTCGCCATGAGCAGTATGTTTCCACGGGAAGCGGCGTCGATGGCACCGGACACTGCGTTCATCTCCTTACGGGATCACTGGATATGACGACCAATCGTCTCCACGCGCTACACGGAACCGGACAATCCGTCTGGCTCGACTATATCGATCGCGCCATGCTGCATAACGGCGAACTGGAGCGCCGTATCCGCGACGATGCCCTGATGGGCATGACGTCCAACCCCACGATCTTCCAGAAGGCCATCGCCGAGGGCGGCGACTACGACGCCCAGATCGACGAGGCGGCTGACGGCCGCACCGCGTGGGAGCTGTTCGAACTGCTCTCCACCGACGACGTGCGCGCGGCGTGCGACCGGTTTTCCGGCGTGTTCCAGCGCAGCGGCGGCGTGGATGGATTCGTGAGCATCGAGGTGTCGCCGGGGATGGCGAACGACCTCGAAGGCACGCTGACGGAAGCGCGGCGACTGTGGACCACGGTGGGGCGCCCGAACGTGATGGTGAAGGTGCCCGGCACCGAGGCCGGATTCGCCGCCGTGCGCACGCTCACGGCGGAGGGGATCAACGTCAACATCACGCTGCTGTTCGCGGTAGAGGCGCACCGGCGCGTGATCGAGGCCTACCTCGACGGCCTGGACGATCGCGTCGCCGCGGGTGGGGACATCTCCACGATCTCGTCGGTGGCCAGCTTCTTCGTCAGCCGCGTCGATACGGAAGTGGACAAGCGGATCGACGCCATCGCCGTCGCGGCAAAGGAAGCCGATCGCGTGGTGATCGAGGCGCTGCGGGGGCGCGCCGCCGTGGCCAACGCCAGGCTCGCCT
The DNA here is from genome assembly GCA_035698205.1 of Gemmatimonadaceae bacterium. Classification (GTDB taxonomy): domain Bacteria; phylum Gemmatimonadota; class Gemmatimonadetes; order Gemmatimonadales; family Gemmatimonadaceae; genus DASSBZ01. Next base: position 80 of record DASSBZ010000185.1, on the reverse strand, counting down.
ACCAGCTCTTCGTGGAGAAGTTCAGCGGCGAGCGCTGGGAGCGTCTCGCGGCGAAGGGGGCGCGCGTACAGCGCCCGCTG
>DASSBZ010000184.1:0-10687 GCA_035698205.1 Gemmatimonadaceae bacterium | reverse complement strand
TGCTCACCCTGACGGTGGAGTTCTGCGGCGTCAGGGGACTGGGTTGAATGGTGACCGCGAGAAGCGCGCCGCCCTTGGTGCGTCCATTGATGCGCGCGTCGAGCAGCACGGTTCCCGATCGTGTACCGGTGAGGTTGGCCGTGTAGGTGCCGTCATCGTGATCGGTGAGGTCGCTGATCGTGCCATCCCCCCCGTCCCCGCCGTCGGTTACGATGAACTGCACGTTATCGCCGCCGGTGGTGCGAGCGATGTTCGACGAATCACGCAACTGAAGCGTGAGGCGCAGGCCCTCGTTGACCGTAATGGTGTCATACGGGATGCTGAACACCGAGTGCTCGAGCGAGATGCCCTGAGCCACCGTAACTGTCGGTGGGGCTGACGCGACCGGCACACCATCGACTTCTGCCAGCACGGTGAGCGGAGTTCCCACCTGGCCGGCCGTAAAGGGCGCCGTATACCGGCCGTCACCATGGTCGGTCACCGTGCCGATCACGCCGACCGATGAGCCGCCGGATACCTGCAATGTCACGTCGAGACCGCCGGTCTCGAGCTGGTTGCCGGCTGCGTCGCGAGCAATGAGTTCCAGCGTTGCCGATCCGCCCGGGAGCAGGGTGCGTGGGGTGACCGTGAGTGTGCTTTGCGCAGGTGAAAACCCGCCGGGCTTCACTCTGACGACCGGCAGCGGAGTCGTCACCGGCGCGCCGTCGATCGTTGCGCCAATCGTGGTCGCCGTCCCGGCGATGACACCCGTGAAGGTCGCCTCGTAGCTGCCGTTCCCGAGATCGGTTGTTGGACCAACGAGCCCCGTGGCGGTCCCTCCGCTGGCGGCAAACACGACGGAGCTCCCGCCACGCCCGACATCGCGCCCCCGCGCATCCAGCGCCCGCAACGTGAGCGCAACGCTGGCGCCGGACGCCACGCTCGCGAGCGAGACGCTCACCTGGGACTGACCGGCGGCCACCGGACCGGCCCCTCCGTCCGGTCCGTTCGTGTCGCCGCTGCACGCCGCGGCGAACATCAGCGGGAGCACGCGCCGCAGTATCAGGCCGCTCGCTGAGTGCGTCATCGATTCCCTATTGGCACAGGATTGACAGCGTGATGGTAGTCATGCTCCCTGCGGCAACGGTCACCGTCCGGGGGTTCTGGCCGTCCACGGGGGCGCAGCGCCCGGAAGGGTCAATGAGCAACAGCGTATATGGCTGGGCGACCAACTCGCTGTACAGGAGTGTGCCGTCAGGTGCCGCCGGCCGATCGAGCTGGAAGCCTGTCGCCGACAGTCGAAGCTGAAAGCCTGCCGGCGGGATGTCGTCGCCGGTCGTTTGCACAACCACCGTGAGGTCTCCGGTCGCGACGGGCGGAGCATCCGTGGTTGCCGTGGCGGGGGCGCTGCGCGGCCCCTCCACTTCCGATCCGTTCACCGCGGATACCGCATAGGTGTAGGCGGTGGCCGGCGTCAATCCGGAGTCGGCGAACGCGGTCGACACCGTGGCACCGATCAACCCCCCGCCACGATACACGAGGTAGCGCGCAACGCCGCTCTCCGGATCCGCCGCGGCACTCCACGAGAGGTCGATCCGCGCCGTACCAGCGGCTGTCGCGGTGAGCCCCGTCGGAGACGTCGGCGGCGTGGCGTCCAGGGTGGTGGCGGCGGCCGGCGCGCTCAGTGGGCCGTCGAGTCCTTCTCCATTCACCGCCATGACCTCATACGTATACGCGGTCATCGGTGTCAGGCCGCCACTCAGGTACGAGGTCGCCGTCGTGCTGTCGATGAGCACTCCGTCGCGGAACACACGATACTGCGCGATCCCCGATTCGGGGTCTGTCGCTGCGCCCCACTTGAGTGAGATAACGAAGCCGCTGACGGGTATCGCAGTCAGCGCGCCAGGCGCCGAGGGCGGCGAGCCATCGAGCGTGCGCACCAGCAATGCGGCACTCCTCGGTCCCACCAGTCCGTTGGCGTCGACGGCCGCGACCTGGTACAGGAAGGGCGTGAACCCCGGCAGGCCGGTGTCGCTGTAGGTCAGCCCTGGAATCGCATCCACGACGATCCCCGAGCCCGGAACGCCCGGCGTGGAACGATAGAGCCGGTAGGACTCGGCTGGCGCCGCGCCAGGCGCAGGGGTCCAGGCCAGATCGATGCGTGCGCTTTCCACGAGGGTCGTGCGAAGTCCAGCCGGTGCCGGGGGGCCCGGGCAACTGACACTGAACGACACCAGCGTCGAGTCCCGTGCGCTCACGTCGCGCTGTACGCTCGCCGGCGCGACGCAATTGCCGTCGACGTCGCCAAGACGGATGGTATGGATTCCCGGAGTCACGCCGGCGACTCCCACGGTGTCCGTGGTCGCGATGGCAACCGAGTCCGCCGTGCCGTCGGCATTCTCGACGATGACGACGAAGCCGTCGCTATCCATCCCGGGGCCCGTGGAGCGTGTGTCCACCTGCAGTCGCTCGACGCATTGCATGACGAAGTCGGCGAGCGCGGTATCACCCGGGAACACGGTGACCGCCCGCGCGAAGCCTCCGGCCGCCGTGCATCGATTCGGCGCCCCGGTGAGCCGCACGTCGTGACGGCCGCTCGCACCGCTCGCATTGTAGATCGGCACCAGACCATTCACGGTCGCCACCGCGGACGCGCCGAGCGTGGGGTCCGCGACGTCCGGCGAGGCGTCGTGCGATGCGACTAGGGAGCCCGTCGAATCCAGGTCACTCACGCCGAGGCGATAGACAACAGGATCCGAGGGCGCCGCGGCATCCGGGTCGATCGTGCTGGTGCGAGTGCGAGCGTGACCGAGCGCCACACACCGAATGCGGAAGGTGGTGGAAATCGTGTCGCCCGAGAGAATGACCGCCTGATGCGATGCCGGCCTCGCCACGGCGCAATTCTTTCGCCCCGGGTCCAACGTGGCCAGATACTGTCCGCTGGAGCCGTTCGCGGGGTTCACCGGGATCAGCGCGCCAATCACCGTATCGGGCGGTGCATCGCCTCCCGGTATGTCGAGCATCAGCGGCGGGGTCCCCTTGCCCGCGCCAGACGTGTCGAGGCGCTCGAGCGCGAGTTGGCTGCGCGACGTCGCATCCGGCCCCGTGGTGACGGTGCGCACGAGCAGGCTGCCTAACGGGATGCAATCGATGCGCAGCGTGTCCACGGCTGGCGTCCCGCCAAGGGCCATGAATGCGTCGGAGCTGATCGCCACGGTGTCGGCCCGTGCTGCAAACGGGGTCGACTGCACCGGGCTGTTGAGCGGTGGGCCGAATGTGCAGTTACCCGCGAGCCGCACCGGTCGAACGGTGTGAGCATAGGAGGTGCCCGACCGGATGTCGTGCAGCACCATGCTGTCGTTGGCGGTGATGGTCACATCCTGCGAGGATGTCGCGAGGTCGCGCCCGAAGGGGGGCGCCGTATCCACGAACGCCGGGCGAAGCTGCACGGACAGTGAGGCGGGCCGGTCCTCGCCCGTGACCACGGTGTGCACGGTGAGCGGGCCGTCGCTGAACCCCCGTACCAGCTTGTACGGCTTGATGATCGGGATGGCAAAGGACGCCTCCCCGAGGTCGAGACGCCCGAGGAGGGAAATCTTGGCCCCGATGTTCACGTTCAGCCCTAACGAGATCCGGGTCTCCCAGTCCAGACCGGTCGGCGTGCCGCTCGCGAAGCTCGCTCCAGCGGACGCCGCCGCCTCGGCATACGGCTCCACGTCGACCTTGGGGCCGGCCACCCCGTAGAACTGCACGCTCAGCTCCGGCACGACCGCGATCTTGACCGATGCCGAGCCTTCAACCCCCTGGAAGGTGGGTGCGGTCGCCTCGAAATAGCGCGACGAGCCGGATATCGAACTCCACCCTGCGCTCCTCGCCCAGGCCATTCCCCCGTGAAACCCGAACCCGGTCTTGAACTTCCCCCCGAACACCGCACTGGTGCTCACCGTCGGCGTGGCCTGCAAGCTGATGGTGAGGGTGATGATCCCGACCACCGGCATCGGTCCGATGAACGTCGCAAAGGGCTTCTGCTTGGTGATGAACCGCTTGGATTCCTTCTTGAGTGCGATCTTGTTCGTGGTGCCTTCGAGGGTGAGCTTCATCTCGTAGGCTTCCAGGTTGAGCCCGAGTCCGCCATGGAACACCGCACGGAAGCTCTGCAGCTGGAAGCGCGAGAAGTTCGCTCCCACCTCCAGCCTCGGCAGAAAGTCGATGTCTCCCTCTTTGACCGTGAACTCCCCCGACGCCTTTGCCGAAGCCGGCCCGATGGGGAGTGAGAGAGGCGTCCACTTCAAACTCAGCCCGTTGAGGGAACAGCACAGGTCATTCGCCGAGGCGGCCAGTTCCGGTGCGACATATGTCGTGGTCCAGTTTCCCCAGCGCGTCATTCCGGCTTCCGAGCCGACCGTCGCGCCGTCGATTGCGCTGGTGGTCGCGAACGCGCCGTCCTGCACAGCCTCCTCCAGATAGGCAAAGCTCGTTTCGAGAGTGACCATGTCGCTCGAGCGCGTCACCCTGTCGACTCGCCGCAGGAAGCCGCCGTCCTCGGCACCGACGATGATGCTGCCGGAATCGATGGCGGGTTGCTGACTCGCCCCGCCCCCCCGCACGCGAAAGACATAGATCCCGGTCGAGTCATTGCGCGATACCAGCTCCGTCGCCGTCGAATCGATGATTCGGGTGCACTCGCAGAGCTGTGTCATGCTGACGAAGAGCTCAGTGGACCCGGACTGGCCGGATGACGTGGCCGTGATCGTCGTGGTGCCCACGGCGACGGCGGTTGCCACTCCACGACTATCAATCGTTGCAATCGCGGGGTTGCTGCTCCGCCACGTGACCTGTGCTGTCGGAAGCACCCTCCCTTGCGCATCAAACGCCTGCGCCGTGAACCGCACGCTGTCCCCTGGGGACAGTGCCTGTCGCGGCGCCGATACCACCACACTCACCACCGCGCCGACGGGGCTCGGCGCGGGAGGCGAGATCGGCGTCTCGTCCCGGCAGGCGACTGTCAGGGCCAGGACGGCCAGTACGGCGGCTCTACGCCAGCCCGCAGGGAGAGGCCTCACGTTCCTGGTGGCTTCATTGGATTCGACACGCCGCACCCTGGGACGGAAATGTTTGCCGATCTGGTCCTTGCGACGTAACATGGCCAGGTACGGTCAACGCCCAATCAAGTCCCGGTCAACGAGGCGGATGTTCAGACTTCACGTGCTTGGGGGCGCCCGAATCGAGGGTCCATCGGGTCGTCTTTCCGGCGAGGCGGTTCAACGACATCGCCTCGCCCTGCTCGCGCTGCTGTCCGCGGCCCGCGACGGACGCCTGCCACGCGAGCGCCTGATTTCGGTACTCTGGCCCGAAGCCATCGAGCGGGACGGGCGTCATCTCCTCAACGTCTCGGTCCATGTGATCCGCAAGGCCCTGGGGGAACGGGTGTTGCGCACAGAAGGCGCCGACCTTCGGCTGGACCACACCGCCCTTGGCTGCGACCTGTGCGAATTTCGGAATGCCCTCGCGCAGGGAGATGTCGGAGCCGCGGTCGCCAGCTACTCCGGTCCGTTCCTCGACGGCTTTTTCCTCGGTGGCTCCCCTGAGTTCGATCAGTGGCAGGACGCGGAGCGCGCACGGGTCGAAGACGAGTTCACCTCGGCCGTCGAGACGCTCGCCGCGGAGGCGATGTCCAACCGCGAGTGGCCGGATGCCGTGCGCTGGTGGCAGATGTTATGGACTCCAGCCCCGGAGCGCGAGCGAACAACGCTGGGATTGATGCAGGCGCTCGAGGCGAGTGGCGATCGGGCGGGCGCCCTGCGTGCGGCCGAGGCGCATATCACCTATCTCGCAGACGAGTTTGGCGCCGAGGCCGGCCAGGAGGTGACGCGTCTTGCGGCTCGCATCCGGAACACCCCGGCTTCGCCTGCCGGTCACGGAGACACTCATCCACCCGAATCCACCGCGCTGGACGCGCACGCCTCCGAGCGCTCGAGCGTCCCGGCAACCGTCGGCGCGAGCGCGCGCCCGGCGCGTGCATCTGCCTCGACTGGTCCGCCCATCCGCCGGTGGTCGCTCCGCGCCAGCGTTGGCGCCGCACTGCTCGTGGTCGTCGGGGCGCTGGCCTTTGCGCTGAACCCATGGCAAACCCCGGAGCGCCTGTCGGTGGCCGTCCTCCCGTTCGTGGACCTGAGCCCGTCGGGCGACCGCGCCTATCTGGGTGACGGGATGACCGAGGAGTTGCTGAATGCGCTGGCGCGGATTCCCGGACTGCACGTTGCCGCACGCTCCTCGTCATTCCAGTTTCGCGATCCGGGGGTGGACGTGCGAGTGGTGGGGGATCGGCTCGGAGTCGACGCGGTTGTCGAAGGCAGTGTGCGGCTCGACGGCAATCAATTGCGCGTGACGGCGCAGCTGATCGAGTCCGAACGCGGATACCATCTCTGGTCCGGTCGGTTCGACCGCCGCGTGGAGGACCTCTTTGCCGTCCAGGAGGAGATCGCCCGGACCGTCGCCACCGCGTTAGGCGCCAAGCTGGGACGCACGGCCCCCGATACCCTCGTTCGCCGGCGTACCGGGAGCCCGCGCGCCTATGACCTGTACCTGCGCGGCCGGCACGCCTGGAACCGCCGCACGACGGCCGACATGTGGCGCGCGTTGGGGGCGTTCGAGGAGGCGGTACAGGTCGATCCCGCGTATGCGGCGGCGTATGCGGGCCTCGCCGATACCTGGCAGCTCCTCCCCGACTACGGGAACGTGAACGCCCGGCAGGGCTTGGCCCGCGCCAAGACCGCCGCGCTGCGGGCGATCGCGCTCGACAGTACCCTCGCCGAAGCGCATGCGTCGCTTGGGGCGGTGCTCGATGACTACGATCGTGATCGCGCCGGCGCCGAGCAGGCGTATCGCACTGCAATCCTGCTCAATCCTGCCTATGCCACGGCGCGTCAATGGCTGTCGATCCACCTCGCCGATGAGGGACGGCACGAGGAGGCCGCCGCCGAGATGGAGCGCGCGCGGCGGCTCGATCCACTGTCGCGGATCATCAACACCGCCGTCGGCGCTATCCGCTATTTCGCGCGCGACTACGACAGCGCAATCGCCGAGTATCGCGCCGTCGTGCAACAGGCTCCGGACTTTGCACTGGGCTGGGCTCTCATGGGCCGTGTCTATCTGGTCCAGGGGCGCCTCGATTCCGCGGTGGCAACGCTCGAGCGTTCGGTCACGCTTTCGGGCGGCGATCCGAGTTATCAGGCTGTCTACGCCGCCGCGCTTGCTGCCAGCGGTCGACTGGCCGAGGCGCGCCAGCTGGCCGAAAGCGTGCGTGACGCGCAGCCCGAGGGCTACGTGCCCTACTGCGAGCTGGCGTCGGCATTCATCTACCTCGGGGACTTTCCGGCCGCGCTGTCGTTGTTCGAACGAGGCTTCGAGGAGCGCGATCCCGCTGTCAAGCACATGGCGGTCGAGCCACTGTATGATCGTATTCGCGCAGAGGCGCGGTTTCAGGATCTGCTGCAGCGGGCAGGGCTGACCGGCACCGCCGCCGTGTCGCGCGGCGGATCGATAGCAACGTCGCTCGGTCCAGGCACGTAGCTCCGCTTTCGCGCCACTCCACAGCCTGCGGCCAGGCTTCCCGCGCCCTTCACCGCGCCCCGGTCTCCCTGCGCCGGTAGCGATTGATCAGCACACCCGATTGCAGGGTGCGGCTCTCGGCCAGGGCGAGCCTCGTGTGCATGAACCCGTCTGAGAACAGCTTCTTGCCCGTGCCCAGCACGATCGGGTACACCACGAGCCGGTATTCGTCGATCAGGTCATGCTCGGCCAGCGTCCGGATCAGCACGGTGCTCCCCCAGACGCGGATCTCACCCCCGGGTGCGGCGCGCAACTCCGCGACCGCCGCCGGGACATCGTCGCCGAGCAGGTGCGAGTTCTTCCACGTGACCTCGGTGAGCGTGCGCGATGCCACGTACTTGGGGATCCGGTTGTATCGCCTGGTCAGCTCCCCGGTCGTGCCCTCGGCGTTCTCGTCCCACACGCCCCATGAGCGCGAGAAGATGTCGTATGTTCTGCGGCCAAGCAGCAGCGCTTCGGTACGACGCTCCCAATCCATGATGAGCTCTCCGCCCTCATCGAGGGTGTCCATTTCGGCGTCGTAGTTCATCATCCAGCCGCCGTACTCGAAGCCGCCGCTGCGATCCTCGTCCGGGCCGCCTCCCCCCTGGACCACTCCGTCCAGCGTCATGAATGCGTGCACCACGATTTCGCTCATGCTCATTCTTCCCCCGGATCCCGGAACGGCCGGATCTCGATGAAGCCTCGTGCGCGGGCGCACGGCGTGTTCGATACGAGCGCGATCACTTCTTCCAACGTCCCGGCCTCGATCACCGAGAACCCGGCGAGCAGCAGCCCCTGATGCGCGCCGGGGCCCTCGCTGACTTCGAGATTCCCGTTCCAGTTCCGGACCGCGGTAGCCATGGGCTCGAGCGCCGACATGAGGTTGCCACGATTGCGAATCACCGCATCGTGCGCGAGTGCGTCGCGTTGTTCGTCTTGACTCAGCGCGTTCCATCCGGCTTCATCGCCGTACGCCAGGCAGAGGAACTTCATGTGATACTCCCTCTCGTGGTGAAGGGCACGCTCGTCGTACACACTGCGATCCGTGCCCGGGGACAGCTCGCCGCCTACTTGTCGAAGAACCCCTTCGGCGTAATGCCCTTGAGGAACGGCTCCATCACCCCCTGCAGCAGGTCCGTCTGGGTAATCACGGCCGTGTGCGACGTCGCCGGCAGGATCGCCAGTCGCGCACTCGGCAGCGGCTTCCCCATGTCGCCCATCACCCCGCCGCCCAGCAGTCGGAACAGCGCAACCGAGTGTTCGAGCGTCACGACGTCGGCGTCGCCGCTGATGATGAGCACCGGTGCCTCGATCGTCTTCACCTCCCCTTCCCACGCCATTGGCTCCTTCTCGAGGGCGATCAGCTTGCGCGCCAGCTCGGGAAAGCCATCGGGATTCGGGGCGAGCTTGCGGTATTCGGCGGCGAACGGCATCTCGGTGATCATCTCCACCGTCATGCTGGGGATGAACTCCGTGTACACCGGCTGCCAGCCTCGCAGGTCGTAGGCGACCCCGGCGACGATAAGCTTCCTGGCCTTCTCCGGGTGGCGGATAGCGAGCTGCAACGCCGCCTGGCCACCCATGGAGTAGCCGAAGACGTCAGCGGTCGCGAGCCCGACGGAATCCATGAACACCGCGATGTCGTCGGCGAGGTTCTGGTAGGTGATCGGGCGGTCGATGTCGGTCGTGCGCCCATGGCCCTGCAGCTCGAGCGCGTACACACGGTGCGACTTCGCAAGCCGGGGAATGATCTCACCCATGGCCGGAATGTTCATGTACGCGCCATGGAGCACGATCAACGGCTCGCCCTGCCCCGAGACTTCGAAATACATCTGCATGCCGTTGATCGCGACCCGCTTGCCGGCGGGCTGCTGGGCGGCGGCGGCCGCGGCGGTGGCAAACAGCAGAGCTGTCGCCATGCATGACCTGCGCATGCTCGTCTCCTGGTGTCGATGACCGATTGACGGGAAATCCCGTACCACTTCGTCGAGCGAGCTGCGCGCAATTCGACATCGACCGTCCGCCGTGCATCCAACGTCTGTTGGATGCCGCCCAGCGTCACTCGTTTCGCAGCGCGTCCACCGGAGCGACCGTCGACGCCCGCCACGCCGGCACCAACGTCGCCAGCAGCGCGACGACCACGAGCACCGCCGCGGCCGCGGCGTACGTCAGTGGATCGAGCGGCCCAACGCCGAAGAGCATCCCCGTCATGGTACGCGTGAGCAGAACCGCCGCGCCCAGTCCCAGCGTCACGCCAGCAACGGCGAGCACTCCGCCCGAGCGCAGGACCATCCAGCGGACGTCGCCAGCGCGGGCACCCATCGCCATGCGCACGCCAATCTCGTGCGTGCGTTCCGACGTCGCCCTGCTCATCACCCCATAGATCCCGATCGCCGCGAGCAGTAGCGCCGTCACCGAGAAGCACACGAGCAGGCCGAGCTGGAACCGCCGCTGTGCGAGCGACCGGCGCACCAGCGCGTCCATCGGGATGGTCTGCGTCAGCGGCATGGCGCCATTCAGCTCCGCGAACAGCGCTCGCACCTGCCGGTCGATGTTGACCACGGATGGAGCGCGCACGACGAAGTGCACCGCCCCCGTCGGCGCCTGGGAGTGCGGCACGTAAATCCCCGGTGCGGCCGGAACGTGCAGGCCGTCATGGCGGACGTCGCCGACGATACCGACGATCTCCCGCGCGATCGGCTGCGACTGGAAGCCTAGGCTGACGCGTTTGCCGATGGCCGATTCGTGCGGGAAATGACGCCGCGCGAAGGTCTCGTTCACGAGCGCCACGGGCGTGGTGCCCGCGCGATCGGCGGTTGTGAATGCGCGTCCCTCGCGGACGGGGATTCCAAGGGCGTCGAGCAAGCCGGGGGTGATCGCGGAGGTCCGGATGGTGAGCGGCTCCTCGCCGGGCGTCGTCGGCTCTCCCTCGATCTCGACGCGGACGAGCTCGAGGCCGATCGGGTGATCGAGCGGCAGCGCGGACGTGACGCCGGCCGACTCGACCCCCGGAATGGCGCGCAAACGCTCTGCCGCGAGCCGGACGAATGCCTCCCGGTGCTGGCCGGTTTGATAGTACGTCCAGAGCTGCATGCTCACGACGTGTACCCCGCGC
>DASSBZ010000183.1:0-8556 GCA_035698205.1 Gemmatimonadaceae bacterium | reverse complement strand
TACGCGCTGAACAGCGCCAGCGCCGTCAGCGCCGCCGAGCCGATGGCGAATCCCTTGCCGATGGCGGCTGTCGTGTTACCGAGCGCATCGAGCCCGTCGGTGATCTTCCGGACCTCGGGGCCGAGCCCGGACATCTCGGTGATGCCGCCAGCGTTGTCGGCGATGGGACCGTAGGCGTCGACCGACATCGTGACGCCCACGGTGGCCAGCATGCCGACGGCGGCGATGGCGACGCCGTACAGCCCTGACATCTCGTACGACACCCAGGTCGCCGCGCAGATCAGCAGCACCGGCACCACGCAGCTCTGCATGCCGACGGCGAGGCCGGCGATGATGTTCGTGGCCGCGCCGGTCTTCGACGATTCCGCGATCCGCATGACCGGCCGCATGGCCGTGTAGTACTCAGTCGCGAGGCCGATCAGGATGCCGGCCACCGTGCCGGCCACCACCGCCCAGAAGGGACCGGCCACCGGATACATGCCGCCGTCCGGACTCAGGTGCGCAATGGGGAACATGATCGTGAGCGCGTACGCCATCACCAGGAACAGCCCCGCGGCGATGAATGTCGTGGTGCGCAGCGCCGACGCCGGATTCCCGCTCGCAAGCACGCGCATGGCGCCGATGCCGACGAGCGACGCCACCAGTCCGGCCATGGCATAGATCACGGGGAGGGCGATGGCCGTGACGACCGAGTCGGGCTGGATGCTCACCGACGTGGCGGCGATGGCGATCGTGGCGATCATCGAGCCGACGTAGCTCTCGAAGATGTCCGCGCCCATGCCGGCGACGTCACCCACGTTGTCGCCCACGTTGTCGGCGATGGTCGCGGGGTTGCGCGGGTCGTCCTCGGGGATGCCCGCTTCCACCTTGCCCACCAGGTCCGCGCCGACGTCGGCGGCCTTGGTGTAGATGCCACCGCCGACGCGCGCGAAGAGCGCGATCGAGCTGGCGCCCATCGCGAAGCCGGAGATGATCTCGGCGAACGCCTTGATCTCGGCATTGGCCAGCATGCCGCCGAGCCAGAGCATGATGCCGCCAATACCCACGAGCCCGAGGCTTGCGACGCTCAACCCCATCACCGCGCCGCCGTTGAACGCCACGCGCAGCGCCGCCGCCTGCCCCTCGGCACGCGCGGCCTCACTGGTGCGCACGTTGGCCCGTGTGGCCGCCTGCATGCCGGAGAGTCCAGCCAGGATCGAGCAGAGTCCACCCACAAGGTAGGCGACGCCGGTCTGCCAGTTCAGCGCCCAGGCGAGCAGCAGCGCCACCGCGACCAGGAACGGGATCAGAACGGCGTATTCGCGGCGCAGGAACGCCATCGCCCCTTCATGGATCTGGTCGGCGATCGATCGCATGACGTCGCTGCCGGCGGGCCGCGACGCGACCACCCGGTACGTGAGGAATGCGACCAGCAGGCCAGCCACGCCAAGCCATGGCGCCCAGCGTACGATGTCGTTCATGCCGTCTCTCCGTTCATGTCCTGCTCTCCCTTCTTCGGTGAATTGGCGTTGTGCCGGTTCATCGCCGGCAGGATGCCCTCGTGCAGCCACGTGTCGGCGATGTCGCCGAAGCGCGGCAGGAGGGCGGTGATCGTGTCGCGTTCCTCGTGGCCGAATGGCCGGAGGACGAAGTCCGCCAGGTCGCCCACGGTGCGTTGGTCGTCCACGGGACGGATCCCGATCCGGAGCCGGGCGTAGTCGCGCGAGCCCAGCTCCCCCTCGATACTCTTCAACCCGTTGTGTCCGCCGGCGCTCCCCGATGCCCGAAGGCGCCAGGTGCCTAACGGGAGCGCGATGTCATCGACGATCACGAGGAGGTCGGTGGCCGCCGACCATCCTTCGCGCCGGCGGAACGGGCGCAGCGCGGCGCCGCTCAGGTTCATGTACGTCTGCGGCTTCACCAGCCGGACGTCGTGCGCCCCCACCCGCGCGGCGGCAACGACGGACACGCCGTCGCGACGCCACCCGTCCACCCGCCAGCCGTCAGCCAGGTGGTCGACTGCCCACCAGCCCACGTTGTGGCGGGTGCGCTCGTACGCTCGCCCGGGGTTGCCGAGCCCGACGATGACCTTCAAGGCGTCGCGGACGACTATTCCTCGTCGTCCTCCTCGGTCTTCGGCTTCCGGATGAGCTCCGGCTCGCCCGACGCCTCACCCTCCTCGGCCGCCGCGGGTACGTCCTCCGCCACCACACGCGGAGCGGATACGACCACGACCGTCTCCTCGGCGTCGGCCAGCACCTCGACCCCCTCCGGTACCACGAGGGCGCTCACGTGCCGCGAGGTCCCGATCATCATGTCCGTCACGTCGAGTTCGACGTGATTGGGGATATTGGCGGGATCGACGTGAATCTCGAGCTCCGTCATCACCTGATTGAGCACCCCACCGGAGTTGCGTACGCCGTCGGCGGTACCCGTGATCACGATTGGCACGAACACGGTGACCTTCTCGCCGGCGACCAGCTCCTGGAAGTCCACGTGAAGCACATGACGCTTGAAGGGGTGGCGCTGGATCTCCTTGATCAACGTGCGCGACATCGTGCCATCCACGTCGAGCTCGATGACCGTGCTCTCGGCCGAGACCGTATCGAGCAGTCGCTGGAGATCACGGGCGCTGACGGCCAGCGATTGCGGCTGACGGGCGTGTCCGTAAATGATCGCGGGGATGTTCCCCTCGCGGCGCAGGGCGCGGGCGGCACCCTTGCCGGCCGTCGTGCGGGAAGTGGCGGAGATCTGTGCGGTAGCCATGGTCTGGGCCTGCGGAGAGCGTGAAGAGGGTCTGGTGAACGGAAGGGCGGCGAACGGTCGCGCAATCAGTCGAACAGGCTGCTGACCGACTGATCGCTGTGGGTGAACCGGATTGCCTTGGCGAGCAGCTCGCCGACGGACAGCACGGTCAACTGCGGGAAGCGTCGCGACTCGGGGATGCTGATGGTGTTCGTGAGGGCCACTTCGGCGATCGGTGCGCCGCTGAGTCGCTCCACGGCGGGGCCGGAGAGCAGGGCGTGCGTGGCGCAGACGTAGATGTCCTTCGCGCCCAGCTCCTTGAGGGCGCGCGCGGCCTCGGATACCGTGCCGGCGGTATCGATCATGTCGTCGGGGATCAGGCAGTCGGAGCCTGCGACATTCCCGACCACGTTGACGACCTCGGCCACGTTCGCCGCCGGTCGACGCTTGTCGATGATGGCCAGGGTGCCGTTGAGCCGCTTGGCAAAGCCGCGCGCCATCTTGGCCGATCCCACGTCCGGCGCAACGACCACGACGTCCTTGAGCTGCTTGCGACGATAGTGGGCGACCAGAACCGGCATGGCGTAGAGGTGATCGACCGGCACGTCGAAGAAGCCCTGCAACTGGTGCTGGTGGAAGTCGATCCCCAGCACGCGATCGGCGCCGGCGGTCTGGATCATGTTGGCCAGCAGCTTTGCCCCGATGGCCACGCGCGGCTGGTCCTTGCGATCCTGCCGCGAGTAGCCGTAGTAGGGCATGACGGCGGTAATGCGGGCCGCGGACGCGCGCCGGGCGGCGTCGATGAGGAGCAGGAGCTCCATCAGGTTGTCCGCCGGCGGATTCGTGGGCTGCACGATGAACACGTCGGAGCCGCGGATGTTCTCGTCGATGCGGACGAAGATCTCCCCGTCGGCGAACCGGCTGACGGTGGCGCGACAGAGGTCCACGCCCAGATGGCGCGCTATCTCTTCCGCGAGAGCGCGATTGGCCGTGCCGCTGAGCAGCTTGAATCCATGCACCGGGACGGACAGGGCGTCCATGCCGTAGCCTTCGAGTCTGGTCCGTGTAGTAGAGCGAACGCGAGGCCGCGGCGCGCACGCCGCGACTCAACAGCCTCGAAAAGTAGCCGGTCGGAAGGAGTTACGCTACGCGTCCGGTACCTGCTCCGCCGCGTGGCTGGCGGATTGCCCCCGGTGGATGCGAACCACAATTCTCGGATCCAAAGTCCGATGTCCTGCCATTGGACGAGGGGGCAGCGAACGACGGGTATAGTAGCTACTTCGGACGCGCGATGCCCGGGAGGCGCTCCACGGGAGCAATCGACGTTGCCGTGCGGGTTTCGACGATCCGCACGCCGCGCGGGAACGTCGGGGGTGTCGCCGGCCGCCCGAGCTGAAACACGCTCGCCCCGGATCCCGCCAGCAGCACGCGGCCGCCGCCGGCGTTCCGCAGCGCGGTGTGCATGACGCCGGCCACACGATGCCGCGGAAGCACCACCGCCTCGAAGTCGTTGGCGATGCGCGGTTCGATCTCCTCCCAGTCGCCTGAGGCCATTGCCGCGAGATACCCCTGCGACTCCGCCGATGGTGCACCGGCCGGGTCGACGCCCGGATCCGCGCGAGACTCGTCGATCCACCGGTAGGCATCCGCCGTGCCCACGCCCGCGCCCGGCGGAGCGCAGGCCAGCGTCACGTCGCGTTGGGGGAGGGCCGGCACCCCCAGCACGCGCTCACCGAGCCCCCAGGCACGAACGAGCGGGCTTTCGACCGTGAGCGCGGGGACGTCGGAACCGAGCGCCGCCGCGATTGCCCGCAGCCGCTCCGTGCCCAGGCTCGATGGGGCGAGCGCGTCGAGGCACCGCAGCACCGCGCCGGCGTCGGCGCTCCCGCCACCAAGACCCCCTCCCACCGGAATGCGCTTGTCGATGCGGATCGCGAACCCTGCGGGCCACCCGGCGGCCTCCGCATATGTCGCGGCCGCGCGCCAGGCCAGGTTCGACTCGGCGGCGCCGAGTCCCTCCGGCGGCATCGCGTCACCGGCGCATTCGAGCGAGCGCCGGCTGTCGTCGCTGTCGGCGCTCACCAGTACGTCATCACCGAAATCGAGCCGGCAGATCAGCGTTTCGATCCGGTGATACCCGCCGCTCTCGCGGGCGAGGACGTGCAGGATCAGGTTGATCTTGGCCTGGGCGACGGTGCGCGCCCGGACCACGTTCACGCCGCGCCGGCGGCCGGCGTGCGCCGCACGTCCTGCAACCGGAGTCCGAGCCGCGCGAAGTAGATCGCGCCGATCACGGTGATCGGAATGAACGAAACCAGGTGGAAACCGATGGCCCAGCTCACGGCCTGCGCGGCGCCGATGCCGAACAGCCCGAGCGCGACGGTCGCCGCGGCCTCGAACACGCCGAAGAAGCCCGGGGTGGAGGGCAGCGCGACGCCGATGACGATGATCCCCTGCGCGAACAGCGCCGCGCTGAATGGCGCGTCCACGCCGACGGCGAAGAATGCGATGTAGAACGCCAGCGCGTTCGCGAGCCAGTGCACCAGCGTCCACCAGAAGACCAGCAGGAATCGGCTCGGGCTGTGCAGCACCGTCAGCCCCGAGGCAAACGACGTGATCAGCCGCTCCCCGGGCTCCACGAGCCCGGGTGCCACGCGACCGACCGCGAGTTCGTACAGGCGAACGATCCGCGCCGGAACGGCCGCGATCGCGATCAGCGCCGCGACCAGTCCGAGCATGAGCAGGCCGAACACGAGGGCGAATCGCGTTACCGGCTGACCGGCGATCTCGGCCCCCGCGGGGAACCCCGGTACCATGGTGCTCGCGACGAGCAGAATGCCGACGATGATGGCATCGAACACGCGATCGACGGCAAGGGAGGCAAGGGCGGCGGGGAAGCGCACCGCCGGTACTTCCCGGCTGAGTGCATAGGCGCGCGCGATCTCCCCCACACGCGCCGGCACGACGTTGTTGATCATCATGCCGATGGCCACCGCGCGCCACGGCGGGCCGAACGGCAGCTTCCCCGCCACGGGGGAGAGGATGACCTGCCATCGGATCGCGCGGAGCGGGAAGATCGCCGTGGCGACCACGCTCGAGAGCAGGAAGAGCCACACGTTCGACTCGCGGAGGATCAGCCACACTTCGGCGAGATCGACGTCCCTGAGCACCCACACCAGCAGCCCGACGCTCAGCACCGCGCCGAGCGCGCCCCGCCATGGAATCCGCACGACGTCTATTCGCGGGCCGCGAGATCGAGCAGGTCGTACAGTTCGTCGAGCGTCGCCCGATCCGGCGCCGGCGCGTCGCGCAACTGGTCGCGCAGCTCGCGTGCACGCTCCAGCGCCGAGCGCCCGCGATACACGAGATCGTCCATGGAGACGATCGCGTCGTCGTCCACCTGCGCCGGCGTGGAGAGCGGCGTGACCTCGAGATCGTCGAAGCCGGCAATGCTCGACTGCAACAGTTCGCGCAGTTCGCTCCCGGTGGGCGTGACCGTACGGAAGCGTGGGTCGGTGTTGCCGGTGGGGGTCGTGAGGCGCGGCGTCGCGCCCGGTGTGGGCTTGCGGGCAGGCGGAGCGGCCGGCGCGCTTGCTGAGGCGACCGGGGTGGATGCCTGCGAGGTGGCGCGCGCGGGAGGCGCGGGTGTGGGCGTGCGACCGACCGCCGGTGACGACGCCGGGGTGCGCGCCGGCGCGTCGGCAATGGGCCCCAGCCCAACGCCGATGGCCTGGTCCACGGCCCGGCCGCGGCGCAGCGAGTCAAGCGCCGCGACGATCTCCGACATCGAGCTCTGGTCGCTCGATGCAATGCGACGGGCCGCGTCCTCCAGCGATGCCAGCATTACCGGATCGAGCAGATCGGCCTCGCTCGCCGGGTCGCCGAAGAAGCGCGCCACGAGTCCGAAGCCGTAGCTGGTAGCCAGGGTACGAATCTCGGCGAGGCCGGCGCGCAGGTCACGAACAGCGCGGTCGCGTGCCACCGGATCGTGCGCCGTGCGCGCCTCGGCCACGAGGTGACGCAGACGTTCGGTGTGCGGCAGCACCTCGGCGCGAAAGCGGCCATCCGGCGTGGTAGGCGGTGCGTGCGCGCGCGAGATGATGTGGGGCCCGGAGTCCGTGAAGAACAGAGAGGCCACCGGCACCACGGCCTCCGGTGCCGCCGATGCGTTGGCGAGCGCCGCGGAGGCGGCTACGAAGGCGGCGATCTCCGGTGCGCTGGTGTCGGGGCGTCCCCGCTGGCGCAGGTCGGTGGCGGCGCGTCGAAGCACCGCGGCCGATGCGATGAGCAGATCGCCGACTGGTGTGGGGAGCGCGGCACCGGGCGAGGTGGGGCGCCGCAGGGCGGCACGCTCGATGGCGTCGCTGACGTCGGCCAGCGGCGGCAGATCGCGCAGGGCGGCGATTCCGCGCAGCGCCCGCACTCGCGCCAGCGCCCGGTCCATCGGGCGCGGATCGCGTGGATTACCAACTGCGCCGTCGAGCGAGTTGGCGATCGCCTCGACTTCCACCGCGAAGAACGACGGATCGGCGGCGGCGTGCGCCGGCGAACTCGCCGCGGGCTGCGACTCGGGCACGAAGGCGCGCAGTTCGCGCGCGCGCTCCTGTGCGCGCCGCTCCTGCGCGGGCCCGAAGGATCGGATCTCGCGAATGAGCAGTCGGAACTCGTCGACCGTTGCGACCAGCACCCCCTGCACCGGCGCCGACCATTCCACGCGGGCGTCGCCCAGTGCGCGTGCCAGCCGCTCCACCCCCAGCGCCAGCTCGGCCAGTGGGGAGAGCCGCGCCATGGTGGACGCGCCGCGCAGCGCTCGCGCGCTGGAGAGCAGCCGCGCAGCATCGGGGCGCGCTGACGCGCCAGCGGCGACCAGCGTATCGAGCTGGTCGACGTATTCCGTTGCTTCGAGGATGTAGAAGTCCAGCAGGCCGGTCGGCGAGGTCATGCCTGCTCCACGGGAAGGTCGCGAGATACGTGCGCGACACGAAGATAAGAAGGAGAACGCGCCAACGGCTACCCTGCCGCGGCAGTCCCCGCCGGGGTCAGGTCTTTCATTGCTGCCTCCGGGCGCGCGAAGCATCCATCGCCGCACGCATCTCGCGGACCGCCGCGTCGAGACCGATGAACACCGCACGGCTTACGACGTGGTGTCCGATGTTCAGCTCCTCGATCTCGTCGATCTCGGCCACCGCGCCCACGTTCGAGACCGTGAGCCCGTGCCCGGCGTGCACGGCCAGTTCCAGTTCGCGTCCAAGCCGGGCCGCGTTGCGCAACGCCTCCAACTGCGACGCACCGCCGCCGGCATGTGCATAGGCGCCGGTGTGCAGTTCGATGGCGTCCGCGCCCAGGTCGCGCGACCGTCGCACCGTGTCAGGATCGGGGGTGATGAACACGCTCACGCGGATCCCCGCTTCGCGCAGATGACGCACGGCGTCCCAGAGCACATGCGGAGAGGCGGCCAGGTCGAGCCCCCCCTCGGTGGTGATCTCCTCGCGACGTTCGGGCACGAGCGTCACCTGAAACGGACGGAGCCGCTGGGCGATCGCGACCATTTCGGGGGTACACGCCATTTCCAGGTTGAAGACCGTGGCGCGCCCGGCCGCCAGCGCTTCGACGTCGGCATCGACGATATGGCGGCGATCCTCTCGCAGGTGCGCCGTGATGCCGTCGGCCCCGGCCTGCTCGCAGATCGCGGCGGCCGCCACCGGATCGGGCTCATCGCCGCGCCGGGCCTGTCGCAGCGTGGCCACATGATCGATGTTTATGTAGAGCCGCAGCGGCCCGAACGCTGCGCCGTCACGTATTGATCGCATGAACGCGGTAGTATAGGTTCGC
>DASSBZ010000182.1:0-8231 GCA_035698205.1 Gemmatimonadaceae bacterium | reverse complement strand
AGCTCGGCGATGAACTCGCCGATGACGAAGTTCACGTCCCAGCGCGTCACCGCATCGTCGATCAGCGCGCCATAACGATCGCGCAACCCCGACCAGTCCACGCCGTGCATTCCCGGGTCGTAGAAGAAGTCGCGCTCGAACCGGTAGGCGTCGGCGAACATCTGATGCCACTCGGCGCGCGGATCCACCGTCATCTCCATCTCACCGGTGCGGATCGGCTTCTCGAACTTCTGCGCCGGCTTCAACTCGATGAACGCATACTGCCGGCCCTTGCGTACCAGGAACTTCTTCCCGTCATGCGTGAGCCGGCTCCCGTCGATGCCTTCGACGACCGATTTCTCCTCGCGCGCGGCGAGATCCCAGTAGGCCAGCGTCGCCGTGGTGTCACTGGATCCCGTGCGTGGCGTGCGGCGATACACCACCTTGCCGCTGGCGGCATCGAGGTCGGCGTAGTTCCCGGCGGGCGGCGGCAGAACGATGGCTCGGGCTTCGAATCCATCGAGGTCAATGGCAACCGCACGCGCCGAGTCGTCGGGCGAGGCCCGCTTGGTGGTGTCGCGTGGGGTGGCCGCGCGATTGGTGGTGTCGCCGGCTTCGGCGTCGTTGCGCGCTGCCAGCGGTGAATCCACGTCGCGCCGCAGCGGCACCGCGACGATCTGCGTGGCGTTGGCGTACGTCCACGTGTTATCGAACGCGCCGTATACGGGGTCGAACGTGCGATTCGAGAGATAGTAGAGGAACTTGCCGTCCGGATCGAACACCGGGTCGCTGTCGTTGAAGTACCCGGACGTGGCGCGATGCAGCTCGTTGGCACGCGTGTCATACAGGAAGACCGCCTGGTTGCTCGTCTCCACCGGGCGCGACCAGGTCAGCCAACGGCTGTCCGACGACCAGTTGAAGCGCATGTTCTCCAGTTGACCGTGCGCCATCCAGACCAGGCTCGAGTCGATGACACGCCCGGCGTTGCGATCGACGTCATAGAGATGAAAGCGCATGGCCTCGTCCGCGAATGCCAGCTTCTTCCCGTCGGGCGACCACCACGCGCCGTAGCGATAGCCCGGCCCCATGGTCGTGAGGATCCGCTCTGTGCCCGAACCATCGGCAGGGCGCAGCGCCAACTGGTACTCGCCGTTGCGATCGGTCCAGTAGGCAACCGTCTTGCCGTCGGGTGACCATGTGGGATAGCGCTCAGCCACGCCCGACGTGCGGCTCAGGTTGAGCACCGGACCGTGCTCGGCGGGCACGGTGATCAGCTCGCCGCGCGCCTGGAAGAGCGCGCGCTGTCCGGTGGGAGAGACCGACGCGTATTGAATGAGCAACGCCACCTTCTCCACCCTCGGCCGCAGCGAGATCTGGTCGGTGATGACTTCAACCTGCACCTCGCGCTCGGTGTCGGTGGCGAGATCGAGCAGGTGCAGTCGGCCGCCGGCCTGGAACACCATGTCCGTGGGGCCGATGGCCGGGAAGGTGACGTCGAAGTCGCGGAACGTCGTGACCTGGCTGACTCCGCCCGAGGCAACGTCGTACTTCCAGATGTTGTGACGCTGCTCGGCGCCACGGTCGGAGAGGAAGTAGAGCACGTTGCCGTGCCACATCGGCTGCGAATCGTCGGCATCGCTCGGCGAGACGTTGCGCGCCGTGGAGTCCGAGAGGTCGAAGATCCAGATGTCGGGCGCCCATCCGCCGCGATAGCGCTTCCACGTGCGGAAGTCGAGCGTGGTGGGCGTGTAGGCCAGGTAGCGACCGTCGGCGGAGATGCTGCCGAACTCGGCGTACGGCACCGGCATCTTCGTGGGTAGTCCGCCGGTGGCGCTCACGAGATAGAACTGGTTGTAGCGCTGGCGGCCGCTCTCGCGCCCCGAGGCAAAGAGCAGCCGGCCATCGGGGTGCCAGTCGACCAGTCGATCACCCATCGGGTGATACGTGATGCGCACCGGCTCGCCGCCGCTGGTGGGAATCACGTAGGTATCGGTG
Organism: Gemmatimonadaceae bacterium; assembly: GCA_035698205.1. Lineage (GTDB taxonomy): Bacteria > Gemmatimonadota > Gemmatimonadetes > Gemmatimonadales > Gemmatimonadaceae > DASSBZ01. The sequence continues at coordinate 6,257 of DASSBZ010000182.1, read as the reverse complement.
TTGCCGTCGTAGTTGGCGCTGAAGGCGATGCGTGATCCATCCGGGGAGAATCGCGGGAAGGACTCCTCGCCGGCTGGCGAGCTGAGACGATTGGCCACGCCGCCGGATTTCGGGACGACCCAGATGTCGCCGGCATAGACGAAGGCGATCTGCGTGGCCGAGACGTCGGGGTAGCGGAACATGCGGGCATCGGTCTGGGCGGCTGCGGGGGTGGGGGTGGCAGCTGCCAAAAGCGCTGAACCGAGCAGGAGATCGGGGAGGGCGTGGCGGAGGAGCATGGTGACTCGCTTGCTGGAATGGACCGAAACGGACGCCGGGAGTATGGCAGCCGGGGCGCGGTGGCGCGAGGTCAAACGCATGAGCCGTCGTCAGCCAGTGATGAAGTCACCAGACAGGCCGTCGCGAATTCGGCGCGGCTGCTGGCGCAGCGGCGCGCAGCTCGTTGCGGCCATCGCGTGCGAGGCGGGCAGCGGCATCATCGGCGCCGGGTCCGCCTTCGATCGGTGCCCAGCGCGCGGGCCACCGCTTCGGCATCGAGGAGCGAAGGGACTTCGAGGTGCGTGCCGACCGTCATGACGACAATCCTGCCTCGGGTCCCGGCCAGCTACAAGCGCCCCCGCTCAAGGAAGACGGCGAGACGCTGGCCATCCGCACGACGATGGTCGATCGCGACCTGCTGATGCGCGAGCGGCCGGCAGTGTTCTTCATCACCGACCACTATCGTGACTACGCGTGGGTGCTGCTCCGGCTCGGCGCGGTGGACAGGTCACTGCTGGCGCAGGTGCTGGAGGACTCGTGGCGCCGGGCCGCTCGGGCTGGAGGCCGCTCATGCTCGCCCAGTCAACAAGCGTGCAGGCCTTGCCGTCGCCCTGATGGTTCTCGATCTCCACGGATTGGGGTTGTCGCCCGACGTGACCGACGACGAGGTGGTGGAGGCGGTGCTCGCACTCGCCGCCGGCGACGCTGACGAACCGGCGTTCGCGCGCTGGCTGCGCGAGCGCCTCATGCACACGTGACTACGGGCGACTACGCCGTTGACGCGACCTCGGGCGCTTCCGGCTTGCCCGCCAGCGGCAGCCGCAGCGTGAATGCGCTTCCACTGCCCAACGTGCTCTCGACCGTCACGTCCCCGCCGAGCATTCGGCTGAACTCCCGCACGACTGCGAGCCCCAATCCGGCTCCGCCCGCGGTCCGGGTGAGTCCATCGCTCGCCTGCCAGAAGCGTTCGAACACGCGCTCAACGTCTGACGCGGCAATGCCGATCCCGCTGTCGCGGACAACGAACACGGCCTCACCGGCATCGGCGCGCAGCTCGAGTCCGATCTCCCCCCGCTCGGTGTACTTGACCGCGTTGCCGAGCAGGTTGACGAGAATCTGGCAGGCCTTGACCGAGTCGGTCTCGAGATCGAGACGCTCGTCGGGGAGCTTGAGCGAAAAGCCGAGCTGCTTCGTGGCCACTTCCGGTTCGATCATCGACGCCGCCTCGCGGGCAACGTCGCGTGCGTCGATGCGCCGCCGTTCGAGCGCCTCGTTGTCGCGATCCATTGTCGCGAGGACCAGGATCTCGTCGATCATGTGGGAGAGATGCCAGACGCTCGTCTTGATCCGCCCGATGTTCCGCCGTTGAACGTCATCGAGATTCTCGTCGAACAGCAGGAGGTCGGCGTAGCCCAGGATGCCGTTGAGTGGCGTGCGCAACTCGTGCGACAGTGTGGCAACGAACTGTTCCTTGGCACGACCGGCCGCTTCCGCCGTGGTCTTCGCCGCGCGCAACTCGTCTTCCAGTTGGTTCTGGCCGGTGATGTCGATCATGCAGACGATGCAGGCATCGATTTCGCCTGCGGCATCGCGCGTTGGCACCGCGCTCACCAGCATCGACCGTTGCTGGCCATCACCGAAGATGAGCAGGATCTCCTCATCCCGGACCACCTCGCCACGGCTCATCGCCCGCGCCATCGGCCACTGCTCGGCGCGGTAACGCGTTCCGTCGGGATGACGGCCGTCGAAGTAGTCGGTGTAATCGACGATCGTCGCCGCCGCAGGCAGCGCGCCGTCCCAGAATTCGGTGGCGCGCTTGTTGGCGGTAAGGATCCGGCCGGACGGCGCATCGATCACGATCACCGCCGCCGGCACCTGCTCCATCAGCGCGGCAACGCGCGCACGTTCGGCTTCGGCGACCTCCTTCGCGCTTCGTTCAGCCAGTTCGAGACGCTTCTGCACGGTGACGTCGTAGAACGTGAGTACGGCACCGTCAATGCGATCGTCCGGCGTGCGATACGGCATGATCCGGGCGTTGAACCAGGCGCCAGCGTCGTCGGCCACTTCGCGTTCGATGGTTTCGAGCGACGAGATGACGCGTTCCGCATCCGCCGCCAGCGTGTCGTAGCGAAGCCGGTGCGTGACGTGCGCGAGCAGGCGGCCCTGGTCGGATGGCACGAGGTTGAACAACCTCACGAGAGACGGCGTGAAGCGGCGGATCCGCAGGCCGCGGTCGAGGAACAGCGTGCCGATATCGGTCGCGGCCATCAAGTTGCGCAGGTCGCTGTTGACCTGTTGCAGTTCGTCGATCGTGCCGCGATGCTCCTGGTTGATGGTGGTCAGTTCCTCGTTGAGCGACTGCAGCTCCTCGCGACTGGTCTCCATCTCCTCGGTGGTGGCCTTGTGCTCCTCGTTGATGGACTGGAGTTCCTCGTTTGCCGACTGCAACTCCTCGATAGTGACTTCGCGGTCGCGCAGCGTCGACTCGAGCTGCTCCCTGGTGCGTCGCAGGTCGTCCTCGAGCTCCGAGGTGGCGCTGCGCTCGTCGGCGCCGCCGGTCGCCGGCCGCGGGGTGGCGCCGCCGCCGACCGCACCGGGCAGTTCGTCGAAGACGACGAGCGCAAACCGGCCGCCGCCGCCTTCCGTTTCCTCGACCGGTCGCACGTGCAGGTCCACCAACCGCGCCTCGCTGCCGATTTCGATCCGGACGCTGCGCTGTGACGACTCACCCTTCTGGAGCGCCTGATACAGGGCGATGCGCAACTTCTGACCGAGGTCGCCGGGGGCCAACGACAACAGGTTGGCGCTCGGCTCGCCGCCGGCGAGACGCAGGAATTGGCCAGCCCCCTCGGACAGGTGCACGACGTCAAAGCGCTCATTGACGATCAGGCTCGGGGGCGCCCACGCCTCGAGCATCCGCAGGTGCAACGCGCCGAAAGAGAATGCGCGCGGCTCGCGATGCACGTCCCGGTCGGCGGCCGGCGTCGCAGCGGGGCGCAACGGTTCCGACTTTGATAGCCGCGGCACGATAACCTGCGAGAGTGGCACCGGATGAAACACCCGCAGCGTCGCGTTGAGCGGACGAAACAGGTCGTCCCCGCCGACCGACTCCGAGGTACCCAGGAACAGAAAGCCATCGGCTCGCAGGGAATAGTGAAAGCTCTCGAGCACCCGTCGCTGTGCCACCGGCTCGAGGTAGATCAGCACGTTGCGACAGGTCACGAGATCGAGCCGCGAGAACGGCGGGTCCTTGAGCAGGTCGTGCGTGGCAAACAGCACAAGCTTGCGAAGCGGCTTCCGCACCCGGTACCCGGCGTTCTCGCGGTCGAAGAACCGGTCGAGCCGCTGCGACGATACCACGGCCGAAATGGTCTCCGGATACAACGCCTCTCGCGCCACGGCGCACGCCTGCTCGTCGATGTCGGTCGCGAACAGTTGAATCGCGGGCGGAGCGTGGAGCGATGCCGCGTGTTCGCTGAGCAGCATTGCGAGGGAGTAGACCTCCTCACCGGTGGCACAGCCGGCAACCCACGCGCGTACCGTGTCGTCCGGGCCCTTGCCCTCGAACAGCCGCGGTATCACGTCCCGTTCGAGCATGCTGTAGGCGTCCGGATCGCGAAAGAACCCGCTGACGGAGATGAGCAGGTCGCGGAACAGCGCCTGTGCCTCGTCGGCCTCGCTGTCGAGCAGTTCCACGTAGTCGGCAAGTGAGTCGCGCTCGTTGAAGCGCATGCGGCGGTCGAGGCGCCGCATGATGGTCGACCGCTTGTATCCGCTGAAATCGTGTCCCGTCGTGGCCCGCAGCCGTGTGAAGATCTGTCGCAGCAGCGCGGCTTCGTCCGTTGCATCCGGCGCGGCCTCGCTCGAACCGGGCGCCGGAGGGTCGCTGCGCGCGAACCGGCGCAGGGCGTCGGGCATCTCCGCCGCGGGGAGGATCAGGTCGACCTGCCCCGTCGCGATGGCGCTGCGCGGCATGCTGTCGTACTCGGCGTCCTCCGGTAATTGCGCGATGGTGGTTCCCCCCGACTCCTTGACGCGACGCAGGCCGAGCGCGCCATCCGAACCGGTTCCCGACAGCACGATACCGACGGCGGACTCGCCATAGACGTCGCCGAGGGTACGGAAGAAGTGGTCGATCGGCGCCCGGTGGCTCCGTTCGCTGCGCTCGGAGAGCTGGATGGTCCCGTCGAGCATGGCCAGATCCCGCCCCGGCGGGATGACGTAGGCGTTGTCCGGCTCGACCGTGATCGGCTCATTGACCTGCGCTACCGGGATCGACGCGCGCGTTTGCAGCAGATGCGCCATCTGGCTCTCGCGATCCGGATCGAGGTGCAGGATCACGACGTACACCATGCCGCTGTCCGGTCGAACCGCCCCGAAGAAGCTCTGGAGCGCCTTCAGGCCGCCGGCGGACGCGCCAATGCCAACCACCGTAAAGGGATGCGGCGACGACTGCATGTGGGTCGAAACGTCAGGCGACGGTTGGGGCATGTGGCTCCTCCAATGCGGCATCGACAACCGCTTACATCTTCGCCAGCGGCCCCGGTCGTTCGGGTGGCTGGAAGATCATGCCCGTCGCGACCGTCCGATTCAAGAGTGCAACAGTCGTGCTTGCCCGTGGCGACCAGCGGAGATGAGGACGCATCGGCACGGCACGGGGTGGAGGATGCGTGGCACCGCGCGGCGCCACCGGCCGTGCGGAAGTTGTGGAAGTCGCGGTGAAGTCCAGTCCGTCGGTGTAGGCCCGAAGCAGATCGATGGCATCGAGGATCTCTCCGAGGAGGATGTCGATGCCACGGCTCATAGAACCGGAACCAACTCCTTCAGGATCTCGTCCCGCAGCCTCGGGTGGAGTGAGGCTGGCGTCGCAACGTCGACGTCTCGACCGAGGATCTCGCAAAGGTCCAAACGAAGCCCGGACAGGTCGACGAGTGTCCGGCCCTTCTCGAACTCGACCAGGAAGTCGACGTCACTGCTCGCTGTGGACTCGCCGCGCGCGAACGATCCGAAGAGGCTCGCACGCACCACCCCACGCCGTGACATCGGCGCGGCAACAATTCGGCGGATTTCGTCGATGGAGGGACTCATAGCCTGAAAGCTATGCCAGCCGCCGTCATGGCCCAACGTCCCCAGGACGGGCCGTTGCCTGCGGCACTACCGCAGACGCGGCGGGCGCGAAGGTTCGCAGAGGACGGCGAAGGCAATGGACGAAATAGCGCGCACGCGACGAGCGCGCTCAGGGCAAACCGGCGTAGGATTCGAGGTAGCCACATCGCTCACACCGGTACGACTGTATGGGATGGCGCTGGCGGCCCTTCGTCTTCAGGCCCGACCAGATGCTGGTTTCGGGCGCGCCCTCGAGCCACTCGGCCGTGTTGAGCCGGTTTCCATCGCCCCGGTCGAGGATGGCGCCGAGCTCCATGCTCGCGCCGCACTTCGGGCAGGTCGTTCGTCGTTGACTCATGGTGCCTCCAGTCGCCTCCGTTGCTGGTCGGCGTCGCGGGACTTCACTATGACATCCGGCCCGGGCGGGCGGAAGGCCGACCGAGGGGGTCGCGTTCCGGGCCTACCCACTATGCGGCGGTACCGGCCCACGGTTTGATCTTTCGCAGGGTAGCAGTCGACGGCGCTGCAAGGTGATGCTTCACGCGGTAAGCGCAACAGGATACTCGCTCCACTCGCGGCCGTCGAGTTCACGGCCTCCTGACTTGGACGTGATCCCGCCCCACTGTTTCCAGAAGAACGCCACCTCGTGCGATTCGCACAGAGCGCGCAGGCCGCGGGCCCACTCGACGTCGACCGGTCGATGGTTGGCGCCGCTCTCGCCTCCGCCGATGACCCAATCGATGCCGGTCACGTCCAGCTCATCGAGCGGCCCGAGCAGTGGCTCGGCGGAGATGAATCGCACGGCGGCGGGGACCAATCGCAGTGCATCCGCGCGCCTGGCGACTTCCATGTTCTCGATGGACGTGCCCATCCAGATGTTCTCGGTCCAGATG
>DASSBZ010000181.1:0-8637 GCA_035698205.1 Gemmatimonadaceae bacterium | reverse complement strand
CAGTTGATGATCGGCCGGTTCGCGCGCGCCTCGTCGTTCGACCCGAACAGCCCGACGGGCGGCTTCGGATCGTACGGCGGTGACCAGTTCGGCGAGCGCACGCTGCGCTGGGAGCGCAACGGCAACCGTGTCGTGCTGCGTTCCCCCTCGTACGCCATCACCGCCGACACCACGCTCGCGGTGTATCGCGCCGTGGAGGCGTCCAACTACGGGCCGATCATCGCCATGATGAACGTCGAGGCGTACGGCCCCGATAGTGCGGCGGTCGTGGACGTGACGCGGCTGTTCACGACGAGCGTCCCGGAGATCGCGGCCATCGAGGGCCAGATCGACGCGAATCGCTCGTACGTGGAGAGCGCGATCGCCTTCCCGCAGAATATCGAGATCGAGGCCACACAGACCGGTACGCCCCGGGCGAGTGGGGGTGGCGGTGGCGGTGGCGGTGGCGGCGGTGGCGGAAACGCCCCGCGCGCGGCGCAGAGCGTGGTCGCACACTGGAGCATCGTGAAGCTTCCCGAAGAGCCGATGCTGCCGCGACGCTTTGACGAGCGCGTGGGCTTCTTCTTCGAGCGCACGGTGGACTTCGGCGCCGAGCAGCGCGCCGCACCACGGCAGTACATCTCGAAGTTCCGTCTCGAGTGCTCCGATCGGCGCGAGGGGAACCTCTGCTATCCGAAGAAGCCGATCGTCTACTACGTGGATCCGGCGACGCCTGACCGGTGGAAGCCGTACATCCGGCAGGCCATTCGCGACTGGCAGCCGGCGTTCGAGGCCGCGGGCTTCAAGGATGGCATCATCCCCATGGATGCGCCGGCCAACGATCCGGACTGGTCTGCAGAGGATGTGCGCCACACCGTGGTGCGCTGGCTGCCGTCCACCGTGGAGAATGCCGTCGGTCCGCACGTGAGTGATCCGCGCACGGGTGAGATCCTCAACGGTTCGAGCCGGATTTTCCAGAACGTGATCAATCTGCAGCAGTCGTGGTACTTCACGCAGGCGTCGCACCTCGATCCGCGGGCCCGCTCGCTCCCCATGCCCGATTCGCTCATGGGTGACCTGCTGCGCTTCGTGGTCGCACACGAGATCGGGCACACGATCGGCCTGCAGCACGACCAGATCGGCAGCTCCACGTATCCGGCCGACAGCGTGCGCAGCAAGACGTGGACGGCGAAGATGGGGCACAGCCCCAGCATCATGGACTACTCGCGCTTCAACTATGTGGCGCAGCCCGAGGACGGCATCGCCCTCAAGGACCTGATCCCGCGCATCGGTCCGTACGACAAGTTCGCGATCATGTGGGGCTACAAGCCCATCCCGGCTGCGCGCACGTCGGATGATGAGCGCGCCACACTGGATCAGTGGGCTCGCATGCAGGACAGCATCCCCTGGTATCGCTTCTCGGCCAACAATGCGTTCGGCGCATACGGGACGCAGAGCGAGGCCGTTGGTGACGCCGACCCGATCAAGTCGACGGGGCTCGGCTTCAAGAACATCGCGCGCGTCGCCGGCTACATCTCCGGTGCCGCCACCTCGCCGCTGGACGACAACAGCCTGCTCGAGGAGCTCTACAATCGCACGGTCGGGCAGTGGGCCACCGAGGCCAACCACGTCGCCACGATGGTGGGCGGTGGCACCGTGCAGTACAAGGCCGGCAGCCAGCCGGGTGCGGTCTACGTCTCGATCTCGCCCGAACGTCAGGCGGCCGCGGTGAAGTTCATCAACGACGAAGTCTTCACGACACCCACCTACCTCGTTCGGCCCGATATCGGCAGCCGGATCGAGCCGGGCGGCATGATCACGCGCATCAACGGCGCGCAGACGCGCGTGCTGAACAACCTGTTCGATGATGGCCGGCTCGACCGGCTGTTGGAAGGTGAGGCGCTGGCCGATGGTGAGGAGGACACGTACTCGCTGACCAACATGCTCGACGATGTGCGTCGCGGCATCTGGTCGGAGCTGCGCTCCAGCCGGCCGACGATCGACGCGTTCCGACGCGCGCTGCAGAACGACTACCTGGCGCTCATCGATCGCAAGCTCAATCCGCCACCGACGCCGGCCAACCAGGCGCAGCAGCGCTTCGGCCAGCGGCGCCCGCCGCTCTCGGACGACGCGAAGTCGCAGCTGCGCGGTGAACTGCTCTTGCTCCGCGGCGAGATCCAGCGCGCCACGGCGCAGACGACCGACCGCTCGACGAAGATGCACCTCGAAGCAGCGGTGCATCGCATCAACACGACGCTCGATCCGAAGAAGTAGTCGATCGGATCTGGCTGTAGCGAATGAGAACGGGGGCCCGAACGCGGGGCCCCCGTTTTTTTCGGCTCCTCAGGCAGTTCCAAATAGAAACAGCTTGACCCGGCCCGCACGCGATGTATGGAGCTGCATCGCACGTCCTGCCTCCGCGTACCTCTGCGTCCTCCCCCTCCTCCTTGTGGCGGGTGATCGTTACGCACGAACGGACGGATCTACGAGTCGGCGAGCTCCGGCAGTTCACGCACCGCCACCGCATTCACGCCGGTGCGATCGCCTGTCACCACCCGCCGGTGATAGTCGAGTTGCCCGAGATGATACGTCAGGTGCACGGCGAGGTGCACGAGAAACACGTCCGTCGCGATCGTGCGCCCTGCCACCTGCTCGGGATACGCCTGCGTGACTGCGTGGCCGTCCAGCGATGCAAAGGCGACATCGATGGCGCGCGCGGCGGCGTCAAGTCCGGCGATCAGCTCCCCGCGCGGCACGCCGCGCCGCGAGAACTCGCTGTCGCGGTCGCGAACGTAACCGGTGTGGCCGAGGACGGCCCCGATGTAGTGCTGCAGGTTGCCGGCGAGGTGCAGCGCCAGCGTGCCGCCGGTGTTCGGCAGCCCCGCGCGCTCTTCCCAGAGCGATGCGGCATCGGGGTAGGCTTCCACGGATCGGCGCACGGCGGCGAGATCACGGCGCAGCAGGTTGTGTACGATGGAGATCAGCACGGAACACCCTCGATCGTGTCGGGAAACCACGAGCGCCGGAAACGCTCACGTCAGGCGACCAGCACCGCAGCTACGACGGCACGGCGCGCGTCGCAACCACCACGACGCTTCGGGAGAGCAGCATCCCGGCACTCTGCATGTCGTCCAGCAGGTCGGCATTCTCTCGCCACACCTCCGGCTTCTTCCGGCGCAGCCGCGCGCGGAAGAGCGCGTTGCCGACCGTAATCACGGGCCAGCAGAATACCAGCAGACCGCGCGCCGAATTCTTGAGGCGATCGAACTCCACCCGTACGGTGCCGGCGCCCGAGCGGCGAAGCGCCCACGCCAGATAATAGTAGCTCACGGGGTGGATGTGCCCCGAGGTATGGCGTACGTCGGTCGCCGAGATCGGCAGGGGATCGAACAGGGTGGCGAAACCCGAATGCAGCATCCGCCACCGCGAGTTGAGGTTGAGCACGTTAGGCGTGCTCAGAATGATCGTCCCGCCTGGCTTCGTAACGCGCACCAGCTCCCGGTAGAAGCGGAACTGGTCCTCCACGTGCTCTACCACCTCGAGGGAGCAGGTCACATCGAAGGCGGCGTCCGGGTACGGCAGTGCACCACCCGGGTCGATCCGGTCGCACGAGACGGCGGGATAGCGGTAGTACTCGGGGTGCACGTCGCACGCCGCGACGATGCTGTCGGCCTCGACGTTGAACGCCGACTCCACATGGCGCCCCATCATCTGCGAGAAGTACCCCTCGCCGGCTCCCACGTCGAGCAGGCGCGTGCCGACGCCCACATGAGGCGCCGCCAGGTCGAACACCTTTCGATTGGTGCTCGCGTGCGAGATCGGACGTATCGTCTCGCCGTTCACGATCCCGCTCTCCCGCATGGAACGTGGCTCATTCAACCCAGGTCGTGAACGACGCCGCGCCCGCTCGCGGTTTGGGCGGCGGGACCTCCGCCGGCTCGCCGAGCACGATCGTGGCGACGATGCGCTCCCCTTCGGGAACGCCCACGGCCGCGCGCGCGGCAGGATCGTCCATGATGGCGCCGGTCTTGATGTGCGTGCCGAGCCCGAGCGCCATGGCCGCCAGGCAGAGGTTCTGCGCGGCGATGAGCGTGGCCGCATAGTCCTCCTCGCGCTGCTCCGCACCCTCCGGAACCACCATCGAGAATGCAAGCATCGCCGGGAGCGCGGCATGCTCGGCGGCGACCTTCTCGAGCACTGCCTGCGCCGCCCCGGGATCCTCGACCTTGCGCGCCTTGCGCGCGCCGAGCGCCTCGCCGAAGCGACGACGCGCCCGCTCCCCGAGTACGTAGAACCGCCATGGCTGTGTGAGGCGATGATTCGGTGCGTGGGCGGCCGCTTCGAGGAGTGTTTCGATCTCCTCGCGCGCCACCGCCCTGCCGGAGAAGCGCCGGATCGACCGCCGGCCACGAATCGCGTCGAGCACTGCGAGCGGGCCGGTCATCGCCTGGTCAGCACGCGTGCCCTACTTGATTGCGCCGACTGCGCGGGCGGCGTTCACACGACCGCTGCCGTAGAACGGATCCGTGCCGCGCTGCCCGAGGTCGTCGGCCGACGTGCGCAGGATGCTCGCCACCTGCGACGGCTTCAGCTTGCCGCGCTGCGCCATGACGAGTGCCGCCACGCCCGCGACGTGCGGAGATGCCATCGACGTGCCACCCAGCGAAACCGCGAAGCCGTTCTGCTGGCAGACCGTGAGCCCCTGGATAAGGCTGAACGTGGAGCACGCCGCCCATACCAGCCCGCCGTCATTCCCGCCGGGCGCGGCCAGGCTGACCGCCGAGCGACCGAAGTTGGAGTATGACGCGAACGCATCGACATCGGTCCACGGACCGTTCACGCCTGCGGACGCCGTGGGTCCGGTGGCTGAGACGCAGATGTTGTGCGGCGTGCTGCAGTACGTCTTGTAAAGACTCGGAAAGTGCGTCATGACGTCGTTGACGTCAGGATAGACGTTGTGGTCCAGGTCCGCCGCTTCATTGCCGGCCGAGACCACCACGGTGACATCATGCTGGTGCGCGTAGTCGAACAGTCGGTTGATCAGCGAGACGAAGCCGGGATTGGCGCTCTTCAGAAACGCGCCGCCAAGGCTCATGTTGATGATGTCGGCCCCGTTGTCCACGGCGTACTCGATGCCCGCGAAGATCGCGTCGCCGGCGCAGCCGCCGGTCACCACGCTGCAGACCTTGACACCCATCAGCGTCGTGCGCGACGTCACGCCGGCGGCCACGAGCCCGTTGCTCGCCACGGTCGCGGCCACATGCGTCCCGTGGTAACCGATGTCCGCGATGGGGTGCGCACCCGGGAAGAACGCGCCTACATAGAGATCGTCGATGGCTACGAACGACACGGAATGCGCCAGGTCGACGCGCCCCGCGAGATCGAGGTGCGTGTAGCCGATACCGGTATCGAGGATTGCAACCCGTACGTTGGACGATCCGGTTGCGCCGGACGCCCACGCCACATCGGCACCGATGGCGCGCATGTCCCACTGACGCGAGAAGAAGAACGAACCCGCGGGGTTGTCCTGGCTGGTGGGCATCGCGTCCGCACGCGCGGGCGCCATTCGAAGCGCCGGCTCAGCCATGGCCAGCACGGCGACCGGCTCGACGCTCGCCACGCGGCTGTCCTTGTCCAGCGTTGCGAGCGAGGCGTCGGCGAGGCCGCTGATCGAGACCGCACCGATCGACTTGATGGTCAGCTCCACCTTGCCGCCCATCCGCTGCACGCGCTGTGCGAAGTCGGCGGGTATCCTGTTCGACTTGAATACGACGAGATGACGCGGCACCTCCTCAGTCGGCAAGCCACTGGCTGCCATGACATTCGGCGAAAGGGACGCGACGTCGAGGGCGTTGACGGGAGCCACGGGCTCATCGGCGCAGCCCGAGAGCAGCATGACCGCCGCGAGCGCTCCGCTCGCCAGACTCTCAAGCTTCACGGGATACTCCTGCAAGGGGAACGTGTGGCATGATCGCCAACAGACAGACGCGGTCGCGTCGGTTGTGGACAGCATACGCCGCCCGATGAGGGCGCGTCAATAGCACCCTCGTTCCCTTCCCCGGGCCTTGACAACGGTCGAATCGCGAGACCGGATCGACCGTGTCGACGAGGCGCACTAACGCGCCGGCGAGCCGATGTCGACGGCGATCTGTCGCCACCTCCCCTGATTGAACCGGACCACGCTCAGCACACAGCGCGTGATGTGGCCGAACAGGATGGCCAGCCAGATGTGCATTGGCCGGAGCGTTCCCGTCTGCTGAATCACGAAGCAGATGCCAAGGGGCACAATGATCTGCGACACGATCGAGATGTAGAGCGGGCTCTTCGTGTCGCCGGTCCCCTGCAGTCCGCCGGTGTAGGTGAGCGCCACGGCAATGAACACGCCGGACAGACTGAGCACATGAAGCAGTTGCACGCCCAGCTCGACGACCACCGGCTCGTGCATGCCGAACACCGCGAGCAGTTGACGCGGCATCACCAGGAAGAAGACACCAACCAGTACGGCGCCGGCCAACCCGTAGCGTGCCGCCGTGTGTACCGCGTGCGCGGCGCGCGCCGGATTGCCGGCACCAAGGTTCTGCCCCGCGACCGCCGCCGCCGCCCCCATCAATCCCACCGACGTCCACGTGATCAACGAAAAGAGCTGGGTATACGACACCGCGAACGCCGCCTGGGCAGCCGCGCTCTGTGCCAGCGATCCGATGAATGCCAGCATGAAGAGCCCACCGACGTTCATCGCGATCCCCTGGATTCCCGTCGGGAGGCCAAACCGGAACAGCGACCGGATGATCTCCCAATCGGGACCGTATCCGCGGTTCCGCGGGAACGACACGACCCATCCGCCCGTCCACAGTCGCCAGATGGAATAGATGGCGAGCAACCCCGAAGCGAGCACGGTACCCATGGCGGCGCCAGCCGTGCCGAACGCCGGAATCGGTCCGAGCCCGGTGATCAGGATGACGTTGAACACGATGTTCAGCACCGTGAGAGCGATGCCCAGCACCATCGGCGTACGCGCATCCCCGGCGGAGCGCAATGCACCGCTCAGCATGAAGAACATCAGCATGCCGGGGCTGAACACGAACATGATGCGCAGGTACGGTAACGCCTCCGTCTGCACAGCCGGCGCGGCGTTCACGAGCTCGAGCAGCGTCGGCGAGAGCACGTAGCCAAGCGGCGCCATGATGCCGAGCGACATCACCATCGCGGTGAGGAACGCCTGATACACCGTGCGGTCCACCTTGTCGGGCTCGTTCGCACCGGCAAAGCGTGCGACCAGCACGCTCATCCCCGTGAACAGCGACGTGATGAAGACGATCACGATGATGATGATCTGCCAGGCCACGCCGATCGCGGCGTTCCCGGTGTAGCCCACCACATTGCCGACCATCACGTGATCGATGAGGCCCTGGAGCCCGCCAACGATATTCGTCAGCACCGTCGGCCACGCGAGCTTCCAGACGGCAGACCGCAGCGGACCTTCGATGATGGAACGGTCGTAACGGCGCCGCGCGTTCGCGACGGGTGCATCGCCGGGCACGACCGGCGTGATGGCCGGCTCGACGGATTCCGGGACGGAACCCGGAGCATTGACATGCGCTGCGGCGAGGGGCGGCGACGATTCTCCGCTCACGATTGTGGCATCAGGATGGGGGGCACGAGTCAGGCACGGCCGGCGAGCCAGCCATGGAGGAAGTTGGCACACGAGACGATCGTGAGCCATCGCCCCCCGGTTCTGAACCCGTCAGGATTCCTTCGCGACACAATGCCGCGATGAGGGGCTTCTCCGAGCGTCGATCAAACGTCGGAAGAATCGACAGCACCGAGCGTTACGTTCATCACAATCGTCCGTCAATAGGACGCGGCGACACGGCCGCGGAGCCCTCGCCCCATCCACATGTCCACCATGCTCCCGCCCCAGCCGCCACCGGCCGCGCCGAGTGGAGGTCAGCGAACTGTATCGGGTGCGCGAGACGCCTCCGCCCCTTCCGACGGCAAGCACCGATCCATCGAGCTCTCGGTGGTGATTCCCTGCCTCGATGAAGCCGACACGCTCGGCGTCTGCATCGAGAAGGCGCAGCGTGCTCTGCAGTCACATGGGATCAGCGGCGAGGTGATCGTCGCGGACAACGGCAGCACCGACGGCTCGCAGGCCATCGCCGAGCGCCTGGGAGCGATCGTCGTGCCCGTGATCGAGCGCGGCTACGGCAGCGCACTGATGGGCGGCATCGCGGCGGCACGCGGTACGTATGTCATCATGGGCGACGCCGATGACAGCTACGACTTCACCGAGATCCCGCGATTCGTGGCGAAGCTCCGTGAGGGGTACGAACTCGTTCAGGGATGCCGCCTGGAATCGGGGGGCGGGCGCGTGATGCCCACGGCCATGCCATTCACGCATCGATGGATCGGCAATCCGATGTTCTCTGCCCTGGCGCGTCGCTGGTTCCAGGCACCGCTCCATGACGTGTATTGCGGCCTGCGAGGATTCCGTCGGGATTTCTATCATCGTCTGCGCCAGCAGTGCACGGGGATGGAGTTCGCCACCGAGATGATCATCAAGGCGAGCCTCATGGAAGCCCGGATCAGCGAAGTGCCGGTCACGCTGCACCCCGACGGGCGCAAGGCGCATGCCCCGCACCTTCGAACGTATCGCGA
>DASSBZ010000180.1:0-15603 GCA_035698205.1 Gemmatimonadaceae bacterium | reverse complement strand
CGACTCCTGCGCTCCCCCGCCCACCGCTGACTCTCCCCCCGAACGCTCCAGCACGGCCAGCGTCGCCAGCTCGCGAATGCGATCGGGCAGCCGCCACTGATCGAACGTCGCGAGCACGTCCGCACCCACGATCAGGAACAGGTCGTCGGCCGGATGTCTTGCGGCGTACGTCTCGAGCGTATCGACCGTGAAAGATAATCCGCTCCGGTCGATTTCCAGCGCATCCACGTCGAACCGGCCGTCCCTGCCGATGGCCCCGCGTACCATCGCGAGGCGATGCTGGGGCGCCGTGGCGGGGGTGGCTGCCTTGAGCGGCTGCACGGCCGCCGGAATCAGGACGACGCGGTCGAGCGCCAGCGCGGTCAGTGCGTCCGAGGCCGCGATGAGATGGCCGTTGTGCAGCGGATCGAACGTTCCGCCGAACAGTCCGAGGCGCACGTCAGGGCACGTCGACCACGGGGGGCGTGGAGTCCGGGCGCACGGGCGCGGCGGGGGGCGGCCCGCACGTTGCCAGCACCTCCGCATCATCGGGATACGCGGTGCGCAGCGCCTGGCAGACCTCGTCCGCCTCGTCGCGATAGTTGATCTTCCGGTACGTCTCCACCAGTCGCAACTGCGCGTTCCGCGACGACGGCGTACCCGGCCACTTCTCCACCACGTCCTTGAAGTACAGGATCGCCGGATCGTACGCCTTGCGCCGCAGGTAGTACTCCCCCGTCTCGTAATCCTTGCGCGCGAACCACTCCTCGAGGCGCGCGATCTCGGCGTTGACCTCGGGGATCAACGGCGAGTCCGGATAGAGCTGCGGCAGGCTGCGCAGCGTCACCAGGGCAGTGGACCCGTACTGCGGGTCAAGCTCCGGCTTGCGCCACATGGCCGCGTACGACCGGCCCGCGAGCAGCAGCGCGTCGTCCGCGAGCGAGTCATCGGGGAAGGTCTCGGAGAGCCGCAGAAAGCTCTGCGCGGCCAGGAGGTGTTCATCCTTCCGGTCGTGCGCGGTCGCGAGATAGTAGTACGAGCGCGGCAGCAGCGTGTCGCGCGCGGGCAGCTCGAGCGTGAGCTTGTCGAAGGCGGTGATCGCGTTGCTCCACTTGCCGCGCGCGTACTGCTGCATGGCAGCGGCGTAGAGCGCGTCGTTCGTGGGGTAGCGCGACAACTTGAAGGAGTTCGAGCACGCGGACGCCGCGACGAGCAGCAGCGCCACGCCTGCCGCCCGCGGCCAGCGATTCAATGCCATATCGGGTTGTGTACCCGGGGATGGGTGGTCGGTTCGGCGCGCCGGCAGGCCGGGCCCGTGACAACCCCGAAATGTAAACCGGCGCGGCTGTCGCGCGCGGGGGCAGCAGATGGGACGACGCCGGCCGGGAGGGCCGGCGGCACGTCAGGCACGCGCGCCGATCTTCCCCTGCTCGTGCAGCGTGCGGAAGTACCCGATGGTCCGGTCCACCCCGTCCCGCAGCGCCACGGACGGCTCCCAGCCGAGCATCGTGCGCGCCCGCGTGATGTCCGGCTGTCGCACCTTCGGATCATCCTCGGGCAGCTCCCGGTTGGTGATCGGTGAACTCGTGCCGGTCAGTTCCACCACCAGCTCGGCCAGTTGCCGAACCGTGAACTCCACCGGGTTGCCGATGTTGGTCGGCTGGCTGTCGCCACGCAGGAAGAGCTGGTAGATGCCCTCCACTTCGTCCGACACATAGCAGAAGCTGCGGGTTTGCGAGCCGTCGCCGTAGATCGTGAGCGGCTCGCCGAGCAGCGCCTGAACAATGAAATTCGACACCACGCGCCCGTCCCGCGGCCGCATTCGCGGCCCGTACGTGTTGAAGATCCGGACGATCCGGGTGTCCATGCCGTGCGTGCGGTGGTACGCCATCGTCATCGCTTCCGCGAACCGCTTGGCCTCGTCGTACACGCCGCGCGGGCCGATCGGGTTCACGTTCCCCCAGTACGCCTCCGTCTGCGGATGCTCCAGCGGGTCGCCGTACACCTCGGACGTCGAGGCGAGGAAGAAGCGCGCCCCCTTGGCCTTGGCCAGCCCGAGCGCGTTATGCGTGCCGAGCGCCCCCACCTTCAGCGTCGCGATCGGATGCTCGAGGTAGTCGATCGGGCTCGCCGGCGAGGCAAAGTGCAGCACGCCGTCGAGCACGCCGGCGATGTTCGTGTACTCCGAGATGTTGTGCCGCACGAACTCGAATCGCTCGTGCCCGTCGAGGTGGGCGAGGTTGGCCGTCTTCCCGGTCAGCAGGTTGTCGAGCGCCACCACCGAGTGCCCGTCGGCGATGAACCGGTCGGTGAGGTGTGAGCCGAGGAAGCCGGCCGCGCCGGTGATGAGCACCCTCATGCGCAGTTCCGCCCGAAGGAATCGTATGTGAAACCGCGTGCCTGCATGCGATGGGGATCGTAGAGGTTGCGCCCGTCGATGACGATGGGCCGTCGCAGCGTCGCCCTGATGCGCTCGAAGTCCGGATGGCGATATTCGTTCCAGTCCGTCACGACCACCAGCGCATCGGCACCGTCGAGCGCGT
The DNA here is from genome assembly GCA_035698205.1 of Gemmatimonadaceae bacterium. Lineage (GTDB taxonomy): Bacteria > Gemmatimonadota > Gemmatimonadetes > Gemmatimonadales > Gemmatimonadaceae > DASSBZ01. The sequence goes on along the minus strand of DASSBZ010000180.1, from coordinate 13,081 downwards.
CATAGTTGGTCGCGGCATAGGAGATCCGCTCGCCCAGCCGTCGCTTCGCCTCCGGCATGGCCGCCGGATCGTGGGCGGTCACCGTGGCGCCGGCTTCGAGCAGCCGCTCGATGAGCGTCAGCGCCGGTGCCTCGCGCATGTCGTCGGTCTGCGGCTTGAATGCCAGCCCCCAGACGGCGACGTGGACGCCGCGAAGCGACGAATCGAGCGCCCGTTCGAGCTTCTCGAAGAGTCGCTCCTTCTGTCGCGCGTTGGCCTGCTCCACGGCATCCAGCACGCCGAGCGTCGCTCCCGCCTCGCGCGCCGCGTGCGAGAGCGCACGGACGTCCTTCGGAAAGCAGGAGCCGCCGTAGCCGGGACCGGGAAACAGGAACGACGGACCGATCCGTCCGTCCGACCCGATCCCCTTGCGAACGAGGTCCACGTTCGCTCCCACGCGCTCGCACAGGTCGGCGATCTCGTTCATGAACGAGATGCGCGTCGCGAGCATGGCATTGGCCGCGTACTTCGTCATCTCGGCCGACGTGATGTCCATGAACAGGATCGGCTTCCCCGTGCGCACGAATGGCGCATAGAGCTCCGCCATGAGGCTGCGTGCGTGATCGCTGTCCACACCAAGCACCACGCGATCGGGCTTGAGGAAGTCGTCGACCGCGGCGCCCTCCTTGAGGAACTCGGGGTTGCTGCAGAGGTGGAAGTCGTACCGCGCATGACGGGCGACGACCTCCGCCACCTTGGCGGCGGTCCCGACCGGCACGGTCGACTTGGTCACCACGACGACCTCGCGCGTCATGTGCTTCCCGATCTCCTCGGCGACCGCGAGCACATGCCGGAGGTCGGCCGAGCCGTCCTCGTCAGGCGGTGTGCCCACCGCAATGAACACCACCACGGCGCCGGCGATGGCGTCGCCGACGTTCGTGGTGAAGCGCAGCCGGCCATGCGACTGATTGCGGCTGACGAGCTCCTCCAGCCCGGGCTCGTAGATCGGCATGACGTCCTGCTTCAGGGCGTCGATCTTCGCCGCGTCCACGTCCGCGCACACCACGTCGTTCCCCGTCTCGGCCAGGCAGGCACCGACGACGAGTCCCACGTATCCGGTTCCGATGACGGCAATCTTCACGACGTCTGTCTCGTGCTCGAAGTGGTCGGGATGCGGCCCGCGTCAGGCGGGCAGCGCCTCGGCGACGCGCCCCGGGGCGCCGTTGGCCGCGAGCGAGACCACGCGCGCGCGCCCCGGCACGAGTGAGAGCGTGGCGTTGCGCGTGTCGACCACCACCGCGGTGTGATCGACGACGAACTGGAAGTCGATGGTCGAGTGATCGGTCACGATCACCACGCAGTCGGCACGCCCGAGCTCCGCCTCCGAAAGCGCCACGCCATGCCGCTCGTGCCCCTCTTCGCGGAAGCTGGCGATGAACGGATCGTGATACGCCACGTCCGCGCCGCGCTCCTCGAGCAGGCGCATCACGTCGAGCGCCGGACTCTCGCGCAGGTCGTCGATGTCCTTCTTGTACGCGACGCCGACCACGAGGACGCGGCTGCCATTCACCGACTTGCGGTCCTGGTTGAGCGCCTTCGCCACCTTCTCGGCGACGACATGCGGCATCTCGCTGTTGATCTCGCTCGCGAGGTCGATGAAGCGCGTCTTGTAGTTGAGCGTGCGCATCTTCCACGCGAGGTAGTGGGGATCGAGCGGGATGCAGTGTCCGCCGATGCCGGGGCCGGGGGTGAACTTCATGAAGCCGAACGGCTTCGTGGCCGCAGCGTCGATCACCTCCCACACGTCCACGCCAAGCTTGTCGCAGATGATCGCCATCTCGTTCACGAGCCCGATGTTGACGGCGCGGAACGTGTTCTCCAGCAGCTTCACCAGCTCGGCGGATTCCGTGGTCATCACGGGTACGACCGTGTCGATCACCGACGCATAGAGCGCGGTGGCCACCTCGGTGCACGCCGGCGTGATGCCGCCAACGACCTTTGGCGTGTTCTTCGTGTGGTACACGGGGTTGCCCGGGTCCACGCGCTCGGGGCTGAACGCCAGGAACACGTCGCGACCCACGGTGAGCCCCTTCTCCTCGAGCCGTGGCTGCATCACCTCGCGCGTCGTGCCCGGATACGTCGTGCTCTCGAGCACCACGAGCATCCCGGGGTGTGCGTTCTGCGCGATGGTCGCAGTGGCCGAGTTGACATAGCTCATGTCCGGATCACGGGTCTTGCTGAGCGGGGTCGGGACCGCGATGGAGATCGCGTCGCACTCGTGCAGCGCGGCGGCATCCGTGGTGGCGCGAAAGCGGCCGGCCTGGACCATCGCCGCAACGTCGGCGGCCGGCACGTCCTGGATGTGCGATTCCCCGCGCGTCAGCAGCGCGCAGACGCGCTCGCTGACGTCGTACCCGATCACCGTGAAGCCGCCCTTGGCAAACTCCATGGCCAGGGGAAGGCCAACATAGCCGAGACCCACGATGCCGACCACGGCCGTCCGGTCCTCGATGCGCGCGAGCAGAGTGTCCTTCATGGGATTCGTGGATGCCTTCGTCATGTGTTCCATCGGTCAGCGGCCATAGAAGGCGCGAACGGAGGACACGACCTCCTCCAGTTGCGCGGGCGTCAGTTCGGGATAGATGGGCAGGGAGAGCACCTCGCCGGCGGCGCGTTCGGCCTCCGGACAGCTCCCCGCCTGGTAGCCCAGGTGGGCGAAGCACGGCTGCAGATGCAGCGGCAGCGGATAGTAGATGGCACTTCCGATGCCGCGCTCCCGCAGGAAGGACTGGAGAGCATCGCGACGCGCAACGCGCAGCGTGTACTGGTTGTAGATGGATTCGTTGCGCGGATCCACCACCGGCGTCCGCACCTCCGCCACATCGGCCAGTGCCTCGTCGTAGAAGCGCGCGTTCTCACGGCGGCGCTCGCTCCATCGGGCCAGGTGCGGCAGCTTGGCCTCGAGCACCGCGGCCTGGAGGGCGTCGAGCCGACTGTTGAACCCCACCTCGTCGTGGAAGTACGTCTTCGCACCACCGTGCACGCGCAGCCGCCGCAGCCGTGCGGCGATATCGGCATCCTGGGTGACCATCATGCCGCCGTCGCCGTAGCCGCCGAGATTCTTCGAGGGGAAGAAGCTGAAGGTGCCGATCGTGGCCGCCTCGCCGGCCATGGTCCAGTCGGCCCCGATCCGGCGGCGCGCGCCGATGGCCTGCGCCGCATCCTCGATGATCGGCAACGACGGTACACGCTCGGCGATCTCCTCCATGGCGGCCATCTGCCCGAACAGGTCGACAGGGATCACCGCCTTGCTGCGCGGCGTCACCGCCGCCTCGACGGCCGCCGGCAGGATGTTGAACGTCTCCGGCTCGATGTCCACGAACACCGGCGTCGCCCCCACGTTATGCACGGTGCCGGCGGTGGCGAAGAAGGTGAACGGCGTGGTGATCACCTCGTCGCCACGTCCGATATCCAGCGCGCGCAGCGCCAGCAGCAGGGCGTCGGTGCCGTTGGCGCATCCGATGGCGTGGGCCGTATGCGACAGCTCGGCCACCGACTGCTCCAGCCGTTCGACCGGGGCGCCAAGGATGAAGAGTTGCGCGTCGACCACGTCCATCATGGCGGCGACGACCTCCTCGCGGATGGTGGCGTGCTGCGCGCGCAGATCAAGCAGGGGAACTGGCATGGGAGTATGGTCGACCGACGCCCCGGGGAGACTGCGCGCGACGGTGACCGTCCGCGGCGCCCCGGGCGGGATCGTCAGGGGCGAGGGGTCAGCGGGAGCGACACCGGTAGCCCGCGCTTCGCGGACTCATAGATGCCAAGAATCAGTTCGAGCGATTTGCGGCCGGACCGGCCGTCCGTCTCCGGCGTGGCGCCCGAGCGCAGGACGTCGAGCACGTTGCGATAGTACGCCTCGTGCCCGAAGCCGTAGACCGTCGGCGGATTGGTTGCCGCCGACTCGATGCGCTTGTCGTCGTCGTCATAGTCGGCAAATGCCCAGTGCTCGACGCGGTTGACGGCGGTACCGCCGATCTTCACCGAGCCCGTCTCCCCCAGCAGGGTGATCGACCCCTCGAGGTTGCGCGGATACGTCAGCATGGTCACCTCGATCACGCCGATCGCGCCGGAGCGGAACGAGACGATGGCCACGCCGGAGTCCTCGCTCTCGATCCGGCGAGCGAGCGTGGCGGTCCGGGCAAACACGTTGTCCACCGGGCCGAGGAGCCACTGGATCAGGTCCACGTAGTGCGACGCCTGGTTCATGAACGCGCCGCCGTCGAGCGCCCAGGTGCCTCGCCACGGCGCCTGGTCGTAGTACTCCTGCGGTCGCGACCAGCGCACCGTCGTATTCGCCATGTACAGCTTGCCGAACCGCCCGCGATCGACGGCGCGCTTGAGCAACTGGATTGCGGGGTTCAACCTGTTCTGCTTGACGACGAACAGCCGGACGCGGGCGTCGTCGCAGGCCTGTACCAGCGCGTCGGCACCGGCGAGCGTGATCGCCATGGGCTTCTCGGAGATCACATGCCGGCCCGCGCGCGCGGCCGCAATGCCGTGCTCCGGGTGCAGCCCCGATGGCGTGCAGACCGCCACGATCTCGGAAGGGGCGTCGCGCAGCATGGTCTCGAGATCGGTGAACCATGGCACGTCGCTGCGGGTCCCCGCCGCTTCGGCCCGCGATGCATCGATGTCGCAGACGGCGGAGAGCGCGAGCCCGTCGATCCGCTCGAGTGCCTCGATGTGGTTGCGGCTGATGCGGCCGCAACCGACGAGCGCCACGCGCATGGGAGAGGCGCTCATGTCCGCCCCGCCCCGTCGTCCACGCTCCGGACCACGCCGGCCGTCCGCTCGTAGCGCCGGCCGCACGCCGCGCACGTCGCCTGCTCGCCGTCCGCGCCGAGGCCGCCAAGCCGGACGCCACAGCGACACATCCAGCCGACGCGGCGGGCCGGCACACCAGTGACCAGCCCGAATGCGGGAACGTCGCGGGTGACCACCGCTCCTGCCCCCACGAATGCCCACTCCCCGAGCGTCACGCCGCAGACGATCGTGGCGTTGGCGCCGATGGTCGCGCCGCGCCGCACGAGGGTCCGCTGATACTCATCGCGCCGCGAGACTTCACTGCGCGGGTTCACCACGTTGGTGAACACCATCGACGGGCCGCAGAACACGTCGTCTTCCAGTTCGACGCCCTCGTAGATGGAGACATTGTTCTGGATCTTCACATTGTTGCCGATGCGCGTCCCGGGCATCACGACGACGTTCTGCCCCAGGCTGCACCGCTCCCCGATCACCGCGCCGGGCATCACGTGGCAGAAGTGCCAGACCTTTGTGCCGGCCCCGATCGCGGCCCCATCGTCCACGAAGCTGGAGGGGTGCACGAACGGCTCGCTCACGCCCGCACCGCCGCGAGCAGCTCGTGCCACTCCTGCAGCGAGCGCACCCGCGGCGTCCGCGAGCGGAGCGCAAGGATGGCATCGCAGGCGGCGCTGGCCGCCGACAGCGTGGTGGTATACGACACCCGGTTCGCGATCGCCGCCTGGCGAAGCCGGTAGTCGTCGTGCAGTGCATGCTTGCCTAACGGTGTATTGATCAGGAGCTGCACCTCGCCGTTCACGATGAGGTCGACGCCATGCGGCCGCCCCTCGTGCACCTTGAGCACGGTGTCCGACGGGATCCCCCGCCCGCGCAGGTAGCGCGCCGTGCCGTCCGTGGCATACAGGCGGAAGCCCATCTCGTGGAACCGCCGCGCGATCGGCACCACGTTCGGCTTGTCGTGCTCGTTGACCGTGATGAAGATCGCCCCCGACAGCGGCAGCGAGTTGTCGGCCGCGAGCTGGGCCTTCGCGAACGCGCTGCCAAACGAGTCCGAGATCCCCATCACCTCGCCCGTGGAACGCATCTCGGGACCGAGCAGCGGATCGAACTCGCGGAACTTCGTGAACGGGAACACCGCCTCCTTCACGGAAACGAACGGCGGCACGATCTCCTCGGTGAAGCCGATGCGCTCGAGCGATTCGCCCAGCATGACGCGAGCCGCCACCGAGGCCAGCGGCACGCCGATGGCCTTGGAGACGAACGGGATCGTCCGGCTGCCGCGCGGATTCACCTCCAGCACGTAGACGGTCCCGTTGCGGATCGCGAACTGGACGTTGATCAGCCCCACCACGCCGAGCGCCTTCGCGAGCGCCACGGTATGCGCGCGCATCACGTCGGCGTCGGCCTCCCCGATCAGGTACGGCGGCAGCACGCACGCCGAGTCACCGGAGTGGATCCCCGCATCCTCGATGTGCTGCATCACCCCGCCCACCACCACGCGCTCGCCATCGCTGATCGCGTCGACGTCCGCCTCGTACGCATCTTCGAGGAACGAGTCGATCAGCACCGGCCGGTCCTCGGATACCCGCGCCGCGCGGTCGAAGTACTCGCGCAGCTCGCCCTCGTCATACACGATCTGCATGGCGCGCCCGCCCAGCACGTAGGACGGACGCACCAGCACGGGGAACCCGATTCGCGATGCCACCGCCGCGGCCTCGTCCACGCTCGTGGCCGTGCCATTCTCGGGCTGCCGGATGTCGAGCTGTCGCGCGATGGCATCGAACCGGCGCCGATCCTCGGCAATGTCGATCGCATCGGGGGACGTACCGAGGATGCGCACCCCGGCGGCCTCCAGCGGGCGCGTCAGCGTCAACGGCGTCTGACCGCCCAGTTGCACGATCACCCCTACCGGCTGCTCGCGCTCCACGATCTCCAGCACGTCCTCGAGCGTCAGCGGCTCGAAGTACAGCTTGTCGGAAATGTCGTAGTCGGTGGAGACGGTCTCGGGATTCGAGTTGATCATGATCGTCTCGTACCCCTGCTCGCGCAGCGCCATCACCGCGCGCACGCACATGTAGTCGAACTCCACCCCCTGCCCGATCCGGTTCGGCCCCGATCCGAGAATCACGACGGAGCGCCGTCCGGTCTTCGGGGCCTCGCTCTCGTCGTCATAGGACGAGTACAGGTAGGGCGTGGACGACGGGAACTCGCCGGCGCAGGTATCCACCATCTTGTACGCCGGCCGCACGCCGAGCGCCCAGCGCTGCGCGCGAATCGCGGTCTCGGTTTCGTTGCGAAGCCGCGCGAGCTGGCGATCGGAGAATCCCATGCGCTTCATGGAACGCCAGTCGGCCTCCACCGGTGCCTCGAGCGCCGCGAACCAGTGCTCGGCGTCGAGCAGCTCCATGAGCTGGCCGAGGAACCAGCGATCGATGGCCGTCAGGGCATACAGCTCGTCGATCGTCACCCCGGCGATCATCGCCCGCTTCACCTGAAAAATCCGCTCGGGGGTCGGCTGGCGCAGCGCGGCGCGCAGCGTCTCCATTGTGTCGTCGGCCAGGCGGTCGTCGACGGGCCGTGCGCCGACCTCCCACCCCGCGCGCCCCGTCTCCAGCGCGCGCAGCCCCTTCTGGAACGCTTCCTTGAACGTCCGGCCGATCGCCATCGATTCGCCGACGGACTTCATCTGCGTCGTCAGGAGCGGGCTCGCCGCCATGAACTTCTCGAACGCGAACCGCGGGCACTTGACCACCACGTAGTCGAGCACCGGCTCGAACGATGCCGGCGTCGTCTTCGTGATGTCGTTCGGGATTTCGTCCAGCCGATACCCCACCGCGAGCTTGGCGCCGATGCGCGCGATCGGGAATCCCGTCGCCTTGGAGGCGAGCGCCGACGAGCGCGAGACCCGCGGGTTCATCTCGATCACGACCATCTCGCCGTTGGCGGGATCGATCGCGAACTGGATGTTGCACCCACCCGCCTCGACGCCGATCTCGCGGATCACCGCCACCGCCGCGTCACGCATCACCTGGTACTCGCGGTCGGTGAGCGTCATGGCCGGTGCCACCGTGATCGAGTCGCCCGTGTGCACCCCCATGGGGTCGATGTTCTCGATCGAGCAGACGATGACCACGTTGTCGGCGTGATCGCGCATCACCTCGAGCTCGAACTCCTTCCATCCGATCAGGCTGCGCTCGATGAGCACCTGGTGCGTGGGCGACTCGGCGAGCCCGCGACGTACGATCGCCTCGTACTCCTCGCGATTGTACGCGACGCCACCGCCCGAACCGCCCAGCGTGAACGACGGCCGGATGATCGCCGGAAAGCCGGTGAACTCGGCGATGCCAAGCGCGTCATCCCAGGAGTTCGCGATCCGCCCCTCGGGCACGCGCAACCCGATACGCCGCATCGCCTCGGCAAACTCGGCCCGGTCCTCCGCAACCTTGATCGCCCGGTGCTTCGCGCCGATCAGCTCCACGCCGTAGCGATCCAGCACGCCCTCCTCCGACAGCGCCATCGCCACGTTGAGCGCCGTCTGCCCACCCATGGTCGGGAGCAGCGCATCGGGGCGCTCCTTCTCGATCACCATCGTCACGAACTCGGGGGTCACCGGCTCGATGTACGTCCGGTTGGCGATCTCCGGGTCCGTCATGATCGTCGCCGGGTTCGAATTCACGAGGATGACTTCGTACCCCTCCTCGCGCAGCGCCCGCGCGGCCTGCGTACCCGAGTAGTCGAATTCGGCGGCCTGGCCGATGACGATCGGCCCGGATCCGATGAGGAGAATGCGATGAAGGTCGGTGCGACGGGGCATGCTCAGGGTCGGGAAACGAACACGGGGAAAAGTGCCTTGGCGAACGCCTTCATGTCAGTGGGGCGCCGCCGGCGGTGAGCGGATCGCTGGTTCATCGCGCGCTCGACGCGATGTCGGCGTCGACCATCATGTGCACCAGCGACTCGAACTCCGTGGAGGCCATCCAGTCGAGGTGCTCGGCGGCGCCACGCGTGTCGGCCACCCGCGGCAGCGCGACGCGTTCGTCCGGCCGAATGAAGCGCTCGTCCCGCACCACGTGCGCGCGCCAGTCGAGGCCGGCCCGCGCGAACGCCGCGCGTACGAAGTCCTCCACGGAGTGCAGCCGGCCGCTGCCGATCACGACATCGCGCGGCTCCGGCTGCTGCAGCATCCGCCACATGGCGTCCACGTAGTCGCCGGCAAAGCCCCAGTCGCGCTGACCGTCGAGTCGACCCAGCCGCAGTTCACGCATCGTGCCGGCGCGAATGCCGGCGGCACCCAGCGTGATCTTGCGGGTGACGAAGTCGGCGCTCCGGCGCGGGCTCTCGTGGTTGAAGAGGATGCCGGTGCAGGCGAACAGCCCGAAGCGCTCGCGGAAGGACCGCACGAGGTGGAACGCGTGGAGCTTGGCGGCGCCGTACGGATTGGTGGGGCAGCAGCGGGCGTCGACGCCGAGGGGCTCGCCGGTGCCATCACCGAACATCTCGCTCGACCCGGCGCAGAACAGGCGGGCACCGGGTGCCGCGCGCTGCACGGCGTGCAGCATGGCCGCGGTGCCACCGGCGGTCACGTCGGCCATCGCGACAGGATCGTCCCACGACGACGCGACATGGCTGGCGGCGGCGAGGTGGTAGACCTCGTCGGGCGCGCTTTCACCGAGCGTTCGCAGCAGCCCCGCCGTATCGCGGATGTCGCACTCGACGAGCGTGAGGCGGTCGGCGATCGGTTCCACCAGCCCTGCCCCCTCCGGTGCACCGGGGCGCAGCAGGCCGACGACGCGATCGCCGCGCTCGAGCAGGAATTCGGCGAGATACGAGCCGTCCTGCCCGCCGATCCCCGAGATGAGCGCCGTGCGGGGTGCCATCGGTCAGCCGACGCGGAGGGGGGCGTAAAAAAGGGGAGCACCGGACGGCGCCCCCCTCCCGCAGAACCGGAGTCGAATCGGCTCGCCGCGAGTCACGCGACCTGCGTCGCTCCCCCGGCCCCACGCGGCGCCCGCGAGATCTTGCCCGCGTGGAGGCAGCGCGTGCAGACCTTCACCTTCTCGATCTTGCCGTCGACCACCACGCGCGCCACCTGCAGATTCGGGCGCCAGGTGCGACGGGTCTTGTTGTTGGCGTGCGAGCGGTTGTTGCCGAACACGACGCCCTTGCCGCACACGAAGCAGCGGCTGCGATTGATGGCCATGGCTTCAGCCCTCCAGGATCTCGATGCGCGCCATGTCCGCCCCGTCGCCCTTGCGATGGCCGGTCTTCAGGATGCGCGTGTAGCCGCCCGGCCGCGTCTGGAAGCGCGGGCCGATGACCTGGAACAGCCGGTCGGCCGCGGCGCGCTTCTGCACGTGCCGGATGGCGAGCCGGCGATCGTGCAGCGTGCCGGACTTTGCCTTCGTGATGAGCTTCTCGACGAATGGACGCAACTCCTTCGCCTTGGCCTCGGTCGTCTCGATCGCGCCCGACTCGATCAGGCTCGTGGCCAGGTTGCGCATGAGCGCCAGCTTCTGTTCGCTGGTGCGCCGAAGCGCCCGTCCCGCCTTGCGGTGCCGCATGGTCCCTACTCCTCCTCGTCGTCAGGCGCGTTGGCGGCGGCGCGGCTGGGCGCCGTGCCCCAGTCGATGACCTTCACGCCATCGCCGCTCTCGTCGAATCGCATGCCGAAGTTCAGCCCCTCACGCTCGAGGAGCACGGCGATCTCCTGCAGCGATTTCTTGCCGAAGTTCTTGACCTGCAGGATCTGGCCTTCCGTCTGCTTGACGAGGTCGCCGAGCGTCCGGATGCTTGAATTCTTGAGCGAGTTCACCGACCGCACCGACAGCTCGAGGTCGTCGATGGGGGTGCGCAGGTTCTCGGCCAGGCGGTGGGCATCGCCCACCACGCCGTCGCCGCCGACCATGCCGGTGGCGTGCGAGCCGAAGCCCGCGAAGTACTCGAAGTGTGCCTGCGCGAGCGCCGCGGCATAGCTCACCGCCTCTTCGGGGGAGATGGTGCCGTTGGTCTCCACCGTGAGCAGCAGGCGATCGTAGTCGGTGCGCTGGCCTACGCGCGTTTCCGCGACGGAGAAGTTCGCCCGCCGGACCGGATTGTAGATCGCGTCGACGCGAACGAGGTCGATCGGCAGGCCGCGGTCGACGACATGCTGGTCGCTCTCCACGTAGCCGCGCCCCTTGTTCACGTACAGCTCGATGTTCAGGTCGCGGTCGTCCTGCAGGGTGAGCAGGTGGTGCGCCGGATCGACGATTCGCACGCCGCCCTGGTCGCCGATCTGGCCGGCGGTGACGGGACCGGCCTCGGAGACGGAGATGCGCAGGATGGCATCATCGAGGTCGTCGGCCAGCGCGAGCGTGAGCGACTTGAGGTTGGCGATGATCTGGTGAACATCCTCGACGACGCCGGGGATGGTCTGGTGCTCGTGCAGCACGCCGTCGATCCGGAAGCCCCACACCGCGGACCCGCGCAGCGAGGAGAGCAGGAGGCGACGCATCGCGTTGCCGAGCGTGTGGCCGTAGCCACGCTCGAGCGGTTGGAGACGGAATTCGGCAATGTCGGGATTGTCGTCGCGCTTCGTCATCTCGACGAGCTGCGGACGAACGAGTCCACGAAGATCGATGGCTTGTGTCATATCGTTGAAAACCGGAATGTGGTCTTACCGGCCAGTCGCCCGGCAACGCCCCACCCCGCCCCTGACGCGCGGTGGGCTCGTACGGGAGTCAGGGTCCCGACCTGCGGCGGACGGTGCGCCGACCGTGGCGTGAAGCCAGCGGGAGGCGGCGCCGTCCGGGATGCCGCTGCTACTTCGAGTACAGCTCGACGACCAGTTGCTCCTGCGCCGCGATGGGAATGTTCGGTCGCGTGGGGCGCTCGAGCATCCGTCCGCTGAACGTGTCGCGATCCACGGCGATCCACGAGAGCGGAGCACCGCGCGACGCCTGTTCCATGGACACGATCACGGCGGCGAGTTCGCGCGAACGCTGCCGCACGCGCACTTCCTCGCCGGGGCGGACGACAAAGCTGGGCACATCGACCAGCCGGCCGTTCACCTCGACATGGCGGTGCCGCACGAGCTGGCGCGCGGCCTTGCGGCTCGGCGCGAAACCCATGCGATAGACCATGTTGTCGAGGCGGCTCTCGAGCGCGGCGAGCAGGTTGTGTCCGAGCACGCCGGCCTGCGTGGAAACGCGGTCGAACGTGTTGCGGAACTGCTGCTCACTGAGCCCGTAGATGCGCTTGATCTTCTGCTTCTCGCGCAACTGCTTGGAGTACTCCGACGACTTGCGGCGGCGTGCCGTGCTCTGGCCGTGCTGGCCGGGCGCGTACGGGCGGCGTTCGACGGGGCACTTCTCGGTGAAGCACTTCGTTCCCTTGAGAAACAGCTTGGTGCCTTCGCGGCGACACTGACGACAGCTTGGTCCGGTATAGCGGCCCATCGGTCAGACCCTCCGCCGCTTGGGCGGCCGGCAACCGTTGTGCGGGATGGGGGTCACGTCCTTGATGGACTTGACCTGGAGCCCAGCCGAGGCGAGCGCCTGGATGGCCGATTCGCGACCGGAGCCAGGGCCCTGCACGCGCACATGGACGCGGCGTACCCCCTGCGACAGCGCCTCGCGCGCCGCCTGCTCGGCGGCCACGGTGGCGGCGAACGGCGTGGACTTCTTGGAACCCTTGAACCCGGCCTTGCCGGAGGAGCCCCACGAGATCGCGTTGCCGTGCGAGTCGGTGATGGTCACCGTCGTATTGTTGAACGTCGCGTTGACGTGGGCGACACCCTCCGCCTCGACCACGCGCTTGGATTTCTTTCCCGTAGCCATAAGCCTACTTGGTCACCTTCTTCTTGCCGGCGATCGCGCGGCGCGGCCCCTTCTTGGTGCGGGCATTGGTATGCGTGCGCTGACCGCGCACCGGCAGTCCGCGGCGGTGGCGAATGCCCCGATACGAACCGATGTCCATCAGGCGCTTGACGTTCATCGCGATGGCGGTGCGCAGTGCACCCTCCACGCGCAGGTCGCGCTCGATCAGTTGACGCAGCTTGTTGACGTCGGCGTCGTTCAGGTCCCGGACGCGCAGGTCCGGATTGACACCGGTCTGCTCCAGGATCTTGCGCGCCGTGGCGCGGCCGATGCCGAATACGTATGTGAGACCGATCTCGACCTTCTTGTCGCGAGGCAGATCGACGCCAGCAATTCGAGCCATGGGTTAGCCTTGACGCTGCTTGTGCTTGGGATTGCGCTTGCAGATGATGCGAGTCACGCCGGCCCGTTTCACGACCTTGCAG
>DASSBZ010000179.1:0-3444 GCA_035698205.1 Gemmatimonadaceae bacterium | reverse complement strand
TGGATGGAACGCCGGCGGCGGCCTCAAGCTCTCGCTGGCGGGATTCGCGATGTTTCTCGAAGCGCGCTACCACAGCGTCAGCACCGACCCCGAGACGAACTTCATCCCGGTGACCGTCGGCATCGCGTTCTAGTTTGCGTGACAAACTCCGCGCACTTCCGCGAGAGCACGCCGCAGGCGGACCTGCCTCGCGCGGCATATGCGGAAGGCGGGTCTGCGAGAGCTCGCCGCGGTCGGTCCTGCCGAAGAACCTAGAAGATCACCGGCCCGCGCTTGAAGAGCCGCCACCCGTTGATGCGGATGGGCAGCGGCTCGGTGCCCTCGAGGAAGTACTCGGTATAGCGGCGGTCTGCCGGCGTGGTGGCGTCGGCGAGCAGGCCGGTCGTGCGATCGAGTTCGGCGGCAACCACGCCGTCGGGGCTCAACCATGGCGCATGCGGAGCGAGGCCGTCGGAGGCGAGCGTGGCCATCATCCTGCCGAAGACCGGCGCCGCGAGCGAACCACCGCCGGCGCCGGGGGCGATGGAGCGCGGACGATCAAAGCCGAGCCAGACACCCGTCACGAGACGCGGCGTGATGCCGACGAACCAGACGTCGCTGTTGTCGTTGGTCGTCCCCGTCTTGCCGGCGACGGGGACGCTCGCGTTCAGATAGCGGCGTACCGACGTGGCCGTGCCGCGATCCACCACGTCGCGCATCATGTCGCGCACGATGAACGCGACCGCCGGCTCGATGACCTGGCGCGAGGGTGGCGTGGGGTTGGAGAAGACGACCGCACCCGTCCGATCCTCGACGCGATAGATGAACCGCGGCGGAACATACGCGCCGTGGTTCGCGATCACGCCGTACGCGGAGACGAGGTCGAGCGGCTGCAGCACCGAGGCGCCGATCGCGCTCGCGGGCACCGGCGCGACGGGGGCGTCGATCCCGAAGCGACGTGCCCACGCCGCCACGCTGTCGATCGAGAGCCGCTCTGCCAACTGTACGGCGACCGAATTGCGCGACCTCGTCATGGCTTCGCGCATGGTCATCGGGCCGAGGAACTGGCCGTCGGCGTTGCGCGGCCGGTACGTGCGACCACCGGGGAGCGGGATGGCGAGCGCCGTATCGGGGATGATCAGGTTCGGCGCGAGGCTGTCGGCGATGGCGGCGGCGTAGACGATCGGCTTGAAGGCGGAGCCGGGTTGGCGCATCCCGCTGATCGCCCGGTCGTACGGTGAATCGCGGTAATCGCGGCCGCCAACCAGTGCGCGGACGTCGCCGTTGACCGGATCGAGGGCAATGACCGCGCCCTGGAGATAGTCGCTCGCGCCACCGGCGCGGTCGGCGTACTTGCGATGCCGGTATCCGGGCTGGCTCTCGACCGCGTCGAGACCCTCCACGAGCGCGGCGTTGGCGGCGCGCTGGGCCGCCGGATCCAAGGTAGTGAACACGCGAAAGCCGCCGTCGCGCACGGGCGCACCGGCACGTTCGGCCTGTATCCGCACCACGTCGACGAAATAATTGGCATCGGCCGAATATCCCGTGTTTTCGGCCACGACGAGCGGCGTCGTGCGGGCTTCGTTGGCCGCGGCGCGCGTGATGTAGCCCTGTTCTGCCATCAACGAGAGCACCACGTTGCGACGCTGCGTGGTGCGTTCGGGGTGGCGAATGGGGTCGTAGATGGCCGGGCCCTTGGGAATCGCCGCGAGGGTGGCCGCTTCGGCGATGGTGAGATTCGCGGAGCTCTTGCCGAAGTAATGTCGGGCCGCCATCTCGATGCCGAACCAGCCGTGCCCGAACGAGATCTGGTTGAGGTACGCCTCGAGGATCTGCGCCTTGGAGTAGTGCCGCTCCATTTCGCGCGCTGCCGCCTGCTCACGCAGCTTGCGCGAGAGGCTGCCGTCGGTGCGATCCACGATGGTGGGGTGCATGTTGCCAACGAGCTGCTGCGTGATGGTGCTGGCGCCGCGCAGGTCCCCGGTGACGGCATCCTTGATGGCGCCGGCGATACCGATGACGTCCACCCCGTCGTGCTGGTAGAAGCGCTGGTCCTCCACCGCCACGAACGCCTGATAGACGTGCGGCGGCAGCGATGAAATCGCGACGCTCATGCGCTTCTCGCGACCGAACACGCCGATCAGCGATCCATCGCGTGCGAACACCACCGATGCCTGCGGCGGCTGGATGATCTGCCACGCCTCGGCGGCCGGTTCGGCGCGGGTATCCTGCGCGCTGGCGGCATGACGCGCCGGCGCGAGCGCCAGGAGCAGCGCCGCGACGACCGCGGCACGGTGCCGGGGCCGGTGGGTGCGCGATGGGCGCGAAGATGTGTCGGAGCGAGCGTGATGCATCGGCGTTCTCGTAAGGCTTCCGGATATATACACCACGGCCCGGCGAGGTGTCCGTGACCGGCGTACCATCGGGGGCGGTTGCTGGCCGCTCCCGTCCATCGCCACCTTTCGCACATGTCACGCCCACTTCCGCTTGCCGTCGCCCAGTTCCGCCCCGCCAAGGGTGACTACGCCGCGAACCTGAAGTCACTTGGCGAATGGTTCGCGCACGCCGATGCGCTGGTGCCGCGGCCGCAGGTGCTGCACCTGCCCGAGACGGCACTCACCGGCTACTTCGTTGAAGGCGCGGTCCGCGAGCTGGCCATGACCGCCGGGTCGCTCGCGCGTGATCTCGACGCGGCCTACCGCGAGGCGGTCAGCGGGGCGCGGAACCTGGACGTGGTGGTCGGCTTCTACGAAAGCTGGCGGAGCACGCTGTACAACAGCGTCATGTGCGTTGGTGTGGGCGGAAGCGGACCGAACATCCGTCATGTGCACCGCAAGACGTTCCTGCCCACATACGGGCTGTTCGACGAAGAGCGGTTCGTGGAACGCGGGCACGATGTCCGCGCGTTCGACACGCCGTGGGGGCGCGCCGCGATGCTCGTCTGCGAGGACGCGTGGCACAGCATTACGGGGACCATCGCCGCGCTCGACGACGCGCAGGTGATCTTCGTCTCGGCGGCGGCGCCCGCGCGTGGCATTCACCTGCGAGAGGGCGCGGTGAGCGCGCCGGCGAGCGTGGACCGGTGGGAGCGCCTGATCCGCGACATCGCTGAAGAGCACGGCGTTTTCGTTTCGCTGTCGAACCTTGCCGGGAGCGAGGGGGGGAAGCTGTTCCAGGGGAGCGCGCTCGTGGCAGGGCCGGCCGGCGACGTGCGCGCACGCGGCCCGCTGTTCGAGGAGGCGCTGGTCACGTGCGCGCTCGATCTCGACGACCTGACGCGGGTGCGCGCGGACATGCCGTTACTGGCGGACCTGCGCACGGCGCTGCCGCACCTGCGCGAGATGCTTTCGGCGGTGTCGGCGAGTGAGCCGGGGCGCACGGCGGGGGTCGCGTACGATGCGGCGCGGGAGGCGGTGGGTGATGCAGGGGGTGGGGAGCGGGGGGCGTGGGGGCTCCCCCCCGAAC
>DASSBZ010000178.1:0-3517 GCA_035698205.1 Gemmatimonadaceae bacterium | reverse complement strand
CATGAGCCTCGAATGGCAGCGCATACCGTACCTCCCCCCACGAATCGAAGGGCTCGGCCCGCTGGCGTTGAACCTCTCCTGGAGCTGGAGTCGCAGCGCCAGGACGCTGTTCTCCTGGATTGACGAGCCGCTCTGGCACTTCACCCGCCACAATCCGCTCATGCTGCTCCGCCGGGTGCACCCCGAGCGGCTCGGCGCATGCTCGAGGGACCCGTCGTTCCTCGCCCTGTACGACCGGATCGTGGCCAAGGAGGAGCGCAATCGGTCAAGTGAGGGGACCTGGTTTCACGAGCACTACGCCGACCTCATCCCCGGAACGGGTACGGAGGGCTCAGGTCCGGTCGCCTACTTCTGCGCCGAGTTCGGGCTGCACAACTCGGTTCCCATCTATTCGGGCGGACTTGGCGTGCTCGCGGGCGACCATTGCAAGGCAGCCTCCGACGCCGGCATTCCCCTCGTCGGCATAGGTCTCTTCTATCGGAAGGGATACTTCGACCAGCGACTGCGACTCGACGGCTGGCAGGAGGACTCCGACGAACTGTTCAACGTCAGCGCGACACCGCTGGAGCAGGTATTCAGCGCCGATCAGTCGCCATGGCTGACAGTGCTTCGCACGGCGGGGCGCGACGTGCACATCGGCGCCTGGCGCATGATGGTGGGGCGCGTACCGGTGTACCTGCTCGATACGAACCTGCCGCAGAACGATCCGGAAGACCGCGAGCTCGCGAGCAAGCTGTACGCGGGCGGCCCCGAGCTGCGCATCAAGCAGGAGTGGATACTCGGCGTGGGCGGTGTGCGCGTGCTGCGCGCGGTCGGGCTGCACCCGACGGCATGGCACGCCAACGAAGGACACGCCGCCTTCATGCTGATCGAACGGCTGCGCGAGCTGATCGACTCGGGAATGACCGCGGACGACGCGGCGCGTGCCGTGCGCGCGCGCAGCATCTTCACCACGCACACGCCGGTGCCCGCCGGACACGACCGGTTCAGCAACGAACTCGTGGAGACGACGACGGGTCCCATCTGGGATGAGATGGGCATCACGCGCGAGGCGTTCTTCGACTTCGGGCGGCACCCCACGGAGCATGCAGGGGAATTCCACATGAGCGTCTGCGCCGTCCGGCTCTCCGACCGTGTGAACGGTGTGGCGCGGCGGCACGGCGACGTCTCGCGTGAGCTCTTCCACGTGCTCTGGCCGCACCGTCCGGTGGAGCAGGTGCCCATCGGCGCGATCACGAATGGCGTGCACCTCGCCACGTGGATGTGCGCCGAGGTGATGGGGCTGCTCGATCGACACCTCGGCCCGGATTGGGGGAAGCGGCTGGACGACGCGGCCACATGGGAGCAGGTGCTCGACATCGACGACGCCGATTTCTGGCACGTGCACCGGCGCAAGAAGCGTGAACTCATGGGATTCATCCGCGAGCAGGCCCGGCGCCGGTTCACGCGGCAGTGGAAGGAAGCTGCGCACGTGGTGGGTGCAGGCACGTTGCTGGACCCCGATGCGATGACCATCGGTTTCGCACGACGGTTCGCGACGTACAAGCGCGCGGACCTGATTTTCCGCGACCTCGATCGGCTGCGCGACCTGATCACGAGCCAGCGCCGGCCGGTGCAGTTGCTCTTTGCCGGCAAGGCGCACCCGTCGGACAATCCGGGGAAGGAGGTGCTGCAGACGGTCTATCGCCTCACGCGCGATCCGAGCCTCGAGGGGCGCGTTGCCTTCCTGGAGGACTACGACATGCACGTCGCCCACCGCCTGGTGGAAGGCGTGGACCTCTGGATGAACCTCCCGCGCGTGCCGCTGGAGGCCAGTGGAACGAGTGGCATGAAGGCCGGATTGAACGGGGTACCGCAACTCAGCACCCTTGACGGATGGTGGGCGGAAGGGTTCGATGGACAGAACGGCTGGGTGATTCCGGATGCGGCGCCCGAGACCGACGCCGACACGGAGGACGTGGAGCGGCTGTACGTGCTGCTGGAGCGGCATGTGGTGCCGCTGTTCTACCAGCGCGATGAGCGCGGCGTCCCCACCGGGTGGGTGGAGAAGATGAAGCATGCGCTGCGCGTCTCGGGAAGTCGCTTCACGGCGCGGCGGATGATACACGAGTACGGAAGCGAGTACTATGCACCCGCGATGCGGGGGGAGGGCCTGCCCGATGCCACGCCCACGGCGTGATGGCGTAGCGGCGAGCGCGCTCGACGCGACGGCGCGGCCGCGTGCCACCGTGCCAGATGCTGCGGGCCTGACGGCCACGCCCCCGCCCGCGGCGGCGATTCCCGTGCCGGCTCCGCGTGAGCCGCCGCTGCAGCGTGGCGATGGCAAGTCGGTGAGCGTGGTGCACGTGGTGGCGGAGCTCGCGCCGTTCGCACGCACCGGCGGGCTGGGTGAGGCGGTACACAGCCTGGCCAGGTTCCAGGCGTCGGCGGGGATCGATACGGCCATCGTCATGCCGCTCTACCGCGCGGCGCGCGAGAATGCGCGGGCGATCGAGCAGGTCGGCGAACCGTTCGAGGTGATGCTCGGCTCCACCACCGAGACGGTGCGGCTGTTTCGTCACGCCGTCACGGGTCGGTCGCGGGAGCAACGGACGCCCCGCATCTATTTCATCGATCATCCGCACTTCTTCGACCGTCCCGGGCTGTACGGGGAGAACGGCTTCGACTACCCGGATAACCCGCGCCGATACGCGCTGTTCTCGCTCGCCGCGCTCGTCGCGCTGCCGCGCATCGCCGAGGGTCCGGTCCTGCTGCACGCGCACGACTGGCACGCCGCGCTGGCACCGGTCTACCTCCGCACGTACTTCCAGCACGAAGCCTGGTACCGCCAGGTGTCCACCGTCCTGTCGGTGCATAACGCGGGGTTCCAGGGGCAGTATCCCCCGGAGATCCTCCCCGAGATCGGGCTCCCCTGGTCGCTGTTCAACTGGCGGCAGCTCGAGTGGTACGGCAAGGTCAACGTGCTCAAGGGCGGACTGGCCTTTTCCGACGCGGTCACCACGGTGAGCCCCACGCACGCGCACGAGCTGCGTACACCGGCTGGCGGGTTCGGCCTGCACGACGCGTTCATCGCACTGCGCGAACGCTTCGTCGGGATCGTCAACGGCATCGACCAGACGCTCTGGAACCCCGAGACCGACACCCAGATCACGGCCCGCTTCTCGCGCGACAACATGGAGAACAAGCGCAAGTGCAAGGCGGCCATCCAGCGCGCCTTCGGACTGCCGCAGCGCGCGGGCATCCCGATCTTCGCCATGAGCGCGCGCCTCACCTACCAGAAGGGGCTCGAGCTCATCCTCGGCTACCCCGACTACTTCGCGCTCGACGCCCAGTTCATCTTCCTTGGTGCCGGCGACCCGAAGTACGAGGCCGAGCTGCGTGAGCTGGCGCTTCGCGCACCGACGCGCATCGGCACCGAGTTCAACTTCACCGACCGGCTCGAGCATCGCCTGCTCGCCGGCGCCGACATGTGCCTCATGCCCTCGATGTACGAGCCATGCGGGCTGACACAGATGCG
>DASSBZ010000177.1:0-3178 GCA_035698205.1 Gemmatimonadaceae bacterium | reverse complement strand
GAGTTCCCCAACCCCGACCGGCTGCTCCTTCCGGGGCAGTTCGTGCGCGTGCAGATCGATGCCGGCGTGCGCTCGGACGGCCTGCTCTTGCCGCAGCGCGCCGTCTCGGTGACGCCGCAGGGTGCCACGGTTACGGTGGGCGGCGACGGTGACGTCGCGACGGTCCGGACGGTGAAGGTGGGCGACCTGCAGGGCGGCTCGTGGGTGATACTCGACGGGCTCTCTCCCGGCGATCGCGTGATCGTGGATGGCCTGCAGAAGGTGCAGCCGGGACAGCCGGTGCGCATCGATACCACCTCGGTCGCGCCGGACTCCTCGTCGGCAACGCCGGTGGCCGACAGCGCGAACCCGTCCTCCCGATGACGCCTCGCTTCTTCATCGATCGCCCGGTTTTCTCATGGGTGATCGCGCTTTCGATCGTGCTCGCGGGAGTGATGGCGCTGCGCGCGCTGCCAATCGAGCAGTATCCCTCCATCGCGCCGCCCTCGCTCACCATCAGCGCCGTGTACCCCGGCGCCGACGCGGCCGTCCTGGCCACCAACGTCACGCAGGTGATGGAGCAGGAGCTGAACGGCGTCGAAGGCTTCCTCTACATGAGTTCGACGAGCCGGTCGAACGGCAGCGCTTCCATCACGGTCACCTTCACCAGCGGCACCGACATCGACGTCGCGCTGATGGAGGTGCAGACCCGATTGCGCAGCGTGGAGCCGCGCCTGCCGGAGGAGGTCAGGCGGCAGGGCGTGCGCGTCGCCAAGGCCGGGCAAGGATTCCTGATGATCGTCGCGCTCACCTCGAAGACCGGGGCGACGCCATCGCTGGAGCTCGGCAACTTCGCCGCAACACGCGTCGTCGACGAATTGCGGCGCGTGCCGGGGGTGGGGTCGATCCTGAACTTCTCGTCCGAGTACGCCATGCGCATCTGGCTCGACCCGGACCGCCTGGCGACGTTCCGGATGTCGCCCGCCGAGGCGTTGGCCGCGGTGCAGGAGCAGAACACGCAGTCCACGGGTGGGGCACTCGGTGATCAGCCGCTGGCGGAAGGCTCCGAGATCAACGCCACGATCCTCACGCAGAACCGGTTCACGACACCAGAACAGTTTGCCTCGATCATCCTGCGTGCGAACCCCGACGGCTCGATCGTACGCCTGGGTGATGTGGCGCGCGTGGAGCTCGGTGCGCAATCGTACGTGGGCGGCATGGAGCTCGACGACCGACCCGCGGCCGGCATGGCGGTGCAGTTGACGCCGGGCGCCAATGCGCTGGCGGTTGCCCAGGCCGTGAAGGAACGGATGGAGCAGCTCTCGCGCACCTTCCCGACGGACATCGGCTGGACGGTGCCGTACGACACGACGCCATTCATCGATGCCTCGATCACGTCGGTGGCCGAGACGCTCCTGGAAGCCATGCTGCTGGTGTTCGGCGTGATGTTCCTCTTCCTGCAGAACTGGCGCGCCACGCTGATCCCCACGATCGTCGTCCCGATCGCGCTGGCCGGCGCGTGTCTGGGGCTCTGGGTCCTGGGCTTCTCGATCAATGTGCTGACGCTGTTCGCGATGGTGATGGCGATCGGCATCCTGGTGGACGACGCCATCGTGGTGATCGAGAACGTGGAACGGATCATGGCCGAGGAGCACCTGTCGCCGTACGACGCGACGGTGAAGGCGATGCGCCAGATCACGTCCGCCATCATCGGCATCACGCTGGTGCTGGTGGCGGTCTTCGTGCCGATGGCGTTCTTCCCCGGCTCGACCGGGGGCATCTACCGGCAGTTCTCGGTAACCCTGGCCATCTCCATCGCGTTCTCGGCGCTGATGGCCCTGACGCTGACGCCCGCGCTCTGCGCCACGCTGCTCAAGCCGCACGCACCGCAGGCCGAAAAGGAGGAGTCGGCGTTGCGCCATCCGATGCGTCGCTTCTTCCATCGATTCAACCAGTGGTTCGCGCGCACCACGGAGCGCTATCAGTCCACCGTGGGGCGGATCCTCCTGCGCCCGTTGCGCTTTCTGGCAATCTTCGCGGCGCTGGTGGCTGTCACGCTGCTGCTGTTCGTGCGGCTGCCGGGGAGCTTCCTCCCCACCGAGGATCAGGGTATCGTGCTGACGGTCGTGCAGGCGCCCCCTGGCGCCACCACGGAACGCACCGACCTCGCCGTCGAGCAGGTGAAGGATTTCTACAAGGCGCAGCCGCAGGTGAAGAGCATCATCTTCGTGCGCGGCTTCAGCTTCTTTGGCCAGGGGCAGTCCAACGCGATGTCGTTCGTCTCCCTGCATCCGTGGGACGAACGCAAGGGTGCAGACAACAGCGCCCAGACGCTCGTGGCGAAGGCGACGGGCGCGCTGATGGGCATCAAGGAAGCCATGGTCTTCGCGCTCGATCCGCCGGCCATCCAGGGGCTCGGCGTGGCGAGTGGGTTCACCTTCAAGCTGCAGGATCGGGCCGCGCTGGGGAACGATGCGCTCCTCCAGGCACGCAACCAGATGCTCGGTCTCGCGAGCCAGAGTCCGTTGCTGGTTGGCGTTCGCCCCGAGGCGCAGGCGGATGCGCCGCAGCTGCGCGTGCGGGTGGACCGGATCACGGCGCGCGCACTGGGGCTCGCGATCCGCGACGTCAATACCACGCTCGCCATCGCGTTCGGCAGCGCCTATGCCAATGACTTCAGTCGCGACGGACGGATCCTGCGCGTGCTCATTGCCGCCGACGCGCCCTTCCGGATGACGCCGCAGGACGTGCTCGAACTGCAGGTGCGCAATGCGCAGGGCGAGATGGTGCCGTTCGGCGCCTTCACCACGGTGGAATGGACCGCCGGACCGCCGCAGCTCGATCGCTACAACGGCTATCCGGCCGTCACCATCTCGGGGATGGCGGCGCCGGGCCGCTCCACGGGCGAAGCCATGACGGAGATGGAGCGCCTCATGGAACAGCTTCCGGAGGGATTCGGTTACGAGTGGACGGGGGTCTCGTACGAGGAGAAGCAGGCGGGCGGCCAGGTCGGCCTCCTGCTCGGTCTCTCGCTCGTCGTAGTATTCCTGCTGCTCGCTGCGCTGTACGAAAGCTGGACGGTGCCGCTTTCGGTGCTGCTGGTGGTGCCGCTCGGCGTGCTCGGATCGGTGCTCTTCTCCATGCTGCGCGGATTGTCCGCGGATGTGTACTTCAACGTCGGGCTGATCGCGATCATCGG
>DASSBZ010000176.1:0-3236 GCA_035698205.1 Gemmatimonadaceae bacterium | reverse complement strand
CGGACTCGAGATGCAGCCGGTGGGCGCGTTCGAGATAACGGCAGTGCTCCTCGTCTCGTCCGGAGAGGTAGGCCGCTGCCGCGGCACGCTCCAGGTCGGCGGCTGCAAGCAGACCGTGGCGGTCGGCCGCCTCCAGCGCATCGTAGGCTTCCTGCCAGGCTTGCCGCTGAAAGGCCTCCCTCCCCGCTGCGAGCGCGCGGGAAGCCACGTGGTTGCTTGAGGTCGGCATGTCGGCCGTGAGATCCTCCCCGCCTCGGGTACCCCCGCTCTCGCCGCCGTTCGCGGCGCGAGCGGCGCGGTTCTCCTGCAGAGAATCTGCCGCCTGGCGTACGTGAGCGCCACGAGCGGCACCCGCCCGCACCTTCTGCTGGTCTGGCGCACGCCATGCCCCATGACATACGTTGGCGCTCCCGCAGGGCGCTACCCAACTCGGTCACCGAGGCCCACAATGAAGCTGCGAATGGCTGCTGGTCTCATCGCTGGAATGGCTGCGATTCTCATCACCACGTCAACGAGCCACGCGGACCCGGAACTCACCAACGTGCCACCGCATCGTCACTATGTCCGGACGAGTTCGGGCAGCCTCGTCGAAGTTGGGCCGCAGGTCTGCGGTCATCCCGAGCTCCAGCGCGCGTTCAACCAGTTCCACAACAACCTCCACGTGGCGACGGGGAGCTCGATTGGTCCCGCGGCACCGGGGCTCCATAACTTCACCGGCGCGGACCTCCAGTTCGGCGGCTGCTGACGCGACTCGGCACGGCGTCACTCGTCAGGCGGTACACGGCGCGGCGCCAAGGCGACCTCGGGTCGCCATGGCGCCGCGTGATTCATGTACGGCGTTTCCGGAGTCCGGAGGATGGTCTCTTCCTGAGCCTCCCGCTCGCGCCTCCGGTGCACGCTACCTGAGCGGGAGAAGCGGGACAGACGCGCGAGCGATCTCAGGGCAGCGTATACGCCAGTTCGTACGAGTGCTTCCCGCCCTCGATCACGATCGTCATGCGCCCCGAGATCCCCGCGAGCTCGCCGGTGCCGCTTCCTGGCACCACGGCCACAGTCAGCTCCATGGCGCCGGCGTCCATGCTGCCGATGTGCTGGAGCACGAAGCTCCCGGAGCGACCGGACAGCGTGCCGGTGACCTCTTCCATCGCGACGTACCCGGCCGACCCGCCATCGGGGTTGCCGGCGGCGAGCATGAGTCCTCGGCTGGTGGCATCGAGGTCACCGTGAAAGCGCTTGTCGAGGTTCATGCGGCCGATCGTGCTGTCGCTGCCGTCGGTGGGCGGAACCGGTGTAACCGTGATGTCGAATGTGCCGCGCGCCGTCATGGCAGTCTCCTGTTGCGCGTGAAGGGATGGGACAGCAGCCAGGGCGAGCGCGAGGCCGGCGACGAGTCGATACATGGTGTCCTTCCGGACCAGTGGAGGGGGACAAGTTGACTGCCGACACGGGCTGCAGCAAGCGCGTGGACATCGTGCGCTGATCTCGACCGATGGGGCGGAGCGAATTCGCACAACCGGCATTCCCTGCAGTTCGCTGTCGCTGCCAGACGTTAGGCGCCCAAGCCGCACTCACCCCATCAGCTTCGGCACCTCCGTCACCAGCACCCACACCCCGAGCCCGGCCATCACCAGCGTCACCGCCGCCGCGGCCCACGTGAGCATGCGCGGATGCCGGTACTCGCCCACGATATCGCGCCGGTGCGCGGCCACCAGCATCACGCCTAACGATATGGGCAGGATCAGGCCATTCAGTGCGCCCACCAGGATCAGGATTGCCACCGGTCGACCCACGCCCGCAAACACCAGCGACGACGCGGCGATGAACGCCACGATCACCGAGCGCCAGTGCCGGTCGAGCAGCGGATGCACCGAGCGCAGGAACGAGGCCGACGTGTACGCCGCGCCGACGACCGACGTGAGCGCCGCCGCCCACATCACCAGCCCGAACAGCCGGTATCCGCCCTCCCCCGTCGCATGACGGAACACGCTCGCCGGCGGATTGGCCGGGTCGAGCGACAGCCCGCGTGACACCACGCCAAGCGCCGCCAGAAACAGCACCACCCGCATGATCGACGCGATGCCGATCGCCGAACCGGCGGCGCGCGTCACCTGCGGTACCGCGTCGATTCCGTGCACCCCCGCATCGAGCAATCGGTGTGCACCGGCGAAGGTGATGTAGCCGCCCACCGTCCCCCCAACCAGCGTGACGATGGCCAGCATGTCAACGGTGTGCGGCACCGCGCTGCGCACCAGCGCCTCGCCAATCGGCGGCTGCGACGCGATCGCCACGTACACGGTGAGTGCCACCATCACGAAGCCGAGCAGTTGCGCAAAGCGATCCATCGCGCGCCCCGCCTCGCGTACGAGAAAGAGCGCGATCGCGATCGCCGCGCTCAACAACGCGCCGGTCACGGGCTCGAGTCCGAGCATGGCGTTGAGCCCCAACCCGGCACCGGCCACGTTCCCGATGTTGAAGGCAAACCCGCCCGCGGCGACCAGCGCGGCCAGGAGCCAGCCGAGACCGGGGAGCACGAGGTTGGCCACGTCCTGCGCCCGGCGCCCCGCCACGGCGATCACGCGCCAGACGGTTAGTTGCGCGCCGAGGTCGAACAGGATGGAAACGACGATGACGAATCCGAAGCTGGCGCCAAGCCGCTCGGTGAACACGGTCGTCTGCGTGAGGAACCCCGGTCCGACGGCCGACGTGGCCATGAGGAACGCGGCGCCGAGGAGCACGCTCCCCAGGCCGGCAACGGGGAGGGCGCGCGGGCGCACCGCGCCGGCATCGCTCACCGGCACGCGCCCCGGACGTTCGATCGGGATGCGATCAACGGCGATTCAGGTAAGCGGTGGTGCGTCGAGCGTGGCCCACGGCCACACGTGCCCCGCCTCTCGCAACACCTCGACCGCCTGGGCAAGGTCGCGCGAGCGCACGAGCACGTAGTCGGTGTCGTAGGTGGAGATCGCGAAGATCGGGATCTCCGCCTCGGCCAGCGGCCGGGCGATTCCCGCGAGCACGCCGGTGATCTGGAACGGCAGCGGGCCGCGCACCCGCAGCGCGCGGTAGCCGCGCTCCGCCGCCACACTCCGCGGCACCGCCGGATCGGGGCACACGATGGACAGCTCATCGGGCGATCGACAGATCGAGGCGAAGGCGCCGGGCAGCAGTGCCCACGCCGGCACCGGGTCGTTGGCTCCGAGGCGGCAGATCGCGAACGACTCGGCCAGCAGCTCGAG